>NZ_JQMO01000003.1:3605231-3905667 GCF_000744785.1 Kitasatospora azatica KCTC 9699 | reverse complement strand
GCGCGGTAGGTCTCCACCACGTAGCTGGCCGCGTCCTGCAGCCAGCCGTCGGTCTTGGTCTGCAGCCGCCGGTCGGTGGCCAGCCGCGTCCCGAAGGAGCGCACCCCCTCGCGCATCCGGCGGCGCAGCTCGCTCTGCTCGTCCTCGGCGGCGGCCAGCACCAGGGCGCGCACCGCGCTCCAGGAGGAGGCGATCAGCTCCTGCACCTCGCCGCGGGCCAGCAGTTCGGCCTTGGCCCGCTCCACCCGGGCCTGGGTGGCCGGGTCGGTCTGCAGCTCGACGGCGAAGTCCGCCAGGAAGGTGTCGATCGCGCCGCGGGCGGGGTGGTCCGGGTTGTCGCGGATCGCGGTGACGAAGCGCATCAGCTCCTTGTAGACCCGCTCGCCGACCTGGTGGTCGATGAACTTCGGGGTCCAGCCGGGCGACTTTATGGCGACCTTCTCGACCACGTCCCCGTGATGCTCCGTCAGCCAGTCGTGCACCCGGACCGCGACCAGGTCGACCACCCCGTGGTGGCCGCCGTCGGCCACCACCTTGCCGAGCAGTCGACCGATCGGCTCGGCCACCTGGGTGGCGGCGGCCCGGCGGGTGACCGCCTCGCTGACCACGGCCTGCACGTCCTCGTCGCGCAGCACCGCGAGCACCCCGCGCAGCGCGGCGGAGGCCTCGGTGGTGACCCGCTCGGCGTTGCCGGGGGCGGCCAGCCACTCGCCGAGCCGGCGGGCGATGCCGAGCGAGGCGAGGCGGGTGCGGACCACCTGGGCGGAGAGGAAGTTCTCGCCGACGAAGCTGCCGAGCGAGCGGCCGAAGGCGTCCTTCTTGGTGGGGATGATCGCGGTGTGCGGGATCGGCAGGCCGAACGGGCGGCGGAACAGCGCGGTGACGGCGAACCAGTCGGCGAGCGCGCCGACCATGCCGGCCTCGGCGGCGGCCGAGACGTAGCCCGTCCAGCTGCCCCAGCCGGCCGCGCCCGCCCAGGTGGCCAGGGCGTAGACGACGGTGGCGACGGCGAGGAAGCCGGTCGCGATCGTCTTCATCCGCCGCACGCCGCGGCGCTTCTCCTCGTCGGCGGCGGTGAACCGGACCCCGGAGGCGGCCACCGCGGCCTCGTTCTCGCTCTCCACCCGACCAGTGTCACTGATCACCGGTCCGATCTTCGGGTTACTCGCCCCTGATCTCTCCCTGAGCTGTGCCGCTACCCCCAGCGCGCGTAGGCCCGTTCCACGAAGCCGCGCCAAGCAGGCTGGCGGCGCAGTCGACGGCGGACCTGCTCCGGGACGATGCCGCGCCACAACTGCACCGGCACCGGCACCGGCACCGAATGAGCCGGCGCCGGGACGACCGGCACCGGCTCCCGTTCCCCGGCCACCTTCGGCTGCGCGGCCTCCCAGTACGCGGCCTGGTAGCGGATCAGCCTGCGCAGCGCGGCCACCCGACCGCGGCGGGCCAGGTCGAGGCGCAGCCGGTCGCGGACCGCCAACTGCTGGAAGTCGGCCGGCGGGCAGTGCCGGTCGAGCAGTCGGCCGACGCCGGCGCAGAGGCGGCGCTGCACCGGCTCCTCCAGGGTGAGGAACTCGGTCCGCAGCAGGCTCGCGACGTCCCAGCAGAACACCCGCCCGCGCAGCACGGCCTGCTCCGGACCCGGCTCGGCCAGCCGCTCGACGACCTCCAGCAGCGCGGCCGCCCCGCGCAGCCGAGCCTCGTGCCGGGAGCGGACGGTGACCGGGCTGCGGTCCGGGCGCGGCATCGCGTAGTAGCAGTCGTAGTCGGCCAGGACCGAGATCCGCCGCGCGTGCAGGCAAGCCTCCAGGGTGAACGGCTGCTCGCAGTGGGCGGGCAGGTCCTCGCGTTTGCGCAGGCTGTGGCCGACCAGCAGCTCGCGGCGGAACAGCTTGCTGTCCGAGAGCGCCCAGGCCAGGGCGGAGTCGGTGAAGGTCACCTGTTCCCGGGTCCGCTCGAAGATCTCCTGCGCTACCTGGCGGCCGCCGACGCCCACCGTCCGGCCGAGCACCACATCGGACCCGGCCCGGTCGGCGAGCGCCACCAGCCGTTCCAGCGCCTCCAGGCCGAGCCGGTCGGCGGCGCAGAGGAAGAGGACGAACCGTCCGCGCGCCCGATCCAGCGCCCGGTTGCCGGCGGCCGCCGAGCCGCCCGGGTCGGCCCCGCCCAGCACCGTGAACAGCTCCGGATGCCGCTCCTCGTACCGCCGCAGCTCGGTGCCGCTGTCGTCGGTGGACCCGTCGTCCACCGCCAGCACCTGCAGCGCACCGGGGCGCCGGCGCCGGATCGACTGGCCGACCAGCGAGTCCAGACCAGCCGTCAGCTGGGGCATCGCGTTGTGGCAGGCGATCACCACGGTCACCTCGGGGACCGCACCGCTCATCACTCCCACTGCGCTCCTTCGAGCAACCCACGCCGGGCTCGAGCAGCCTGCGCCGGGTGGCGTCGGGGCTCCCAGAACACCCGACACCACCCGTTCCACCCCTCCAACCGCGCGCGGGCCGGCCTGGTTACGGGTTCACCGCCGCCCGCTCAGCCGATCACCGCTCCCTCGTGCATCCGGCTCGTACATCCGGGCGATCACGTCCTCGATCACCGGCTCGCGGACCGAGAGGTCCTGCAGCGGGTAGCGGTCGGCGACGGCGGCCACGATCGGCGCCGCGCTGCGCTCGGCCGGGAAGGCCAGCCACTGCCTGGAGCCCTCCACCTTGACCACCCGGGCCCCGGGCACCTCGATCGGCGCGCCCGCCCGCACCAGGTCCACCACCAGGGTGCGTTCGCTCTCGCCGGCCGCGTGCAGACCGGGCAGGTCGCCGTCGTAGACCACCCGGCCGTGGTCGATCACCATCACCCGGCCGCACAACTGCTCGATGTCGGTGAGGTCATGGGTGGTGAGCAGCACCGTGGTGCCGGCCGCGTTGACCTCGCGCAGGAACTCCCGCACCCGCGCCTTGCTCACCACGTCCAGCCCGATGGTCGGTTCGTCCAGGTAGAGCACCTGCGGGTCGTGCAGCAGCGCGGCCGCCAGGTCCCCGCGCATCCGCTGGCCGAGCGAGAGTTGACGCACCGGGGTGTCCAACAGGTCGCCCAGGCCGAGCAGTTCGACGCAGCGCTGGTAGTTGGCGGCGAACCGGGCCGGCGGGATCCGGTAGAGCCGGCGGGCCAGCTGGTAGGAGTCGCGCAGCGGCAGGTCCCACCAGAGCGTGGTGCGCTGCCCGAAGACCACCCCGATCCGGCGGGCCAGCGCCACCCGCTCCCGGGCCGGGTCCACCCCGGCCACCCGCAGTCGGCCGCTGCTGGGCACCAGGATCCCGGTGAGCATCTTGATGGTGGTGGACTTCCCGGCGCCGTTCGGCCCGATGTAGCCGACGCACTCCCCCGCCCGCACGGTGAAGCTCAGGCCGTCCACCGCCCGGACCTCGCGCCGCTCGCGGCGCAGCCGGCCGGTCCTGGTGCGGATGGTGAAGGTGCGTGACACGTCGTCGAGTTCGATCAGTTCCATACCCGTCTCCTTCAGCTTCCGGTTCCTCGATAGGCCCGCAGCCCGGCTCGCCAGGCCAGTCCGGCCGCCAACACGCTCAGGCCGGCCGCCAGCGGCGAGGCGAACCGGAACGCGGGCGGCAGTCCGAGCGGGTCGGGGCGGCCCAGGATGTGCAGCGCCGGCAGCCAGTTGACGAAGGCCAGCGGCACGCCGAAGGTCGCCCCGAGCAGCAGGTCCTTGGCGAAGATGGTCGGCGGGTACTGCAGCAGGGTGGCCCCGCCGTAGGTGGCGGCGTTCTGCAGCTCGCGCGCCTCGCCCCACCAGAACTGGGTGGCGGACAGGCCGACGAAGAGCGCGGCGAAGATCACCGTGCCGCAGAGCAGCATCACGATCAGCAGCAGCACCTTGTCCCAGCTCCACGCCACCGGCAGCGCCTGCAGCGACCAGCCGAGCACCGCCAGCGTCTGCGCCGGACGGGCCAGCCGGCGCAGGGTGAACCGCTCGGCGCAGACCATCGAGAGCGCCGGTGCCGGGCGGATCAGCAGCACGTCCAGGGCGCCGGTGCGGATCCGCTCGCCCAGCCCGTCGACGGTGCCGACCAAGAAGTCCGCCATGCCGATCGCGAAGCCCGAGGTCCCGTAGAGCAGGCCGATCTCCGGCAGGCTCCAGCCGCCGAGCCGGTCGGTGTGACGGAACATCAGGACCAGGACCACGAAGTCCAGCCCGGTGATCAGCAGGCTGGCGAGGCTCAGCAGCACGAAGGAGACGCGGTAGGAGAAGGCGGCCCGGGTCCACATGGCGGCGGCCAGCCGCCAGGAGGTCACCGCCCAGCGCAGCTCACCCACCCTGGACCACCACCTTCCGGGCGGCCAGCCGCAGCGCGAGCCGTCCCGCGCCGAACAGCACGACCGCCCACAGCAGTTGGAACGCCAGCTGGTCGGCCACACCGCGGCCGGGGTGGCGCTCCAGGAAGACGTCGCAGGGCACCTGCACCATCGCCGCCCAGGGCAGCGCGCGGGCCGCCGTGCCGAGCGCCGGCGGAAACAGGGCCAGCGGCAGCAGCATGCCGGAGAGGAACATCGAGACCACCACCGTGATCGCCCGCACGCCCTCGGAGTCCTGCAGCCAGAAGCCGAGCAGCGAGACCAGGAAGCGCAGCCCGAAGCTGACCACCACCGCCAGCAGCACCGAGACCAGGAAGAGCGGCCAGGTCAGCGCGGAGTGCGGCAGCCGGGCGTGGAAGAACAGCACCCCGACCGTCAGCGGGACTCCCCCGCGCAGCAGCAGTTGGAAGGCCGCCCGGCCCAGGTCGTTCGCCAGCCACCAGCCCTGGAAGTCCACCGGCCGGTACAGGTCGATGGCGATGTCCCCGCTGCGGAACCGCGCCTGCACGTCGTCCTGGAACCCGCCGCCCCAGGCCGCGACGACCGCCAGCAGCGCCTGGCTGACCCAGATGTAGGTGACCGCCTGCGCGGTGTCGTACCCGCCGAGCCCCGGCCTGGCCCGCCACAGGGCCAGGAAGGTGGCGGCCAGGATGACGCCGAAGACGGAGTTGGTGAAGGCACCGGAGAAGGTCGCCATCCGGTACGTCGAGTAGCGGCGGAACGCGCCGCGCGCGATGGCCAGGTAGAGCCCGACCGCTTGCGCCATGATTTGTCTCCTTGTCGACATTTCAGCGGAGCGACCACCGCCCCTGCGCACACCCCGCGCGCGGACTAGCCCCGACCTGCGGGACCTGGGGGGGTCCGGACGCTGGTCGGGGCTGGTTCGGTGCGTATGAGGTTGTGTCAGACCACGTTAGCGGGCGACTGCTTGCTCCCGCAGTGGTTTACCGCTCAGCCACCCGTACTGGGCAGCGTCGGCAGGGTGGGCAGGGTCACCGGCAGGCCGAGGCTCGCCAGCAGGCTGGTGATGGTCGACAGCAGGCTGCTCAGCAGCTTCAGCAGCGCCCCCGTGTCGGGCAGGGCGCCGGTCGGCAGCGTCGGCGTGGTGGGCAGCGTCGGCGTGGTCGGCGGAGTCACCGCCGGCGCCGCCTTCGGCGCCTCGGCCCAGAGCGGCACCGCCGGCGCTGCCGGGGCCACCGGCACCGTCACGGCCACCCGGGGCCCGTCGATCTCACGAAGCGGGACGGCGGCGGAGGCAGCGGTGACCGAGGTGAGGCTCATCGCCGCAGCGAGCGCGGCAGCCGTCCATAAGGCACGCATGAGGGTACTTCTCCTGTTCAGGGCTTGACTGTTGCATACGGAGCGAACCCGCTCCGCTCCAAACAGTGAGCCGAATAGCACCCTGCGGCCACCCCGCCTAGCCCGAACGCATGAACGCCGGGAGCCCCCGCCCGAGAACCGGGCGGGGGCTCCGACAGGCCGTCAGGACCGCTACAGGTACAACCCCGTCGACCCCTCCGAGTCCTTCAGCCGCTCCGCCGCCACCGCGTGCAGGTCCCGCTCGCGCAGCAGCACGTACGTGGCTCCCCGGACCTCGACCTCCAGCTTGTCCTCGGGGTCGTACAGCACCCGGTCCCCCGGCTCCACCGAGCGCACGCTCTGGCCGACCGCCACCGCCTCGGCCCAGCTGCAGCGCTTGGAGATCTCTGCGGTGGCGGGGATCAGGATGCCACCGGTGGAGCGGCGCTCGCCCTCGCCGCCCTCGGGGCGCACCAGCACGCGGTCGTGCAGCATCCGGATCGGTAGCTTCTCGCCCAGCCGGTCGTGCCGGCCGTGCTCGGACTGCCTGTTCTGCTCGTCGTCGTTCACGCTCACGCCCCGACCGTACCTGGCGCGGGCCCGCACCGTGGCGCTGGCCCGCGATCCCGGCACCGGACCATGGCCGCTACTTGCCCTTGCGCCGGCGCGCCGAGGCGACCAGCAGCAGCACCCCGCCACCGACCAGCACCGCAGGAACGATCCGCTCCTGGCGCGGCCGGCCCTTCTCGTCCACGAACTGCGCCTTGACCTGTTCCACGGCCCGGCTGGCGCCGACGTACACCCGCCCGACCTTCTGCTCCACGGATGCCAGCGCCTTGGCGCGGACCTGGTCGGCGATCGTGGTCGGGTGCACCCGCATGGCGAGCTCGTCGAGCGTGTCGGCCAGCTGGGACCGGGTGCGCGCGATGTTCGCCTCGATCTCGGCCGTGGTGCGGCCCGCGTCGTCCCTCGGGCTGTCCTTGGTCTTCCCCTTGCCCACCCGGGCCACCTCACTCACCTGACGTCACGGTCTGCTGCCGCTCAGTCTGTCAGCTCCGCCGCGACGCCGCGCAGTCCCACCCACCAACGGGGGTAGGTTTGCGGTGGCACGACCACCTGGTCCCGCACGAGGAGAGAAACCAACGTGAGTGAGCGAAGCGAGCGAACAATCAAGAGGGGCGTGTCTCGCGAAGCGACCACCGAGCGCAGCGAGGTGGCCGCATGAGTGAGCGCCTCCAGGCGGGGGACACCGCCCCCGCCTTCTCCCTGCCCGACGCCGACGGCAAGCAGGTCTCCCTCGCGGAGCACCTGGGCCGCAAGGTGATCGTCTACTTCTACCCCGCCGCCCTCACCCCGGGCTGCACCACCCAGGCCTGCGACTTCACCGACAACCTGCAGGTCTTCGCCGGCGCCGGCTACGACGTGATCGGCATCTCGCCGGACAAGCCCGAGAAGCTCGGCAAGTTCCGCGAGACCGAGGACCTCAAGGTGACGCTGCTCTCGGACCAGGACAAGTCGGTCCTGGAGGCGTACGGCGCGTACGGCGAGAAGACCCTCTACGGCAAGACCGTGGTCGGCGTGATCCGCTCCACCGTGATCGTGGACGAGCAGGGCAAGGTCGAGCGCGCCCTGTACAACGTCAAGGCCACCGGGCACGTCGCCAAGCTGCTGCGCGACCTCAAGATCGAGGCCTAGGGTCTGCTGAACGCGACGGCGGCCCCGGCTTCCCCACACAGGAGCCGGGGCCGCCGCCCTTCGTGGCCGACGGGTCGTCAGCCGGGCAACCCCACTGCCCGCTCGCCACTGCGCCGCTGCTGGATCACCACAGCGACGACCAGCAGCGAACCCTGGGCCACGTTCTGCCAGAACGAGTTGATCCCCTGGACCGTCAACCCGTTCTCCAGCGCACCGAGCAGAGCGACGGCCAGCAGCGTGCCGCCGATACCGCCCTTGCCGCCCTTGAGCGCACAGCCGCCGAGCGCGGCCGCGGTGATCGCCTTCAGCTCCAGGCCCTCGCTGCCGGAGACCGGCTGGCCGGAGCCGGTCCGCGCGGTCAGCAGGATGCCCGCCACCGCGGCCACCACGCCGATCAGCCCGTAGACCGCGATCAGGTACTTGTTGATGTTGATGCCGGCCAGCCGGGCCGCCGTGTCGTTGCCACCGATCGCATAGATGTTGCGGCCGATGTCGGTGTACTTCAGCAGCACGTGCACCGCCAGCGCCACCACGATCAGGATCCACACCATCACCGGCAGCCCGGCGATCTTGCCCCGGCTGAGGAAGATGAACAGGCTGTCGTTGAGCACGTAGCCCTGCGCCGCACCGTTGGAGATCAGCTGCGCCACCCCCTTGTACGCGGCCAGGCCGGCCAGCGTCGCGATGGTGGCGTTCACCCGGCCGTAGACGATCACCACGCCGTTCAGCGCACCGATCAGCACTCCCACCCCGATCGCCGCCGCCATACCGAGCAGCGGGTTCTTGCCGGTGGAGGTGAAGGCCATCGCGCTGACCACCGAGGCCAGGCCCGCCTGCGAACCGACCGAGATGTCCAGGCCACCACAGATGATCACCACGGTCTGCACCACGGCCAGCAGGCCGGTGATGGTCACCGCCTCGGCGATCACCTGGATGTTGTTCCAGCTCAGGTAGTTGTCGTTGAGCGAACCGAACAGCGTCAGCACCACCGCGAGCGCGGCGATCAGGCTGAGGTTCTGCCCGCCGACCGAGGCCAGCAGACCGCCGGCCCTACCGCCACCGGGCTTGGCCGGTGGCACGCTCCCGGTGGGAGCGTTGTCGGAGACCGTCGTCGTGCTCATGCACTCCTACTTTCATCACTGAGGTCGTCGGCCATCGCGAGCGACAGAATCCGCTCCTCGGTGGCCTCGGACCGGTCCAACTCCCCGGTGATCCGGCCGTTCTGCATCACCACCACCCGGTCGGCGAGACCGAGCACCTCGGGCAGCTCGGAGGAGATCACCAGCAGCGCGACGCCCTCCTTGGCCAGGTCGGCGATGATCTGGTAGATCTCCGCCTTCGCGCCGACATCGATACCGCGGGTCGGCTCGTCCAGGATCAGCACCTTCGGCTTGCGGGCCAGCCAACGGGCCAGCACCACCTTCTGCTGGTTCCCGCCGGACAGCTTGCGCACCTCGTGCTCGATCGACGGGGTGCGCACCCGCAGCCGGTCGCTGTAGCTCTGCGCCAACTCCCGCTCGGCCGACCGTCTGACGAACCGCCAGCGCCGCAGCCGCTCCAGCACCACCAGCGAGGTGTTGTCCCGGATCGAGCGGTGCAGGAAGAGCGCCTGGGCCTTGCGTTCCTCGGGTGCCAGCCCCAGACCCGCGCTGATCACCTCGCCGGGACGGCCCGAGCGCAGCTGCCGCCCGTCCAGCCGCACGATGCCGGAGCGCACCGGCAGGTCCCCGGCCAGCGCCAGCGCCAGCTCCGAGCGCCCCGCACCGATCAGCCCGGCCAGCCCCACGACCTCGCCGGCCCGGATGGTCAGGCTGATGTCGCGCACCGCGTCGGTGGTCAGATGCTGCACGTCCAGCACCACCCGGTCGGTCGCGACATTCTGCCGCACGAACATCTGCGACAGGTCCCGGCCCACCATCAGCCGCACCAGCTCGCCCTCGCTCGCCGTCGCCGCGTCCAGCACCCCGGCCAGCGCACCGTCGCGCAGCACCGCGATCCGGTCGGCCAGCTGGAAGATCTCCTTCATCCGGTGCGACACGTAGATCACCGCCACACCCGCGTCGCGCAGCCGGCGGATCAGCGCGAACAGCGCCTCCACCTCCTGCTCGGAGAGCGAGCTGGTCGGCTCGTCGAAGGCGATCACCTTCGCCTCCCCGGTCAACGCCCGCAGGATCTCGACCAGTTGACGCTGCGCCGGGGTCAGCTGGGAGCCCAGCAGGTCCGGGTCGAGGACCCGGTCGAAGCCGAGCCGGTCCAGGTCCGCTTCGATCCGGCGGCGCAGCTCGGCCCGGTCCAGCCGGCGGCCCGCCTTGCGGGGCAGGGCGCCGGCGTAGACGTTCTCGGCCACCGAGACGTGCGGGATGATCTCCGGCTCCTGCGGGATGATCCGGATCCCCGCGGCCCGGGCCCGGGCCGGGGACTGCAGTACCAGTTCGGCGCCGTCCAGCAGCACCGTGCCCTCGGTGGGCTGGTGATCGCCGGTCAGGATCTTCAGCAGGGTCGACTTGCCGGCCCCGTTCTCACCCATCAGTGCGGTGACCTGGCCGGCCGGGAAGTCCAGGGTCACTCCGCCGAGCGCCCGGACCTCGCCGAACCGCTTGCCGAGCCCCCGGACACCCGCCCCTGTGTTCACGTTCGTCATGTCAGCTGCACTTGACGCCGGCGGACTGCCAGGTGGTGGCGTCGACCATGGTGGTGGGGGCGAAGGCCTCCTGCGGGAAGTCCTTGCCGTTCTTCAGCTTGTCGACCATGGTCTGCACGGCCAGCGCGCCGACGTCGCTGCCGTTGATGAAGAGCGCGGCCTTCATCCCGCTGGGCTTGCCGCTGCCCCAGTCCTTGCAGGCCAGGTAGGCGCCGAGGCCGACACCGATCACGTTGTCGGCGCTGATGCCGGCGTTCTCGGTGGCGGTGATGCCACCCTGCACGTTCTCGTCGTTGCAGCCCCAGATCACCCAGTGCTTGACGCCCGGGTTGGCGGTCAGGGTGGCGGCGATCTTGTCCTGGGCACCGGTCGGGGTGTTGTCGGTGGCCACGTCGATGTTCTGCACGGTGGCGCCGGAGCCGGTGGCGAAGGCGTCCTTGGCGGCCTTCACCCGGTCACCGCAGACCGTCACGTCCTGCTTCCAGGCGGAGATCGTCCGGGTGTCGGCGGCGTTCCAGCCGGCCTTCTTGAACTCCTCGGCGGCCCGCTTGCCGACCTCGCCACCCATCTGCTGACCGCTGAAGCCGATCCGCGGGACCAGCGCCGACTTGTCGCAGGAGGCCGGGGCCGGGCCGGTGGTGCAGATCTGGTCGTCCGAGGTGAGCAGCGCGACCTTGGCGTCCTTGGCGGTCTGCACCACCTGCGGGCCGACGGCCGGGTCCGGGACGACGATGATCAGGCCGTTGCTCTTCTGTGCGATCGCGGACTGGACCTCGCTGATCGTCTTGTTGGCGTCGTTGCCGAGGTTGACCACCTTCAGGTCCACGCCGAGCTGCGCGGCCTTGGCCTTGGCGCCCGCAGCCTCGCCGATGAAGTACTCCTGGTCGCCCTGCTTCTGCAGGTAGGTCAGCGAGATCTTCCCGTTGACGGTGGCGACGTCGCCGCCGGCCTTGGTGGTCTCCTGTCCGGTGGAACAAGCCGTCAGGCCCAGCGCGACGAGCAGGCCGAGGGCAGCGGCGGTGGTGCGGCGGCGGTTGCGCACGGTGGTCATGGGTGGGGCTCCTAGTGCGGTGGATGGGACCACAATCAATCAGAACCAAACAGGTTCGAACGTGACGCGTGATATGACACCTGCTGAATCCAGAGGAGTCAAGGGTTTTCGCACAGATACGCACAGGCCGCAACGGAACCGTTGCCAGATCGGCTGAAATTGGCAGCCCCTGCCACTTCGCGCGGGAACCGTGCCGTGTCAGGGCAGCAAAGAGCGGTGGCGGTGCACCCCCCGACCGGGTGCACCGCCACCGCCGTCCACCGCCTCAGCGAGCTGCCGGGCCTATCGGCTCAGCAGGGGCCGAGGTCGTTCCAGACACCCCACGCACCGCTGGCGGTGGGGTCGTCGCCCTTGGTCCACCACTTGTTGCTGTAGTAGTGGCCCGCCGCGCAGCAGGTAGCCCGAGGACGGGGCCGCGACCGAGAGCAGGTAGTACTTGCCGTCCGCCGCGCTGGCCCGGTCCAGCTTCTGCCGCATGGTCTGCAGCAGCGCCGCGTAACCCTTCATCAGGGAGCCACGCTTGGCGTTGGCGGTGGTCCAGTCGAGCGGATTGCCCGCGTTGTTCATCGAGGTCGGGTACTCGTAGTCGAGGTCCACCCCGTTGAAGCCGTACTTCTCGATGAACGCCACCGCGGAGTCCGCGAAGGTGTTGATCCCGTCCGGCCGACAGGACTGGTTGTCGACGGCCGAAGCCGCCTGCGAGGGCGCCAGCCCCAGCGTCCCGAGCAACAGCCCGGCCAACCCGGCCGCCGCAGTGGCCGCGAACGCCACCCGTCGGCCGGAGGATCGACGACGGCCGGCAGCGGTGGGACGCTGCGCCGCCTCATTGCGGATCAACACTCGGTCCTCCAGGAGAGAGTGTCGGTGCGCGCCAGTGGGGTAGCGCGCGCGTGGGGGTCGAGGACAAACCGCAGGTGACGAGCGGTCCGCCGACCGGCTGCCACGTTGCAGATTGGCGATGAACCTATGTGGTCTGGACCACAAGGGTCAACAGGTCTGTACCAATCAGTTGTCAACGGTCGAACGGGAACTGCGGTGATTCGCATCACCCGTTCATCCGGTTTCCTGATGAGCCGCTACGCGGGGCGGGGACGATCGCTGCCCTTGGCAAGGAGGGAAATACCCGCGAGCTGCTGGAGCTCCTGGCCAAGCGCCCCTGGGACGCCAAGAGGCTGCCAGGCGAGCGGATCCGCCGCGCCCTGGCTGAGCTCGGCCGGCCGGAACTGTGCGAGGACTGCGGCACCGGCCCGCAGTGGCGTGGCAGGACGCTCACCCTTGAGGTCGATCACGTCAACGGGGACCGGTCGGACAACCGACCGGAGAACCTGCGCCTACTCTGCCCGAACTGTCACGCCGTCACCCCGACGTACTGCCGAAAGAAGGCGGGTGCGAGTAGCGCAGCAAGGCAAGTAGCATGATGCCTTGACAAGAGCGGCCTTGGTGGAACGGCAGACACGATGGCCTTAGGAGCCATTGGGGGAGACCCCGTGAGGGTTCGAATCCCTCAGGCCGCACGCAGCATTACCTGCAAATCGAAGGCCGGGCGCATTCAGCCCGGCCTTCACTGCTCTCACCCCACCAACTCCCCCACCGCCACCGCCAGCCCGCGGAACGCCTTCCCCCGGTGGCTGATCGCGTTCTTCTCGGCCGCCGTCAGCTCCGCGCAGGTCCGCGTCTCGCCGAGCGGCTGCAGGATCGGGTCGTAGCCGAAGCCGCCCTCGCCCGCGGGCGCCGTGCGCAGCGTGCCCAGCAGTCGCCCCTCCACCACGCGCTCGGTCCCGTCCGGCAGGGCCAGGGCTGCCGCGCACGCGAAGTGCGCGCCGCGGTGCGGGGCGGCGATGTCGGCGAGCTGGGCGAGGAGCAGCTCCAGGTTGGCCCGGTCGTCGCCGTGCTTGCCGGCCCACCGTGCCGAGAAGATCCCGGGGGCGCCGCCGAGCACGTCCACGCAGAGCCCGGAGTCGTCGGCGACGGCCGGCAGGCCGGTGGCGCGGGCCAGGGCGTGCGCCTTCAGCAGCGCGTTCTCGGCGAAGGTGACGCCGGTCTCGGGGACGTCGGGGATCTCGGGGTAGGCGTCGGCGCCGACCAGCTCGACGGTCAGTCCGGCGTCGCCGAGGATGGCGCGCAGCTCGGCGACCTTGTGCTGGTTGCGGGTGGCCAGGACGAGGCGAGGGGTGCTCATGGCCCCCAGTATTCCGCAGTGTCGCGGACCGTCAGCCGGTGCAGACCTTGGTGAAGTTGCCGACGGCGTCGCCGAGCGGCCCGAGGTCGGGGACCTGCTTCTTGTCCACGGCCTGTTGGACCTTGTCGACCTGCTTCTGCAGGTCGTCGATGGACTTGGTGATGTCGCTGCTGCTGCTGTTCTTGCCGGCCTTGTCGAGGTCGGCCTTCAGCTTGGCGAGCGCCCGGCCGGCTGCGGCGGGGTCGTTGTTGGCGTTGTTGTAGGCGTTGTTGACCTCGTTGAGGTCGGAGCCCAGCCGGACCGCGGTGTTGCCGCAGTCGACCGCCTTCTGTGCGGCGGAGCAGCTGACCGCGCTGAGCGGCAGGACGAGGATGAGCGCGGCCACGGCGAGGGCGGCGGGGCGGTTGATGCTGGGCGGCATCTCAGTCCTATGGGTGTGGAGGGCTGTTGCGGGAACCGTACGGTCTGGACGGACTCCGTGTACAGCCCATGGCCACCCCGCGGTCAGAGCTCGAGGGCCTTGCGCTGGATCTGGTCCAGTTCGGCGCAGCCGAGGGTGCCGAGGTCGAGCAGTTGGTTGAGCAGGTCGCGGTCGAACGGCGCGCCTTCGGCGGTGCCCTGGACCTCGACGAAGCGGCCGTCGGAGGTGCAGACGATGTTCATGTCGGTCTCGGCGCGCACGTCCTCCTCGTACTGGAGGTCGAGCATCGGCACGCCGCCAATGATGCCGACGCTGACGGCGCTGACGCCGCCGGTGATCGGCTGGCCCTTGGCGCGCAGCAGCTTCTTGTCGCGGGCCCAGGAGACGGCGTCGACCAGGGCGACGTAGGCGCCGGTGATGGCGGCGGTGCGGGTGCCGCCGTCGGCCTGCAGGACGTCGCAGTCGAGCACGATGGTGTTCTCGGCGAGGGCGCGGTGGTCGATGACGGCGCGCAGCGAGCGGCCGATGAGTCGGCTGATCTCATGGGTGCGGCCGCCGATCTTGCCGCGGACGGATTCGCGGTCGCCGCGGGTGTTGGTGGCGCGCGGCAGCATGGCGTACTCGGCGGTGACCCAGCCTTCGCCGCTGCCCTTGCGCCAGCGCGGGACGCCTTCGGTGACGCTGGCGGTGCAGAGCACCTTGGTGTCGCCGTAGGAGACGAGTACGGAGCCTTCGGCGTGCTTGCTCCAGCCGCGTTCGATGGTGATCGGGCGGAGCTGGTCGGGGGTGCGGCCGTCGATGCGTGACATAGCGCTTGAGCGTAGTCGGTCCGGGCGCGGCCGGGCCCCAGCCGGGGGCGTACCCCGGCCCGGCATGCCCGAGGGCCCGTCACCGCGGCGTCGGTGACGGGCCCTCGGGAGTGCGGTGGGACTTACATCATGTCCTCGATGTCGGCGGCGATCGGGTCGGCGTCGGTGCCGATGACGACCTGGATCGCGGTGCCCATCTTGACGACGCCGTGGGCGCCGGCGGCCTTGAGGGCGGCTTCGTCGATGAGGGAGGGGTCCTTGACCTCGGTGCGCAGCCGGGTGATGCAGCCTTCGACCTCTTCGATGTTGTCGATACCGCCGAGACCGGCGACGATCTTCTCAGCCTTGCTGGCCATGGTCTTTCTCCCTCTGTCTCGGCGCTCCGGCTGCCTTGCCGGGGGCCGTCCTGCGGTGTGCCGTACGACGGTGCCGGGTGACGCGGACTCAGTTGCCCGCCGCGCGCACCCGCGCGACCAGGATCGCCCGGTTCGGAGTGGTGCGCCACGCTGGTCCTCGATTGGCCCAGTACCGCGCGCGCCTGGTGGATCTTCCTCCCAGGATGACGGTGAGTGGGGCTCGGGTCCATGGCACGTACGGCTGCACCACAGCTGGTCTACACCAATCTTGGCGTACTTCCAAAACGTGCGGGTCTGCACCGATTGCTCCCCAGCTCCTCTCGCACCCCGACGGCCGGCGGCGGAAGGACGAGGATGAGCTCAGCGAGCGCGGCGCTGCCACCGAAACAGTGGTGGCAGGGCTTCTACGGCGGCTTGCAGAAGATGGGCCGCTCCCTCCAACTGCCGGTTGCGGTGCTTCCCGCGGCCGGCATTCTCAATCGCCTGGGCCAGCCGGACGTCTTCGGCCCGGACGGGAGGATCGCCGACTGGCCCAATGTCGCCAAGGTGCTGGCCGGCGCGGGCGGGTCACTGCTGGACCCGGTACTGGGCCTGCCGCTGCTCTTCTGTGTCGGCGTGGCGATCGGGATGGCGAAGAAGGCGGACGGGTCGACGGCGCTCGCCGCGGTGGCCGGCTTCCTCGTCTACCACAACATCCTGCTGCAGTTCCCGGTGAAGCCGCCGACCATTCCGCCGACCTTCCAGAATCCGGGGGTCTTCGGCGGCATCATCCTGGGCCTGCTGACCGCCTGGTTCTGGGTGCGGTTCCACCGGACCAAGCTGCCCGACTGGCTGGGCTTCTTCAACGGCCGCCGGCTGGTGCCGATGCTGATGGCCGGGGTGGCGATCGTGTTCGCGGTGTTCTGCCTGTGGATCTGGCCGCCGGTCGGCCACGGCCTGACCCACTTCAGCGACTGGCTCTCGGCCCGGGGAGCGCTGGGCGCGGGGCTGTTCGGCGTGGCCAACCGCGGACTGCTGGTGATCGGCATGCACCAGTTCCTGAACACCTTCATGTGGTTCCAGTACGGGACCTACAAGGACGCGCAGGGCCACACCTGGACCGGTGACATCCCCCGGTTCCTGCACGGCGATCCGACGGCCGGCCAGTTCACCTCGGGCTTCTTCCCGATCATGATGTTCGCGCTGCCGGCCGCCGCGCTCGCCATCGCCCACTGCGCCAAGCCGCACCGCCGCAAGGAGATCTACGGCCTGATGATCTCGGTCGCGTTGACCAGCTTCGTGACCGGCGTGACCGAGCCGATCGAGTACGCCTTCCTCTTCGTCGCCCCGCTGCTGTACGTCGCACACGCACTGCTGACCGGTGTGTCGATGGGTGTCACCTGGGGACTGGGCGTGCACGACGGTTTCAGTTTCTCTGCCGGACTGATCGATTATCTGATCAACTGGACCCTGGCCACCAAGCCCTGGCTGATCATTCCGATCGGCCTCTGTTTCGCGGTGGTCTACTACGCGCTCTTCCGATTCATGATCACCAAGTTCGACCTGCACACCCCGGGGCGCGAGCCCGAGGACGAAGTGGTCGACGTCACCAAGGACTGACCCCGGCAATGATCGCCAATCCTCAACAAGGTTTCGATTTCATAGCTCTTCCCACCTGCGAGGCCGTCCAGGGTTCCATGGCTTCTCGCAGCGTGTTAGAAAACTGGTCTACACCACTAGTGGTGTAGACCAGTTTGCGTACCGGACCCGGCCCGCACCCCGCCCGGCACGCCATGGCGTTAGGAACCACCCCCATGAGTACGACTGCGCAGGCACCGGCGCCCGCCGCGGCGCCGACCAAGAAGTTCGGCTCGGGCGTGCTGCCCGGCCTTCAGAAGATCGGCCGCAGCCTCCAGCTCCCGATCGCCGTACTTCCCGCAGCCGGCCTGCTGGCCCGGCTCGGCCAGGACGACATCCACACCCAGTGGCACTTCCCGGCCAAGCTCGTGCAGGTCTTCGGTACCGCCGGTGGTGCCATCCTGGACAACCTGCCGCTGCTCTTCTGCGTGGGCATCGCCATCGGCTTCGCCAAGAAGGCCGACGGCTCCACGGCACTGGCGGCCCTGGTCGGATACCTGGTGTTCAAGAACGTCCTCACCGCGTTCCCGATCCACGGCGGCATCAACGACGGCAAGCCGCAGAACCCGGGTGTCTTCGGCGGCATCGTGGTCGGCCTGCTCAGCGCCGTGCTCTGGCAGAAGTTCCACCGGACCAAGCTGGTGGACTGGCTCGGCTTCTTCAACGGGCGCCGGCTGGTGCCGATCATCATGGCCTTCGTCGGCACCGCGCTCGGCATTCTGTTCGGCCTCTGCTGGGGCCCGATCGGTGACGCCATCGCCAGCGGCAACGACAAGCTCGCGGGCGCGGGCGCGGTCGGCGCCGGTCTCTTCGGCCTGGTCAACCGCGCGCTGATCCCGATCGGCATGCACCAGTTCGTCAACACCTACGCGTGGTTCCAGCTCGGCAGCTTCACCAAGCCGGGCGGCACCGTGGTCAACGGTGACATCAACCGCTTCCTGGCCGGTGACCCGACGGCCGGCCAGTTCACCTCGGGCTTCTTCCCGATCATGATGTTCGCACTGCCCGCCGCCGCGCTCGCCATCGCGCACTGCGCCCGGCCGGAGCGCCGCAAGGTCGTCATGGGCATGATGATGTCCATGGCCCTGACCAGCATCGTCACAGGTGTCACCGAGCCGATCGAGTTCACCTTCCTCTTCATCGCCCCCGTTCTGTACGCGGTCCACGCGGTGCTCACCGCGGCCTCGATGGCGATCACCTGGGCCCTGGGGGTGCACGACGGCTTCGGCTTCTCGGCCGGCCTGATCGACTACGGGATCAACTGGCACCTGGCCACCAAGCCGTGGCTGATCATCCCGATCGGCCTGGCGTTCGCGGCGGTCTACTACTTCGTGTTCCGCTTCGCGATCACCAAGTTCAACCTCAAGACCCCCGGTCGCGAGAGCGACGAGGAACTCGAGGACCTCACCAAGGCGTAACGCCCGCCCGAGCTGCCGAAGGGGCACCGACCGCCACGGTCGGTGCCCCTTCGACGTTCACTCAGATCTCGTAGACAGCCCCGGCCTTGGCCAGCTCCACCGGCCCGGCGAAGGCCGCCTCGGCGTCGCGCAGGTTGCGCTGCGGGTCGGTCCACGGCGGGATGTGGGTGAGCACCAGGCGGCGGGCCCGGGCGGCGGCGGCGTGCTCGCCGGCCTCGCGGCCGTTGAGGTGGATCGAGCGGTAGGTCTCCTTGCCGTCGGTGTAGGCCGCCTCGCACAGGAACAGGTCGCAATCGCGGGCCAGCTCCACCAGCTCGGCGCTCTCACCGGTGTCGCCGGAGTAGACCAGCGAGCGGCCGTCGTGCTCGATCCGGAAGGCGTAGGCCTCCACCGGGTGGTTGACCCGCACGGTGGTCACGGTCAGTGGGCCGAGGGTGAGCCTTCCGTCGCCCAGGGTGTGGAAGTCGAAGACCTCGGTCATGCCGGGCCGCTCGGGCATGTCGTAGGCGCGGGCCAGCCGGCCCGGGGTGTCGACGGGGCCGTAGACCGGCAGCGGGTCGGGGCAGCCCTCCTGGCGGTAGTTGCGGGCCACCCAGTAGGCGCACAGGTCGATGCAGTGGTCGGCGTGCAGGTGGCTGAGCGCGATGGCGTCCACGTCGTAGAGTCCGATGTGGCTCTGCAGTGCGCCGAGCGCGCCGTTGCCGAGGTCCAGGACCAGCCGGTAGCCGTCTGCCTCGACCAGGTAGCTGGAACAGGGTGATTCGGGCGACGGGAAGCTCCCCGAGCACCCCACCACAGTCAGTTTCATCCCGAGCCCCTCCGCCGGATCCAGGTCCCGCGCACGCCGGTTACCGCCGGGTCACACCGGCGGGTAGCGGCAGCGGTCGCGAGTCCGAGGGTAAGGGCGGAGCGGCACTTTGCCCCCGTCCCCGTGCCGCGCTGTGGCTGGAATCACCAGAACGGGGCGGCCCGGGGGACGGGCGTGCGGGAGGCGGTGCGGGAGGCCCGTACGAGAGCCGCTGCGGCGGGCGCGGGGGCGGCTCAGCGGTGGCCCGGCCGGCGGCGGGCCCAGGCCCGGACCGTGTCGGGGTACCAGCGCGGGTGGCCGGCCGCGTCGACGAAGTCGGGGTCGGGCAGCAGGCCGTGCCGCCGGTAGTTGCGAACGGTGTCGACCTGCACGCCGATGTGGCGGGCGATCTCGGGATAGGACCACGCATCGGTGCTGTGCTGGCTCATCTGGCCACCTCCTGGTGCTGCGAGGCCGGAGCGGGCTGGTGCGTGGTCAGCCTTTCGGCGCAGGGGTCGCCCTCGAGCGCGCGGCGGGCACCGTGGCGGTTCCGTGACAGATCGGCAGCCTGGAACGGATAAATGCCCAACTGTCACACCGGTACGGTCAGCACATGAATGTGTGGATGGAGGCCCTCGCCGGCCTGGTGATCGTGGCGCTGGGCGTCTTCGGCTACACCCGGCTGCGCCAGCAGCAGTCCGTGCCGGTCCCGGCCCCGCGGCCACGGCCGCAGCGGACGGGCGGCGGCCCCGCGCCGCGCGAGATCTGGTGGGCCGAGGTCCCGTTCGAGGACGGGCCCGGCAGCAAGGACCGGCCCTGCCTGGTCCTGCGGGTGCACGGGCGGACCGCCACCGTGGTCAAGATCACCAGCAAGCACCACGCCGAGCGCCCGGGCGTCCTGGCCCTGCCGCCGGGCTCGGTCGGCGACCAGCAGGGCCGGGCCAGCTGGCTGGAGACGGACGAGCTGCGCGAGGTGGAGCTCGGTGCGTTCCGGCGCCGGGTCGGACTGCTCGACGCAACGACGTGGGCCCGTACCGAGCGTGCGGTACGGGCCCACTGAGACTGCGTCGGCTGAGGCTGGGTCAGGCCCAGAGCTGGCCCTGCAGCGCCTCGACCGCCTCCTCGGTGGTGGCGGCGCTGTAGATGCCGGTGGACAGGTACTTCCAGCCGCCGTCCGGAACCACGAAGACGATGTCGGCCCGCTCGCCGGCCTCGGCGGCGCGCCGGCCCACGCCCATCGCGGCGTGCAGGATCGCGCCGGTCGACACACCGGCGAAGATCCCCTCCTCGGCGAGGAGTTCGCGGGTGCGCCGGACCGAGTCGGCCGAGCCGACGCTGAACCGGGTGGTCAGCACCTCGGCGTCGTACAGCTCGGGCACGAAGCCCTCGTCCAGGTTGCGCAGGCCGTAGACCAGGTCGTCGTAGCGCGGCTCGGCGGCCACGATCTTGACGCCCGGGACCTTCTCGCGCAGGAAGCGCCCGACCCCCATCAGGGTGCCGGTGGTGCCCAGGCCCGCCACGAAGTGGGTGACGGTGGGCAGGTCGGCCAGGATCTCCGGGCCGGTGGTGGCGTAGTGCGCGCCCGCGTTGTCCGGGTTGCCGTACTGGTAGAGCATCACCCAGTCCGGGTGCTCGGCGGCCAGTTCCTTGGCCACCCGCACCGCGGTGTTGGAGCCGCCGGCGGCGGGCGAGGAGATGATCTCCGCGCCCCACATCCGGAGCAGCTCGCGCCGCTCCTCGCTGGTGTTCTCCGGCATCACGCAGACCATCTTGTAGCCCTTGAGCTTGGCCGCCATGGCCAGCGAAATGCCGGTGTTGCCGCTGGTCGGCTCGAGGACGGTGCAGCCGGGGGTGAGCCGGCCGGCCGCCTCGGCCCGCTCGATCATGTAGAGCGCCGGCCGGTCCTTGATCGAGCCGGTCGGGTTCCGGTCCTCCAGCTTGGCCCAGAGCGTGACCAGGCCGTCCGCGTTGCCGGGCACGGCCGCGGAGAGCCGGGGCAGCCGGACCAGCGGCGTGTTGCCGACGGCTTCGAGCGGACTGTCGTAACGCATCAGACAGCGCCGCCGGCCACGGCCGGGAGGATGGTGACGCTGTCGCCGTCCTTGAGGCCGGTGGAGATGCCCTCGAGGAAGCGGACGTCCTCGTCGTTCAGGTAGACGTTGACGAAGCGGCGCAGCTCGCCGTTGTCCAGCAGGCGGTCGGCGATGCCCGGGTGGCGGACGTTGAGGTCGGCGATCAGCTCCCCGAGGGTGGCGCCGGTGGCTTCTACGGCCTTGGCGCCGTCGGTGTAGCTGCGGAGGATGGTCGGGATGCGGACCTCAGTGGCCATGGCTGCGCTCCTGGGCAGGTGGTGGTGAGCCGCAGGGCGCGGCGGGGACTGACTGACGAAAGCTCGTGGGGCGTGGTGCCGCACGCGCCGACCGGGGTCGGGCGGGACGTGCTCAGGCGTCGGGACAGATCGCCGCGGCGTGCCGGCACAGGTCGATGTGCAGGCGCGCCACGAGGCGGATGCCCGGGGCCTGATTGCTCACATCGACGGAACGCATGGGCTCATCGTATAGATTCCCGGCCCGGTTCCTCCATGCCCGTCTCGTTCCTCGGATGCTTTCGTGTCGCCCTGTGAGATTCGACGGAAACGGGACTGCCCGCCACCACTGGTGGCGGGCCACCCGGTCAGGCCTCGACGACCTGCACGTCTTCCTCGCTGATCACGCCATCCACGATGCGGAACGAGCGGAACTGGAACGGGTCCTCGCTGCCGTTGCCCTCGGCGGTGGAGACCAGCACGTAGTGCGCGTTGGGCTCGGAGGCGTAGCTCACGTCGGTCCGCGAGGGGTAGGCCTCGGTCGCGGTGTGCGAGTGGTAGACGATCACCGGTTCCTCGTCCCGGTCGTCCAGCTCGCGGTAGAGCTTGAGCAGGTCCGCCGAGTCGAACTCGTAGAAGGTGGGCGAGCGGGCCGCGTTCAGCATCGGGATGAAGCGCTCCGGGCGGTCGCTGCCGGCCGGGCCGGCGACGACGCCGCAGGCCTCGTCCGGGTGGTCGGCGCGGGCGTGGGCGACGATCGCGTCGTGCAGCTCTCGGGAGATGGTCAGCATGCGGCCAGGATAGGGGCAGCCGCCTCGGGCCCGGCCGGGCCGTCCGTCAACCGGTCGGCCGGCCGTCCGCCGGTCGGTCGACCGGGCCTCCGTCAGCCGGTCATCGCCTCCAGCAGCGACTCCTGCATCGCGCCCAGCCAGAGGTAGGCCATCACCAGCGGCTTGCGGTCGTCGGTGTCCGGCAGGTCGTACAGGCCCTGCTCGTCCTCCTCGGTGACGTCCAGTCGCACGCCGAGGGTGAGCCGCAGGTCGTTGAGTGCGCCGAGCCAGCGCGGGCACTCCTCGGCGCTGGGCCGCAGCACCCCGCCGCCGTCCCCGAGGGTGTCCAGCGAGCGGACCACCAGCAGCGCGTCCTCGCGCTTGCGGGCCCGCAGGTCGAGTTCGGTGTAGCGGCGGAACTCCCCGGCGAAGGCCTTGGTCTCGCCGTCCACCGGCTGGCCCGGCTCGCCGTAGGCGTCGGGGAAGAGGCGGGCCAGCGCGGGGTCGGCCGGCGCCTCGGAGGGGCCCTCGGCGAAGAGCGCGGCCAGCGGGTCCTCGCCCTCGCTGCTGCCGGGCCCGGGCCCGATCAACTCCAGCATCTGCACTTCGAGCGAGCGCAGGATCGCCGCCTCCACCTCCTCCAGCGCGATCGCCGCTCCGCCGTCGCCGGTCTGCTCGAACAACCCAGCCATATGTCTGACAACCGTCCCGGTTCGCGTATCTGTCGAGTGATCAGTCGTGCTGCAGGGTGGCCCACAGGCCGTAGCCGTGCATGGCCTGGACGTCGCGTTCCATCTCCTCGCGGGTGCCGCTGGAGACCACCGCGCGGCCGCGGGTGTGGACGTCCATCATCAACTTGCGGGCCTTCTCCTTCGGGTAGCCGAAGTAGGCCTGGAACACGTAGAGGACATAACTCATGAGGTTGACCGGATCGTTGTGGACGATCGTCACCCACGGAGTGTCCGGCTCCGCCACCGGGAGGCTCTCGGCCTCGGGGCGTTCGATCTCGGCCGGCGCGACACTCACGGCTGGCTTCTCCTCACGGGGGACGACTCGGTGGGATCCCGCGGCCGGGGTCTGGGCCCGGCCCGGCATGGCTCCTCTGACCTCCCATGCTGCCATCCGGGGGACCTCGGAGCGATTCCGACCCGACTGTTCACCTGTGTTCATCCCGGGAAATCGTCAAACTGACGTTAAGTGGTAGTAGCATCATCCTCATGGACGCCCAGGCATTCGCGGCGGCGCGGTCCGCCGCGCCCACCGAGTCGGCAGCCGGTTCGACCGCGCTGCTCACCGACCGCTACGAGCTGACCATGCTGCAGGCGGCGCTGCGCAGCGGCGCTGCCCACCGCCGCTCGGTCTTCGAGGTCTTCACCCGGCGACTGCCCGACGGCCGTCGCTACGGAGTCCTGGCCGGCACCGGCCGGGTACTCGACGCAGTGCAGAACTTCCGCTTCGGCACGGACCAGTTGGACTGGCTGGCCGACCAGCGCGTGGTGGACGAGACCACCCTGAACTGGCTGGCCGACTACCGCTTCTCCGGCGACATCCACGGCTACCCGGAGGGCCAGGTCTACTTCCCCGGCTCCCCGCTGCTCACCGTGGAGGGCAGCTTCGCCGAGGCGGTGATCCTGGAGACGGTGATCCTGTCGATCCTCAACTACGACTCCGCGATCGCCGCCGCCGCCTCCCGGATGACGGCCGCCGCAGGGGAGCGGCCGTGCATCGAGATGGGCGCCCGGCGGGCCCACGAGAGCGCCGCCGTGGCGGCCGCCCGGGCGGCCTACATCGCGGGCTTCGCGGCCACCTCCGACCTGCAGGCCGGCTTCGCGCACGGCATCCCGACCACCGGCACCGCCGCGCACGCCTTCACCCTGCTGCACGACAGCGAGAAGGACGCCTTCACCGCGCAGATCGCCTCGATGGGCACCGGCACCACCCTGCTGGTGGACACCTACGACCTGGCCGAGGCGGTGCGCACCGCCGTCGAGGTGGCCGGGCCCGCGCTGGGCGCGGTCCGGATCGACTCCGGCGACCTCACCCTGCTCGCCCACCGGGTCCGCCGCCAGCTGGACGAGCTGGGCGCCCGGGACACCCGGATCATCGTCACCTCGGACCTGGACGAGTACGCCATCGCCGCGCTCGCCGCCGCCCCCGTGGACGGCTACGGGGTCGGCACCAGCCTGGTCACCGGCAGCGGCTACCCGACCTGCGCGATGGTCTACAAGCTGGTCGCCCGGGCCGCCTCGGCCGACCCGGACGCCCCGCTGGTGCCGGTGGCCAAGCGCTCGGCCGGCGCCAAGAGCAGCGTCGGCGGACGCAAGTGGGCGGCCCGGCGGCCGGACGCCGACGGGGTGGCCGAGGCCGAGGTGGTCGGCACCGGGCCGATCCCCGCCGAGCTCGCGCCGTTCAGCCTGCACGTCCCGTTGGTCAAGGGCGGCGAGGTGGTCGGACGCGAACCGCTCGAGGCCGCCCGCACCCGCCACCAGCAGGCCCGCGCCGCGCTGCCCCTCTCGGCCACCCAGCTGTCCAAGGGCGAGCCGGTGATCGGCACCGAGCTGCTGATCCACTAGGCCCTGCTCTCACCCCGGCAAGGCCCCGGCTCTGCCGGTGTCGCCCCTTCCACCCATCGGCGCCACTCCCTAGAGTGGCCACACTCCGACCGCCACCCGATTCGCCAGCGAGGAAGCAAGCCATGCACCGGGCCCTGATCGTCATCGATGTGCAGAACGACTTCTGCGAGGGCGGCAGCCTCCCCGTCGCCGGCGGTTCCGAGGTGGCGGCGGCCATCACCGAATTCATCGCCACCCACCGGGACGAGTACCCGCACATCCTGGCCACCCGGGACCACCACCTGGACCCCGGTGCGCACTTCTCCGCCGAGCCGGACTTCGTCGACAGCTGGCCGCCGCACTGCGTGGCCGGCACCGAGGGGGTGGGCTTCCACCCGAACTTCGCGCCCTCGGTGACCTCCGGTGCGATCGAGGCGGTCTTCGACAAGGGCGCGCACGCGGCGGCGTACAGCGGCTTCGAGGGCTTCGACGAGAACGGCAGCACGCTCGCGGACTGGCTGCGCGAGCGCTCGGTACAGGCCGTGGACCTGGTCGGCATCGCCACCGACCACTGCGTGCGGGCCACCGCGCTGGACGCGGTACGGGAGGGGTTCGCCACCCGGGTGCTGCTCGACCTGACGGCGGGCGTCGCGCCGGCGACCACCGCCGCCGCGCTGGAACAGCTGCGCGAGGCCGGGGTGGAGCTGGCCGGGGAGCCGGTCCTGGGGTAGTCCCGGCGCCGCTACTCCTGGGGGGCAATCCTGGGCGGGTCAGTCCTGGGGGGCAGTCCTGAGGGCGGTCCTGGGCGGGTCAGTCCTGAGGGCAGTCCTGGGCGGCTCAGTCCTGGGGACACAGCAGCTCCACCACGTCCGCGCCGCCGGCCAGGAAGGCCTGCCGCAGCTCCTCGCTCACCGCGGCGGGCTCGGTGGCCACCCGGTCGGCGTCCAGGTACACCACCCGCACCCCCAGGTACTCCATCCGGTGCTGGCCGGCCCGCAGCCAGGCCGCCTCGCCCTCGCTGACGCAGCGCACCGCGGAGTCCACCTCGACCGCGACCGCCGCCTGCGGCCAGTACAGGTCGGGCACCGCCACGAAGGTGCCGCCGCGCATCCGCAGCTCCGGGCCGACCAGCGGGGCCGGCAGCTGCTCGGCGGCGGCCAGCTCCAGCAGCTGACCGAGCACGAACTGGCGTTCGGCGGCCAGCAGTTCGTCCAGCGCGGCGCGGATCCTGGGCATCTCGACCAGCTGCGCCTCGCGCAGTTCCGCGATCAGCTCGGCCGGCGTGCAGGCCCGCCGCCCGTCCGGGCCGGTCGCGGCGACCGCCTCCCGCAGCACCGAGCGCAGCAGCCGCGGACCGAGCACCCCCGAGTCCAGTGCACCGCCCTCGGTCCACTCGCGCAGCGCGTCCGCCACTGCCCGACCGACCGGCGCGCAGGCCAGCCCGTGCACCTCACGGGCCTCCAACTCCCGAGCGGTGCGCTGGATCCGCACCTCGCCGACATCCCGCAGCCGGCGCTGCCGGGGCACCAGCACCTGCACCCCGGTGACGGCCGGCAGCCTCGGCACGGCGGCGAAGCCGTACAGCGCGAGCGCGGCCGCACCGGTGATCACCGCGCCGTCCCGGCGGCCCTCCTCGCGACCGTTCTGCGCCGCATAGAGCAACGCGGCCCACATCCGCTGCTCGGGGGTCGGGGTGCCGGTCTGCAGCAGGTAGACCCTGGGCAGCAGCCGCTGCCAGGGGCCACCGCGACGGCAGTGCTCACTGACCACCCGGGACGGAACTCCCCTGGCGCGCAGCTGACTTGCCGTGATCACGTTCTGCTGGCGACGGGCCAGCTCTTCGAGCGAGGGGGCGGAGGAGGGGATCTGGTAGCTCATGCGACAACCCTCCCCCGTCACCCGGTCGCCGCAGTCGCAACCTGACGCACCGTTACGGAACCGTCGTCAAATCGGGACAGCCCCGCACTAAAGTCGCCATACCCTCACTCATTCGGAGTAATTGGACTCAAAGTGCTTGCAGAAGCGGTCAGCAGGTGATGCCCACGGGCCGGCCATGACATCCGTCATCCCGCACTGGTGACCGGATCACCTGCCGGCGGCGCCCGGCGAACCGGCAGAATCGTGCTCACCGGCGGGGCGAGAATCGCGAGGCCGGACCGACGGGGGAAACATGAGCGTGAACGAGGCAGTCGCCGCTGAAGCAGTCGCTACCGAGGCAGTCGCTACCGAGGCGGTTGCGGGCGAAGCGGTTGAGAAGCCCAAGGGGCTCGCCGCCTTCACCGAACCCATCGAGGAACTGCGCCTGCCGATCTGGTTCTTCGGCTTCGAGGCCGTCTTCGCCTGCGCCTTCGACCTGCTCAAGGCCTTCCCCAGCGCCTGGCCGGTACTGGTGCTGCTGGTCATCACCAATATCACGCTCTCCTTCACCGTGCTGCGCAAGCGCCTCAAGCTGGCCAAGGCGCTCTGGCGCGGCAAGGAGACCCGCAAGGTGGCCATCGGCCTGCTCGCCCTGCGGTTCGGCAGCCACTTCGCGCTCAGCGCGGTCGGCGTCGAGGTCACCACCATGGCCGCGCACCTGGTCTACGCCGTGGTGATGGGCGCCGTGACGGTCGGCCTGCTCGCCTTCAGCCAGCGCACCGCGCTGCGCGCCCTGGCCGCCTCCCGCGAGGCCGCGGCACGGTGACGACCCCGGTGTGACCCGGGCCACTCGCCGGGATGGCTCCCTCCGCCCGAGCCACCCACAGGCATTGCCTACCATCAGGACATGCCATATGACGAAACATCAGGTCTGAGCGCGGCCCAGCTGCGCCTGGGCCGGCTGCCCGGCTACGTCCGGCGGCCCGACCCCGCCCGCCGGGCCGGCGAGCGGGGTGCGGCGTACAAGAAGGGCTGGGAGGTCCGCTTCACCGCGCGCAGCGAAGCGGAGATAGCGGAGATCCGCGAACTGCTCGTCGCGGCCGGATTCGCCCCCGCCCGGCCGTTCTTCAAAGGTCAGCAACTGATCCAACCGGTCTACGGCATGGCGGTGGTCCGCACCTACCTGGAGGCTCGCGAACTGCTCGTCTGAGCCAACCGACCCGCTCCCCACCGAGGCTCCACTAACGGGGGAACCTCAGCTCTGGTGCGGCTCAAGGAACTCCAGGCGGTTACCCACCTTGTCGAAGGCATAGAACCGGTCGTGCCCCGGGAACTCCCCGTCCCACTGCACCGGGTGGCCATTGGCCTCCAACCGCTCGGCCAGCGCACGCAGCCCGTTCACCAGGATGCCCGGGTGCGCCTTGCGGGCCGGCGCGAACTCTGCCTCCACCCCCAGATGCACCTCCAGCCCACCACCCCGGAACCAGCAACCACCCCGCGCCGCCAACACCGCCGGCTTGGCCAGTTCGGTCATCCCGAGCACCCCGCCCCAGAACTCACGGCAGAGCGGCTCAGCCCCCGGCGGAACGGCCAACTGGACATGGTGCAGGCCTGCGAAGAAGTTCTCACTCATGCCGCCGACCCTACCCGCGTCCGTCCGCTGAGCTCAGGGAGTGGTGGCGGCGGTGGCGGGTGGCATGAGGCAGGGGCTGGTGACGCTCAGGTACATGCGGTCCACGTCGCCTGCAGTGGAGGCGCGGAGGTTGTAGTCACTGGTGTGGTTGGCGCTGACGACGGCGTCTACCTTTCCATCAGAGCCGGTCTCCTGATAGACCGAGATGGTGAGGCCCTCCTTCTCCGCCATGTCGCGGATCTTACGGACGACTTCAGGGTGCTGGTTCTGTGGTACGGCGCTGAAGACGGTGTACATCAGGTAGTACCGGTCGTCAGGGGCGCTCTCGCCGTTACGGCCCTCGCAGCCGGTGAAGAGTGCCTTGACGCTTGTCGGGTCTGTCTGAATGCCGGCGGCCCGGGCCATGTGCTCGGTCATACGCTGCGCCCAGGCCTGGGTTTCGCTCTTCGCCTTGACGGGCAAGGGATCGTCCTTGCCGGATCCGGTGGACATGCACGCTCCGAGGGTCGCGACCAGAACACCGGTAGCAAGGACCTGCCGGAGCGTCCTGGACGGACTGGTGAGACGGCTGTGAGGCAGAGTCACGGGAAGGGTTTCCTTCGATCGGCGGCCCACTGTTCGTCTTGCTGGGCCGTGGGCCCCAGGCTGGTCACGGTGTCCGCCAGGCCCTGCACGCCGCCGGCCACCGACCAGCCCGCCAACTGTCCCACCGCCGTGGACGCCGCCGTCACCGCCGATGCCACCGACTTCGCCAGGTCTTCCACGATCCCCCGCGCCAGTCCCGCCGACGCCCTCAACTCCGCCCCGTTCACGCTGATGTCAGCCACTCTGGCCCTCCCGGCATCGTTACGGCCAGTAAGGTTACGTCACTGAGCAAGGCGTAAGCATCCGTACGAATACTCAGGTCTGAGACGCCGTACCGGGTCAGCTGGATCTGATCAGCCCGTCGAGCCGTTCACGCAGCCGCAGAGCGATCTCGTCCTGGGCCGCCTCAGACTGGCTTTCCTCGCCCGCCAGCAGGCTGAAAACGCCCGGCCCACGCAGGTGTTCGGCGAACTCGGGTGGGCGCGGCACCAGGTGGAAGTGCAGATGACCGAAGCCGGGCGCCTCGGAGAACTGGGCCAGGTAGGTCTTGGCGCACCCCGTCACCTCGGTGAGCGCACGGGACAGGCGGACCTGCCACCCACCCAGGCTCGCCGCCTCCTCGTCCGTCAACTCGGCGATCGTCGTCACATGCCGACGCGGAATCAGCACCAACCACCCGAGCAGCGCCGAATTGAAGGAGTGCGCCACCCGCCAGTACTCGTCCGCCACGATCAACTCGCGCGGCGGAAGATCGGGGATCTGCGCCGTGTGCCCGCAGCTGAAACAGGTCACGCCCGCCCCCTGCGAATGAGAAAGGCCAACCCGGCGCCGATCAGCAGCACGAGGACGGCCGCAGCCCCGTAAAGCACCCCGACCGGCAAGCCGTCATCCTTCTTGCCGGTCGCCTGCGGCACCGGAGCGGGCGAGGCGGACTCGGGCGCCCCCTGGGACTCGACCCGGGTGAGCAGCGGGTTGTCCCGTGGACCGTTGTCGACAGCGGGGTTGGGGGCGAGCGACTTGGACGGGGAAGCGATGCCGTAGCCGTAGCGGTCGTTGGGAACGGCGCTCTTGTCCGGAGGCGCGGCAGCCGTGGTGATCATGCGCCGAATCACCTGCCCCGCAGAGAGGGACGGGTACTTGGAGCGCACCAGGGCGGCGATGGCGGAGACGTAGGCGGTGGCGTCGGAGGTGCCGCTGGCGTAGCGGTAGTCGGTGGTGGACTTGTTGCCCGCGCTGTAGATGCCGACGCCGGGGGCAACCAAGGTCGTCTCCGGGCCGTAGTTGGACTTGTCCCAGACGTTGCCCTGCCGATCGATCGCACCAACTGCGACCACTCCGGGGAAGGATGCGGGATAGGAGACGACCGAGCCGAGGTTGCCAGTGCCTGCGACCAGCACGACATCATGTGAGACCGCGTAGTCCACGGCCGCCCGCGCATCCCGGTCGGTCCGCAACGCGCCCGCAAAGGACATGCTCACGACCTTCGCACCGTGATCCACCGCGTAATGCATGGCTTCAGAGAACTTGAGATCGGGACCGGCAGCGACCACATCGGCGTCACGAAGTCCGACCCGCAGAGGAAGGATCCTTGCCCTGGGCGCGAGGCCCATCACACCGGCCTGATCCCCATGGCCATGCCCTGCAATCAGGCTCGCCATCCCGGTACCGTGCCCCAGCTGATCCTTCGTGCCGTTAGTACCGTCACCTGTGAAGTCAGCTCCAGAAAGTACCTGCCCGCTGAGATCCTGATGGTCTGCCAGGACCCCTGTGTCCATAACCGCGACGGTCACGCCGTCGCCCTGGCTGATCGGCCAAACCTTGGTCGTCGCCTCATACGCCTGCAGAGCCCACTGCTGATCCCGGATGTTGTCGGCCACCGCAGGCCCAGTTGCCAGTCCCCACACCAACGCCCCCGCTGCGAGGGCGGCCACGCCCCGCGCCGGCCGCCTACCCGCCATGCCTGATCTCCCACTCCTAGACGTCAGCGACTCATTCCACCACGTCCGGATTGACCGCCTCACCCGACACCCAGGTCTCCTCGTCCTCCACCAGGTAGTCGGCCCGCTCGCCCTTCCGCTTCTTCTTGCGCCGCGTCTCCTGCGGGCTTCCGGGCAGGAAGCCGGCAGGCTCCTCCGGCGAGGCACCGCCGTACTCGGCCTGCGCACGCCCCCTGGCGCCGATCCCGCTACCGCCTTCGGTGAACGCCTTCCGTGTGCCGCCGCCGGAACGCCCTACGACCTCGCCCTCGCCCTCGCCGATCACACCCGGGCTGCGGCGAGCCGCGCCCCTGCGGGCAACGCCAGTGCCACGCCCACTTGATGCTTCGCCACTTTCGCCGGCGAAGAGGTCTCCATTCGCACCGGGCCGCCGGCCGCCGGAAGTACCCGGCTCGGCCTCGCCGGTGAATGCTCCGCCTGAGGGACGAGCGCCTCCAGGTGTGCCACGACCGACCACGCCGCCGAAACTCACCGGAACACCGCCGTTGGTCGCGCGCCCGCTCACGGGAGTGGTGCCCAGCACTCCACCGCCACTCGCCACGGACGGCTTAGAGCCAGTGATGGTGATGCCGTCCAGGCTGGTTCCACTTCCTGGAACAGGTGCTTGGCCGACAGGACTTGGCGTCTCCTCTCCGGGACTTCGCAGCGCACCGACCGCCGTACCTTGCGGAGCCTTCGGGCTGACATTCGCCACGCCGCCTGTGATCCCGGAATCGGTGGCGGCAACCGAACGCGTGGTCCGCTGCCGAGGCGAGTCAACAGGTGCACTGCTGCCGCTGCCACTCGCTCGCGGAACAGCCGAAACGGCCTCCGGCGCGGTCGTGTAGCCGCCCATGGCACCAAGCCCAGATCCCAGGACGAAGGCACTCAAAGCCGCTGACGCCGTCGGGTCCGGCGGCGGGACCTCGGAGTTGTCAATGTTCGGCGACGGCGGCGGCTTCAGCACCGGTGTAGCCGCCCGGTACTTGTTCGCCAGCGTCTGCATCACCGCAACCGCCTGTGTCTTGCGCTGGTCCGCGATCGGGATCTGTGTGCTGTCGTCCTGCACGCCCACCGCGTTCTGCGCGGTGTCGGAGATCGCGTTGCCCAGCTTGTCCCAGAAGCCGGGTTCCTCGGGCATGTCGTGCTTCGCCTGGTCGATCGCCTCGGACATCATCTTCAGCGTGTTGGCGGCGTCGTTGGCGTACGCGGCGGTGTTGTTGACGCTGTTGGCGAGCTTTGTCATCGACTCGTAGAAGGCGTCGCTGCTGCTGCCTTCCCAGGTCGATGTGGCGTCGCCGGAGGCCGTGTTGAGCGCGGTGCGGATCTGCTTGAGGACGTCGGAGGCACGCCGCCAGGGGTCGCTGGCGGACATCACGTCACCCGAGTTGAGCGCCTCGACCATCGACCGCAGCGTGCCGTGGCTGTACTTGTTGAAGTCGGTGACCTCGCCGCTCACGCTCGCACTCCCCTGCTCACTCCCCCACTGATTACGCCACCGATTCCCTGACGGATCACCATGTCGGCTGCTCCACCCCGCCCTTGCCCGGGCCGGCCCCGCCCCCGGGCTCGGGGCGCGCGGAGTTGCCCTTGCCGGCCGCTCCCGGGACGGCGGTTACCGGGCCACCAGCAGGGCCAGCCATTGGCGCGCCCGTCGCCGCGTCGACATCCGTCGGACGGTCCTGGCCCGCGTTCTTCACAGCCGCCCGGCTCGCCACCGAGCGCCCGGCGCTCGCCCCGGTCACCATGCCCGCCGCTGCTGCGCCGTAGGTGACGGGCGAAGCGACCGACCAGCCGTCCGAAGTCACCTTCAGGCGCTGCTTGGTGTGCTGCTCCTGCTCCTCGTAGTTGGTGGCGGTCAGGTCGGCCTTGCGCTGTGCCTCGTCGATCGCCCCGTGCAGGGCGGTGAGGACGTCGCGCAGGCCGTCGCGCATCATGTCGTACTGGTCGTGCAGTGCGGTCGCCTCCGCGAACTCGCCGAACGAGCCGCGCCCGACACCGGACTTGGTGTGCGTGGTGGGACCGTCCGCGCTCTCCTGGAACTCGGACAGCAGGCCGCGCACCTGCCCGGCGAAGGCCCGAAGGTTGTCCACCTCGACCTTGTAGCCAGTACCCGTGCTTGTTCCCTTGTCCGCCAAGACGCCGCGCCTCCCCCGTATTGTCCAACCGGCGTGAACTGCTCAAGCCTGCCAAGTATTCAACTGGCCGCCAAGCCCCCCTGTCCAACACCGCCCGTCCCCGTACGACCGTTCGGGACACACCGGTAACTTCACCATCTGTTGTTACCGTCTGAGCTTCAGTTGGTCAGGCACTTGGTCGGGCACTTGGTCGGGCACTTGGTCAGGCAGTTGGTCGAGCCTCCGCCCCCGGTCACCCTAAACCGCCCCGAGCGCCCGCCGGCACAGCGAATCGGCGAGCCTCGTCGTTTCCGGCAGGCGGTACTTCGGGGTCAACGCGAGGACGGTGTTCACCGCTTCGGGGAGGCCGATTCGGTGACCGACCGAGACGAAGACCGGTTTCACCCCGGTCCGGGTGCGCAGGGCGCGGCCGACTTCCTCGCTGGTGGCGGGGTCCGTCAGCGGCGAGGAGGCGCCGCGCTCGGCGGCGGGGGGCGTGGCGGAGAAGGTGAACGGGGTCTTGGCGACGCCGATGGTGGGCAGGCCGGTGAGGACGCCGAGGTGGCTGGCCAGGCCGAGGCGGCGGGGGTGGGCGAGGCCGTAGCCGTCGCAGACCACGAGGGAGGGGCGGCGGGTCAGGCGGGAGAGGGCGTCGACCACCGCGGGGATCTCACGGAACGCCAGCAGGCCGGGGATGTAGGGAAAGGGGACGCGGCCCACTGCGGTGGACTCCTCGACCACCGACAGCGTGTCGAGGTCCAGCAGGACGGCCGCCGCCGCGACCACGTCCCGTTCGTCGTCGTACGCCACGTCGACGCCGGCGATCAGCGCACCGGCGGCGGGCGCGGGGCCGGACGGCTCGACCAGCGGGCGCAGGCGTTGCTGCTCGGCGAGGGCGGCCTCTTCGGTGGTCGGCCAGGCGGACAGGTCGACGGGCGTGATCACGGGTTCCCCCAGCAGTGGCAGACAGCGACGCGGGCCACGCTAGCGGCACCTCCCGCCGACGCGGCCCGCGCACCTGCCGAACCGTCACAGACCACACCATCACATGCCGAACCGTCACCGGCCGAACCATCAGCCGCCGAGCCGTCACCGGGTGGAGACCACCACGGTCTTCGCCGACTTGTCGTGGATGCACTGCCGGTACGGCTTGTCGAAGACGCCGAAGACACCGTCGGCCACCCACCACAGGCCGCAGCAGAGCACCGCGGGCAGGGTGTAGACGGCGGCGCGGGTCCAGGCGGCGGAGCCGGTGGGGCTGCTGCCGTCGGCGAGCATCGCGACCCGGACGTTCATCGCCTTCTTGCCGAGCGTCTGACCGTCGCGGGAGAGCATGACGCCCTCGTAGATCAGGTACAGGCCGTAGTAGAGCCAGACGCCGCCGGTCCAGCCGTTCCGGCTGCCGAAGCCGGTGAACGGGAGGACCAGGACGAAAGCGATCACCTGGATGATCACGTAATCGATCAGTCGGGCCAGGATGCGGCTCGGCCAGGTGCCCAGCGGGGGCATGCCGGCGATGGCTTCGGGGCCGCCGCCCGGCTGTCCGGTGGGCGAGCCGCCGTACGGGTTGTCGCCGTAGGGGCTGCCGCCGTACGAGCCGTTGTAGGGGGCGGCGCCGTAGGCGTTGGAGTCGTACGGGGAGCCGGTCGGGGGCGGCGGGGGTGGCGTGTCCGAGGGCGGACCCGACTGGGGCGGCTGCTTGTCGAAGGAGGGCTTGCCGCCCCCCTCCGGCTCAGGGCTCGAAGGGTTGTAGCTGCTCATGCGAAGAGTAGATCACCGCAAATCGTATGTTCTGCGGATATCTGACCCGTTTCGCCCGAGGTGACACTGTTTCAGATCCGCACGACCTTGGTCCGGGCCACCCGGTCCGGCCAGGAGCCGAGAGCGGCGAGGCCGAGCACGGTGAGCACCAGCAGTTGGCCGAGCAGCCAACGGACCAGCGAGCGGCCCAGGCCCGGCGGGCGACGGGTGCCGGCGGCGACCACCCGCAGGCCGAGCAGCCGCTTGCCGATGGTGCGGCCGCCCCGGGTGGTCGGAAGCACCTCGAGGAGCAGGCCGGCCAGCAGGAGCGCTCCGAGCAGCAGGGCGGCCCGGCCGACGACGGTGCCGTCCACCAGCCAGACCTGGACCTCACGACCGGTCAGGTGACTGACCGTCCTGGCGCGGTCGAGCTTCTGCTGCAGGTAGTCGGCGGTGGCGGAGCCGAGTGGGACGGCGACGGCGGCGGAGACGGCGACGAACACCAGGCTGTCCACCAGTCGCGCGAGCGCCCGTCGACCGAGCCGCGCACGGGTGAGGGCAGGCGCACCGGCGGGCTTCCGGCGCGTGGCAGCCCGAACCGGAGCCGGGGCGCGGGCGGGCACGGGAGCCGGAGCCGGAGCCGGAACAGCAGCAGGCGCAGGAACAGGAACAGGCGTGGACGCGGAAGTCGACGGGGCCGACTTCTCAGGGACGGCAGGGACGGCAGGAACGGGAGCAGCAACGGGAGCAGGAACCGGCACCGGAACAGCGGGCGCAAGCTCGGCCCCCCAGGACACCATCCGGGGCCCAGCCCCCGTCTCCAGCAGCCCCCGTGGATCCGCCTGCCAGGGCCCGGCCGCGAGCCCCTCCCCCCGGGTGAAGACCGCCCCGGCCGAGGTCTCGTCCAGAAAGACCGGCCCGGTCTCCACGAGCGGGGCCTCGGCCACCTCGGGAGCCACCGACCCGACCGGAGCAGCGGGCGCTGAAGGCACAACGGCCGCAGCGGGGGCTGAAGGCGCAGAAGGCACAGAAGGCGGCGGGATGTACCGCCCGCCCGCCCCGACCCCCACCCCGACCGACCGCGCGGCGAACCGGGGCGGGGCCAGCACCTCCCCCTCGGCGGGGGCGGGGCGGCTGGTCCCGGGCACCCAGGCGCCGCCGTTCCAGTAGCGGACGAAACCGGGCACCGACGGGTCCGGGTAGTAGCCGGGCGCGGGTGCCCCGGCCGTGTCCACGCTGGCCACCAACGGCTGGTCCGACATGCAGATCTACTCTCCTGTGGGCCTCCGGCGGGGCGCACGCCACGTCGCCGGGCAGTCACAAAGGGTAGCCCTTAACGGTCCGGCGCGACGGAACTTGTCGATTCCCGGGACAGCGAATCCCCGGACCCGCTTGGCTGACCAGCGCGGTCTACCCGCGCGCGGGCCCTCACCGCGCGCCCCGTTCCGCACGCTCACAACTCCGACCCGCAAACCCGTGTAAGAGTCCGCCGCCACCGCGCTCTCTTCGGTTGAACCGCCCCACAGGGCCGACGACAACCGAGAGGATCCGCACCCATGGACAGCCGCCCGAGCGTGGTGGAGCACGAACTCGAGCTCCGCCTTGTGCTCTCCCCCGAGCGCAGCGTCCCCGTCCCGGCCCGCCTGTCGTACGGCAGCCACGACCCGTACGCCGTGCACATCACCTTCCACCTGGACACCGGCACCCCGGTGACCTGGGTGTTCGCCAGGGAGCTGCTGGTGGAGGGCACCTTCCGCCCGTGCGGCCAGGGCGACGTGCGGATCTGGCCGACCCGGGACGGGCGGCGGAGCGTGCTCTGCCTGGCCCTGACCTCGCCGGGCGGCGACGCGCTGCTCGAGGCGCCGCTGCCGGTGGTGGCGGCGTGGCTGGAGCGCTGCCACCGGCTGGTGCCGCCGGGCAGCGAGCTGAACGTGCTCGACCTGGACGGCTCGCTGGCGGAGCTGCTCACCTGAACCGGGCCGCCCGCGTAAGCCGGCCACCCACCCACCCACCCACCCGAACCGAGCCACCCACCTGAACCGGGCCGCCCACCCGAACCGACCCACCCACCCGCGCCGGCCGCCCCACCCGCGCCGACCCGCTCAGCGCACCGGCACGGGCCCCGCAACCTCGACGGCCTCCACCGGCACGACCGAGTCCTGCTGCCGCGGCACCAGCGGCTGCCCGGCCGCTCGCCGCCGGGACCGGACCCGCAGCGCGGCGACGAGCAGGAAGCAGAGCCCGATCCACGGGTACATCCCGGCCGGGAGCTGCTTGAAGAGGTTCATCTGCAGGTTGGTGATGCCCTTGTGCGGCACGAGCCACATCGAGAAGGAGCAGAACCCGACCACCGTCAGCCAGAAGATCACCCGCCACCGCCGACGTCGCACCTCCACCGCGCGGGACCGCTCGTGCGAGGCTTCGGCGGCCAGCAGGACCAGCAGCGGCACGCACCAGATCCAGTGGTGGGTCCAGCTGATCGGCGAGATCAGCAGGGCGGTGACGGCCGCGCAGCAGACGCCCCAGGCCTCGGCCCGGGGCAGCCAGCGGGAGCTGCGGTAGGTCCAGACGGCGATCGCCAGACCGGTCACGGCGACCAGGCCGGCCGCCAGGGTGGCGGTGCTGCCGGGGTTGGCGTGGTGCAGGAACCGGGCGAGGACGCCGCGCAGCGACTGGTTGTCGACGATCTCGGTCTTGCCGACCCGCGAGGAGTCGTAGAGGTACTTGGTCCAGAAGCCCCAGGTGGCGTCGGGCAGCACGGCGGCGCCGATCGCGAAGGTGGCCAGGAAGGTGAAGCCGGCCACGAAGGCGGCCCGGATCCGGCCGGTGAGCAGCAGGTAGACCGCGAAGAAGCCGGGGGTGAGCTTCATGCCGGCGGCGATGCCGATCCCGATGCCCTTCCACTGGCGGTGGTCGGGCGTGGTCAGGTCCCAGAGCACCAGGCAGATCAGGATCAGGTTGATCTGGCCGTAGCGCAGCGTGGTGAAGACCGGCTCCAGCCAGACGCCGAGGCCGGCGACCAGCACCACCCCGGCCGGCCGCAGCTCCCGCCGGGGCCAGCCGACCAGTCGGAACGCCAACAGCGCGGTCAGGCCGAGCAGCGCGAGGTTCCCGGCGGTGATCGCCACCCGCAGGAAGCCGACCGCGAACCAGGTGGTCGGGACGAAGAGCATGGCCGCGAACGGCGGGTAGGTGGCGGGCAGGTTCCACTGGGTGACCCGCAGTGCGTAGAGGTCGTGGCCGTGGGCCACGGCGCCGCCCTCGGCCCGGTAGACGATCATGTCGACCATCGAGGTGCCGATGAAGTGGCGCACCACGGCGTAGCAGAGCAGCGAGCCGAGCGCGATCAGGACGGCTTTGCGCAGCTGCCGCCGGGGGGCCTCGCGCACGGCCCGGCGCGCCTCGCGGGCGGTTTCGCGCACGGTTCGGAGCGCCGCGGGGACGGTTCCCGCCGTCCGCCGGTCGTGTTGCACCGTTGTCACTGCCCGCTCCATCCCGCCGGTCGGTCGACCAGCCATCGACCATACCGGAGGGGTCGGGCGGCAGCCCCCGGACGGAAGCTGCCACTCGACCCCGCAGCCGGCTACCGGCGCGATCAGCCGGTGTAGGCGCCGAACGCCTTGGTGAAGTCCAGCGGCTGCTGCACGATGCTGCTGCAGGTGGCGTCGGCGTAGGCCTTGGCGCCGCCGTCGCAGGCCTTGTCCCGGGTGCCGGACCACATGGCCAGCCAGGCCAGGTGCTTGCTGCCGGCGAAAGCGGCCAGCTGCTTGGCGTCCGCGACGGTGAAGATCTCGGTGGCGACGTCGTTGACGCCGATCATCGGGGTGACCGCGACCTTGGCCCAGGCGTCCGCGTCGTTCAGCCCGAGCACGCTCTTGACCTGGGCCTGGGTGGCGGTGGCGGCGTCGATCGCGTAGCTGCCCATCTTGCCGTTCGGGTTGGGCGCGACGCCGTCGCCGAAGTCCATCGCCATGATGTTGACCGCGCCGATCTTCACCCCGGCGCTCTTGGCGCCGGCCACCAGGTTGATGCCGTCCTGGGTCAGGCCGCTGGGCAGGGCCGGCAGCGTGAAGGAGACGTCCAGCGCCTTGCCCTTGCTCGCGGCGGTCTGCTGCAGCTGGGCGATGGCCTGGGCGCGGCGGGTGTTGGCGGCGGTGTCGGCGAGCGCGCCGCCCTCCACGTCGAAGTCGACCTTGGTCAGCCCGTAGGCGTCGACGGCCTGCTGGTAGGCGCCGGCCAGCGCGCTCGCCGAGGAGCAGGCGGTGGCCAGTTCGCTGCCGTTGGCGCCGCCGAAGGAGACCCGGACGTCGCCGCCGATCCCGCGCAGCGCGCCGATCTGCGACGCGACCGCGTCGGAGGCGAGGTCGCTGACGCCGCCCCACTTCGGCACGCAGCCGCCGCCGGAGACGACAAAGGCGAGGTTGAAGTTCTTCACGCCGCCGGCCTTGGCGGTGCCCACCAGGTCGTAGGCGGGGTAGAGCGAGGTGTCGACGTACGGGGCGAAGACGGCCTTGCCGCCGACCGGGACCGGCACGGGCGCGGGCGTCGGGGTCGCGGTCGCGGTGGCCGAAGCGGAGGGCGTCGGGGTGGGCTTCGCGCTGGTCGGCGAGGCGCTGGGCCTGGCGCTGGTGGCCGGGGCCGAGGGCGCGGCGCTGGTGGGTATCGCGGTGGGCGCCGCCGTGGGCGTGCCGGTCGGGCGGCCGGAGGGGACCGGTGTCGGGCCGTCGCCGGCCTTGCAGGAGGCGTTGTTGATCAGGCAGTTGGCGGGCTCGCCCTGGGCCGCGCCGGCGGCCTGCACGACGAAGCCGACGTCCACGCTCTGGCCGGCCGCGATGGTCTTGTCCCAGGACGCCGGCTTGACCGTGACGCGCTGGCCGCTGGTGGTGAAGGTGGCGTTCCAGAGCGAGTCGATCTTCGCCCCGGCCGGCAGGTCGAAGCTCAGCGTCCAGTCGTTGATCGCGGCGCTGTTGCCGTTGCTGATCAGGTACTGGCCGGTGTAGCCGCTGTCCCAGGTGCTGGTGCGGCTGTAGACGGCGCCGACCGAGGCCGCGCTGGCGCTGGAGGCGAGCACCGCCACCCCGCCCGCGACAACGGCTGCCGCCACTGCGCTCGCCCCGATCACGGTGCCCTTGCGGCCGCGGCGGCGGTGGCCCGCGCGGCGGGTGGTCTGGTTCGTCATCGGAGCTCCTCGGGGGATGAGCAGTCAGGGGTGCCGGGAGCCCTCACTCCCGGCGCGGCCGACGCTAGCGCCCCCGAGGGGCCGTGAAACGGCTGCTCAGACAGGGGTAGCCGTCCCTTAGGAGCCTCTTAAGGAAGAGCCGGTTCAGGCCTTCGAACGCCGTCGGCCGCGCCCGATCCGTCGCGGGCTCTGGGCGGGCAGGCTCGCCCCGGTGCCCAGCCGCAGCCGGATCTCGGCGCCGCCGAGCCCGGCCGAGCGGCCCAGCGCCAGATCACCACCCGTGGCCTCGGCGAGTTTGCGCACGATGTCCAGGCCGAGGCCGGTGGAGCCCTCGCCGCCGTGGCCCTCGCCCCGGCGCAGCGCGGCCGACGGGTCCTCGATGCCCGGCCCGGCGTCCCCGACCAGCACGATCACGGCGTTCTCGGTGGCCATCACGTCGACCGAGAAGGCGGTGCCGATCGCGGTGTGCCGGAAGACGTTGCCGAGCAGCGCGTCCACGGCGGCGGCCAGGTCGGCGCGCTGCACCGGCACCGGCGCGGGTGCGTCCAGCCCGTAGAGCTGCCAGGACCGGCCCTCGTCCTCGGCCAGCGCCGACCAGAAGCCGACCCGTTCGCGGATCACCTCGGCGGCGTCGCAGCCCACCGTGACGGCGGGGGCGTCGCCGGGTGAGCGGCGGGCCGAGCGGATGATCTGGTCCACCTCGCGCTCCAGTTGGGCGACGGCGTGCCGGGTGGCGTCGGCGGCGTCGCCGTCGCCGAGCGAGGCGGCGTTGAGCCGCAGCACGGTCAGCGGGGTGCGCAGCCGGTGCGACAGGTCGGCGGCCAGTTCCCTTTCGGCGGCCAGCAGGTGCACCACCCGGTCGGCCATCGCGTTGAACGCGACGGCGGCTTCCCGGAGTTCGGCCGGGCTTCCGTCCTCCTGCGCTGCCTCGACCGGGACCCGGACGGCCAGGTCGCCGGCGCCCAGCGCGCGGGCCGCGCCGGCCAGTCGGCGGGCCGAGCCGACGATCCGGGCGCCCATCCGGTCGGCCACCAGCACCGCGACGGCGACCAGGCCCAGCGCGACCAGCGAGAGCACCAGCCAGGCGGTGGAGACGCCCCGGGTCAGGTCGCCGTCGGCGACGTAGACCTCGACCACCGCGACCCGGGTGGTGTCCACGGCCACCGGCTGCAGCCGGGCGAAGCCGCCGGGGACCTGGACGGTCAGCGCCCGTCCCTCGTTGCCGGCGCTGGAGATGTCGGCCGGGGTGGCCCGGGCGGTGCCCACGGTCTGGCCCTCGACCACGGTGCTGCCGGCCGACGGCGGCAGGTGGACCGCGATCCGGCCCTGCGCGCCGGCCTCGGTGCTGGCCAGGGCGCGGGCCAGGTCGTCCTGGTCGGTGGTGATGGCCAGCGCCGGGCCGAGCGCGGCGGCCTGCCGGTCGGCCGCGGTGAAGGCGCGGTCCCGGGCGGTCTTCTGCACCATCAGGCCGAGCGGGATCAGGAAGGCCAGCGCGACCATGGTGGTCCCGGCCACGGCGGCCTTGACCAGCGCCCACCGCAACGAGGCGCCGCGGCGTTCGACCGGCGGCGCGCCCTGCTCCCCCGGTGCGCCGCGGCGTTCGTTCACGGCCGGTGCTCCGGGACCGCTGCCGGGGCCTCGAGGCGGACCCCGACGCCGCGCACGGTGTGCAGGTAGCGGGGGTTGGAGGCGGTCTCGCCGAGTTTGCGGCGCAGCCAGGACAGGTGCACGTCGATGGTCTGGTCGCCGCCGTAGGTCTGGCGCCAGACCTCGGCCAGGATCTCCTTGCGCGGCACCACCACCCCGGGGCGGGCGGCCAGGAAGGCGAGCAGGTCGAACTCACGGCGGGTCAGGTCCAGCGCCCGGCCGTCCAGCACCGCCTCGCGCCGCTGCACGTCGATCGTCAGGCCGCCGACCCGCAGCACCGGCGCGACGGGGGCCATGCCGCCGCCGAGCCGGCGCAGCACGGCGGTCATCCGGGCCGTCAGGTGCTCGCCGGAGAACGGCTTGACCAGGTAGTCGTCCGCGCCGTCGTTGAGCAGCCGGACGATCTCGGCCTCGTCGTCGCGCGCGGTGGAGATGATCACCGGGACGTTGGTCAGTCCGCGGATCATCTTGAGTGCCTCGCTGCCGTCCAGGTCGGGCAGGCCGAGGTCGAGGATCACCAGGTCGCAGCCGACCTGGGCGACCTCGCGCAGCGCCTCCAACGCGGTGCCCACGCTGCGGACGGCATGCCCGGACTCGGACAGGTGGCGGATCAGGGCCGAACGGACGAACGGGTCGTCCTCGACCACAAGGACTGTTGCCATGGCCCTGCACGGTACGGCATCCGATGATTTCGCAAGAACCTTGACCATTTCCGTTCAGTGTCCGAGCGGTGTCCGGGCAGCGCCCGAGCAGCGGACCGCCTGCCCGCGGCCGACCGTACGGCCCGCTGACCTGTCGTCCGGGGGGATACGGCAGGATGGCGGCGATGCGAAGCGGACTGGTTCAGACGGGCGCCTGGGCGGCGGCCACCACGGCGGCGGTGGTGCTGTCCTGGTTGGGCGTCAGCACCGTGCTCTCGGACGCCGCCTTCGAGGCACCGGGCGCCCTGCCGCTGCCGCACGGCACCCTCGCCCCGGCGGCCTCGGCGAGCGGGGCGGGCGCCGACCCGCAGCCGGAAACCACATCCGCCGCGCCGAGCACGGCCGCCAGCCCCACCCCCTCTCCCTCCCCCTCGGCGGCGAGCCCGTCCGCGTCCCGCGCCGCGGCGCCCGCGACCAGCCGGCACACCGCGCCGGCCGGCAGCTCCGCCCCCGCCGGCCAGGGCCAGCCCAGCACCGTGCACAGCTACCTGGTCCCGGGCGGCCGGGTGGCCCTGGACGAGCACCCGGACCGCGCCGAGCTGGTCTCGGCCACCCCGGACGCGGGCTGGCAGATGCAGATCTGGAACGGCGACCAGTGGCTGCGGATCGACTTCTCCAAGGACGGCGCGGCCAACTCGGTCTTCGTCACCTGGAACGGGCACCCGCCGGACGTCCAGACGGTGGTGCGCTAGGTGCCTGTCCGGTCGATCTTGTCGGATCAGCGTGCGGCGTTGGGCGCCCGGCTGGGCGTGCGCCCGAGTCGGCCTCGTACTGGGCCGTACTTGGGCGATTCGGGCGTGCGTCCAGCCGGGATGCCCGGCGTCGCGCGCCCGGCAAGATCGGCCGGACAGGCCCTAGGGCCTCGGGCACGCCGCAGCCCCCGGGTCGGAGGGGACCCGGGGGCTGGATGCGGCAGGCGGGACTACAGGTTGCCGCGCTTCTCCTGCTCGCGCTCGATCGCCTCGAAGAGCGCCTTGAAGTTGCCCTTGCCGAAGCCCATCGAGCCGTGCCGCTCGATCATCTCGAAGAAGACCGTCGGCTTGTCCTGCACCGGCTTGGTGAAGATCTGCAGCAGGTAGCCGTCCTCGTCTCGGTCGGCCAGGATCTTCAGCTCGCGCAGCTCCTCGATCGGCACCCGGGTGTCGCCGACCCACTCGCCGAGGGTGTCGTAGTAGCTGTCGGGGGTGTCCAGGAACTCCACGCCGGCCGCCCGCATCTGGCGGACCGTGTGGACGATGTCGTTGGTGGCCAGCGCGATGTGCTGGACGCCGGGGCCGCCGTAGAACTCCAGGTACTCGTCGATCTGCGACTTCTTCTTGGCGATGGCCGGCTCGTTGAGCGGGAACTTCACCTTGCGGGTGCCGTCCGCGACCACCTTGGACATCAGCGCGGAGTACTCGGTGGCGATGTCGTCGCCGACGAACTCCTTCATGTTGGTGAAGCCCATCACCCGGTTGTAGAACGCCACCCACTCGTTCATCTTGCCGAGCTCGACATTGCCCACGCAGTGGTCGATGGCCTGGAAGTTGCGCTTCTTCAGCGGCTCCACGATCGGCCCGCGGGCGACGTAGCCGGGCAGGTACGGGCCGGAGTAGCGGGAGCGGTCGACCAGGGTGTGCCGGGTCTGGCCGTAGGTGGCGATCGCGGCCAGCACCACGGTGCCGTGCTCGTCGGTCAGCTCCTGCGGCTCGCTCAGGCCGGTGGCGCCGTGCTCGGTGGCGTAGGCGTAGGCGGCGTGCACGTCCGGCACCTCGATCGCCAGGTCGATCACGCCGTCACCGTGCTCGGCCACGTGCTGGTCGAGGAACTTGCCGTGCTCGGTGCTCGCCTTGACCACCGAGGTGAACACGAAGCGGGCGCCGCCGGACTCCAGGACGTAGCTGGCGGTCTCCCGCGAGCCGGTCTCCGGGCCGCGGTAGGCGACGCAGCGCATGCCGAAGGCGGTGGAGTAGTAGTGCGCGGCCTGCTTGGCGTTGCCCACGGCGAACTCGACGGCGTCCATCCCCCGCACCGGGAAGGGGTCGGCCTTGCCCGCGTGCGCGGGGATGGACTCAGCGGCGATATCGGTCATGACGGCCTCCCTGTAGGGCGTGGGACCTCTCCGTGCCCCTGGGGTGTGGGGCCGTGTGGCCCCGTGGCTCGGTGTGGGGCCCTCCCCACGGGGTTGTGGGGTGAGCGTGGCCCCGATCACAGCATTGCGCAACAGTTCCATTCCGCGCTGGTCAAACTGCGCCCTCCGGCGGGACAATCCGGGCAGTGACTGGACAGGCTGCTCAGTGGAAGGGTCGACATGCTGAACTCCCCCATCGACGCCTTGGACGGCCGGCTGATCGCGCTGCTGACGGCGGAGCCCCGGCTCGGGGTGCTGGAGTGCTCACGCCGGCTGCAGGTGGCCCGCGGCACGGTGCAGGCGCGGCTGGACCGGCTGCAGGCGCGCGGGGTGATCGGCGGCTTCGGTCCGGAGATCGAGCCGGCCGCCCTCGGCTACCCGGTGACGGCCTTCGCGACCCTGGAGATCTCGCAGGGCCAGGGGGCCGATGTGCGGGCCCATCTGGCGGGGGTCCCGGAGGTGCTGGAGCTGCACACCATCACCGGCCAGGGCGACATGCTCTGCCGGATCGTGGCCCGCTCCAACGCCGACCTGCAGCGGGTGATCGACCGGGTGGTCGGCTTCGACGGGATCGTCCGGGCCGCGACCGCGATCGCCCTGGAGAATCCGGTGCGCTACCGGGTGCTGCCGCTGGTGGCCCAGGCCGCGGGCGAGCAGTAGTCACGAGCCGCGCGCCGCACCGCGGCGGTCAGCAGCTGGGCACCGGCTGGCCGCCGCGCAGCGCGTTGAGCGAACTCAGCGCGTCGGTCAGCGTGTTGACCGGGATCAGCTGCAACTGGGCCGGAGTGTTCACCTTCGCCTCCGAGCACTCCCCGCGCGGCACCAGGAAGACGGTGGCCCCGTCCCGCGCCGCCGCCTGGGTCTTCAGCGCCACTCCGCCGACCGCGCCGATGGTGCCGCTGTCGTCGATGGTGCCGGTGCCCGCGATGTTGCGCCCACCGGTGAGGTCGCCGCCCTTGCCGTCGCCGGCCAGCTTGTCGATGATCGCCAGGCTGAGCATCTGGCCGCCGCTGGGGCCGCCGACGTCGCCGAGGTCGATCGTGACCTTGACCTGGTCCGGCGACAGGTGCAGGTAGTTCAGTGCGACCGTGGTGGCGCTGTCCTGGGCCTGGGTCATCTGCTGCTGGTTCTGCTGGTTGGCCTTGGTCGGGTTGCCCTGCGGGTAGACGGCGTCCCGGGGCAGCACCGCCGCCTTCGGGTCGAACCAGCCCTGCACCGCCTGCCGCAGGCTGATCGACTCGCCGGGGCCGGTGGCCAGGATGGTGGTGACCCGCAGCGCGCCGCTGGTCTGCCGCACCGGGGCGCCGGTGATGGTGACCACCTGGTGGCCCTCGAAACTGCCCAGGGCGTCGGCGGTGTCCCCGGGCGTCTCCTTGGTGAACGGCAGCGGCGCCCGCCCCGCCACGGCGAAGAGCGTCGCCAGCACCAGGGCGCAGAGCAGCAGTGCACGGCGGTGCGGGGTCAGCCAGGAGCGCAGCCTCTGGTCAGCGGGCACGGTCTGGTCAGCGGGCGCGGTCCGGTCAGCAGGCACAGACCGAATCCAAACACACCTGGGCTAGCGCAGTGCGTCCGCCACCTCGGTAGCCGCCTCCACCACGCGCGGGCCGACCCGCTCGGGCACCAGGCCGTTGAGCATCACCACGCCGACGCTGCCCTCGATGCCGCTCAGGCCGACCAGCGCGGCGGCCGCGCCGCTGGCGCCGGACTGCTCCTCCGCGCGGGTGATCACGAAGCCCTGCTCCGGCCGCCGCTGGCCGGGGAACTTGCGGGCCTCCAGGATCGCCTTGCCGGCCGCGCTCTCGTCCAGCGGGTGGCGCAGGCCGGTGCGGTAGGCGACGTGGAAGTCGGTCCAGCTGGGCTCCACCACGGCCACCGCGAGCGCCTCGGTGCCGTCCACCAGGGTCAGGTGGGCGGTGGCGCCGAGGTCCTCGGCCAGGCTGCGCAGCGCGGGCAGCGCGGCCTCGCGCAGCAGCGGGTGCACCCGGTGGGCCAGGCGCAGCACGCCCAGGCCCACCCGGGCCCGGCCGCCGATGTCGCGTCTGACCAGGCCGTGCTGTTCCAGGGTGGCCAGCAGCCGGTAGACCACGGTGCGGTTGACGGCCAGCCGGGCGGCCAGCTCGGTCACGGTCAGGCCGCGCTCGGAGTCGGCCAGCAGTTTGAGGACCCGCACTCCGCGGTCAAGGGTCTGAGAAGTCTCAGCGGTCACGACGCTTTCCTTTCCGCGGCGGTCGCCCGGGCCGGCGGGCGCCGGAACGGGACGGGGAGACGCGCGCAGGGGTGGTGGACGCGGCGGGCCGGCTGCGTCGTCATTGGCACACACGGCCGTGCGCGCTCCGGTCGGAGGTCGTGCCTACGAGAGAGCGTGGGGGAAAGGTAGTAAGTGTTTCGCCGCTGCGGAAGTGGTTGTCCAAAATTCGGTCATGATCGATATTTTCGATTCGGACTAATCGGGACATAACTCGCCATTTTGCTGGCGTACGAAGCTCTCCGACACCCGCCGACTCCGAGTAGCGGACAGCACCGGTGCTAGCGGGCCCACTCCTTGACCTTGGCGATCCGCGCCTTCAGCTGGTTGGCGGTCGCCTGGGCGGTGAGCGGACCGCCGCACTGGCGGCGCAGCTCGTTGTGGATGGTGCCGTGCGGCTGGTTGGTCCGGTGGTGCCAGGCGGCGACCAGCCCGTTCAGCTCCTTGCGCAGGTCGCGCAGCTCCTGGTGGGTCACCACCGGGCGCTGCTCGGCCGGCAGCTCCAGCAGATCGGCCTCCTCGGCCGGCTTGGCCTTGGAGCGCTGGATCTGCCGGGTCTGGCGCTTCTGCAGCAGCAGGTGCACCTGGTCCGGCTCCAGCAGGCCCGGGATGCCGAGGTACTCCTCCTCCTCCTCGCTGCCCGGGTGCGCCTGCATGCCGAATTCCATGGCGTTGTAGAGCACCCGGTCGAAGACCGCGTCCGAGCCCAGCGCCTCGTAGGAGAGCTCTTCGCCGCCGGCTCCGTCCGGCCCGTCGTTGGCCCGCTCGGCCTCGGCGAGCAGCCGGTCCTCCTCGTCGAAGAGGCCCTCGCTCTCCTTCTTCGGCCGGTCCAGCACGTGGTCGCGCTGCAGCTCCATCTCATTGGCGAAGCCGAGCAGCATCGGGACGGACGGCAGGAAGACGGAGGCGGTCTCGCCGCGCTTGCGGGCCCGCACGAAGCGGCCGACGGCCTGGGCGAAGAAGAGCGGGGTGGAGATCGAGGTGGCGTAGACGCCGACCGCCAGGCGGGGGACGTCGACGCCCTCCGACACCATGCGGACCGCGACCATCCAGCGGTCGTCGTTGGCCGCGAAGTCGGAGATCTTCTTGGACGCCTCGGCCTCGTCGGAGAGCACCAGGGTGGCCTTGTGCCCGGTGATCTCGCGGATCATCTTGGCGTAGGCGCGGGCCACGTTCTGGTCGGTGGCGATCACCAGTCCGCCGGCGTCCGGGATCGCCTTGCGCACCTCGGTCAGCCGCTTGTCGGCCGCTCGCAGCACATTGGGGATCCACTCGCCCTGCGGGGCCAGCGCGGTGCGCCAGGCCTGGGCGATCAGGTCCTTGGTCATCGGCTCGCCGAGCCGGGCCTCCAGCTCGTCGCCGGACTTGGTCCGCCAGCGCATGTTGCCGCTGTACGAGAGGAAGATCACCGGCCGCACCACGTGGTCGGCCAGCGCGTGCCCGTAGCCGTAGGTGTAGTCGGCGACCGACTTGCGCAGCCCGTCGGTGTCCTGCTCGTACTGGACGAACGGGATCGGGTTGGTGTCCGAGCGGAACGGCGTACCGGTCAGCGCGAGCCGCCGGGTGGCCGGCTCGAAGGCCTCGAAGCAGGCCTCGCCCCAGGACTTGGAGTCGCCGGCGTGGTGGATCTCGTCCATGATCACCAGCGTCTTGCGGGACTCCGTGCGGTTGCGGTGCAGCATCGGGTTGACGCCCACGCCCGCGTAGGTGACCACGATGCCGTGGTACTCCTTCGACAGCGGGCCCGAGGAGTACGCCGGGTCCAGCTTGATGCCTATCCGCGCGGCCGCCTCCGCCCACTGCTTCTTCAGGTGCTCGGTCGGCGCGACGACGGTGATCTGCTGCACCAGGTGGTTGTGCAGCAGGTAGGAGGCCAGCGTGAGGGCGAAGGTGGTCTTGCCGGCGCCCGGGGTGGCGACCGCCATGAAGTCCCGGGGCTGCTTCTCGATGTACTTGTCCAGCGCCCCCTGCTGCCAGGCCCGCAGCTTGCCGGCGGTCCCCCACGGGGCACGGCCCGGGAACGCCGGCGACAGGTGGTGCGAGGAGGTCGACGCCCCGCCCGTCCGTACCGCGTGCTGCGGCTCGGCGGCGTCGGAGAAGAGCGGCGACATGTCGGAAGATGCGGCAGTACTCACGGTCTCCGGGAGGGATCGTCGCAGGTCAGGGCGGGCAAGCGGCCCCCACCGGCAGTCAGGCGGGCGATCGGACAACCCGCCTAGCCTACCGGGCCCGACTGAACGGCGAACTCCGACACGGAGCGCTCAGGCCAGTTGGCGCAGCCCCTGGGAAATCGTCTTGATCTCGTCCGTCCGGCCGGTGGCGACCGCGATCACCAGCTTCTCGGCCGCGTCGATGTCGGGAACCAGATCGACCCCGTTGATCGCCAGGAAGGTCACGCAGGAGAGCCAGGCAGTGCGCTTGTTCCCGTCGAAGAGCGGATGGTTGATCAGGAGCGACTGCAGCAGAGCCGCGGCCTTCTCGAACAGGTCTGGGTACGCCTCCTGCCCGAACATCTCCGCCGATGGCCGATGTGCCGCGGATTCGAGCAGGCCGACGTCCCGCACCACGATCTGCATGTCCTCACAGGCCGCCGCGGCAACCCCCAGGATGTCCTCGGCCGAGAGGTACAGGTAGCTCACTTCAGCCGATCCATCAGCTCACGCCACTTCGCCGCCTGCTTGAGCGCCGTCTCGCGCACCAGGGCCTGCTGGGCGGTGCGGGCGAGGTAGTCGTCAACCGCCTTGACGACGATCGCGTTCATGCTGATGCCCTCCTGCTCGGCACGCTGCTTCAGGGCCTCTGCCTGGTCGTCCCGGAGACGAAGGTTCATTGCCATACCCATGAGCGTAGCTCCATGGGGCCAATCTGGTACCACATTTCCGTGACCCACATCACCCGTTCGCCCCGTAATCCCCCGCCCCCTCCCGACTCTCTCCCCGTGTACGCATCACCGCACCGAGGGAGCCACCATGCGCAACGCCGCCGTCGAGCACGTCGTGAACGCCCGACTGATCCTGTCCAGCCAGTGCTCCACCGGCCTGCGGGTGGCGCTGCGGTACCGGGCCGAGGACCCGCTGGCGGTGCGGATGGTCTTCCCCGCCGAGTACTCGCTGGACGAGCAGCCGGCCCCGACCGGCGGCTCCGAGGTGGTCTGGGTCTTCGCCCGGCAGCTGCTGGCGAGCGGGCTGGACCTGCCGGCCGGGGTGGGGGACGTGCACATCCGGCCGTCCCGGGGGCCGCACACCATGGTCGAGTTGCGGGCGCCGGAGGGGGTGGCACTGCTCCGCTTCGAGGACGGGGACCTGCGCCGGTTCCTCTGGGCCAGCTGGCTGACGGTCCCGGAGGGCGAGGAGCACCGTCACTTGGACCCCGACCGCGCGCTGGCCGAGCTCCTTGGCCGGTGACCGTTCAGGAGGTGACCGTTCAGGAGGAGAGCTTGCGCATCAGCCGGACGCCCTGGCTCGCCGTCAGGTGCGGCAGGTAGGCCCTGCCGATCGCCCGGGTGATGTTGGGCAGCGCAGCCGGGTCGGGGTAGAGCATGTACATCGGCCGGTACTCGGGCTGGAACTTGGCCTTGAAGGCGAGCAGCGAGCGGAAGCCGTAGACCGGCTCCAGGCTCTTGCCCATCCAGTCGAGCATCTTCTGCAGCGTGGTCGGCTCGCGGCCGCGGTCGGCCCGGGCCAGCGGTGCGCCGGACAGGCTGAGGAAGCGGGCTCCCTCCTCCTTGAAGCCGAGTGCCGCCGAGGCGATCAGGAACTCCATCACGCCGCGGAATCCGTCGCTGCGCCGGCGCATGAAGTCCAGCGTCCAGCCGATCGGCCGGCCGTCCTGGTAGACCGGCATCCAGCTGGTCAGCCCGTGCACGGTGCGGTCCCGGTCGACGGCGACCAGCACCCGCACCGCCGGGTCGGTCAGCTCGTCCAGGCCGCCGAGCGTGAAGCCCATCTCGGGCAGGCCCTTGTCGGCCACCCACTCCTCGGAGATCGAGCGGATCTGGTCGCGGATCGCCAGCGGCGCGGTCTGCCAGCTCCACCACTCGGCGGTGATGCCCTCCTTCTTGGCCTTGTTGAGGGAGGTCCTGATGTCCTGCCACTTCTTTCCGGTGAAGGCCAGGTCGGGCAGCGGGACCACGGTGTCCTCCGCCACCTGCAGCGAGCGCCAGCCGAGCTGCTCGCCGGCCTGCAGGGTCTGGGTGGTGACGCTGTAGAAGCAGGGTGTCCAGCCGCGGGCGTCGCAGTACCTGGCGAAGCCGCCCACCGCGCGCTCGCGGGCGGCGGGCTCGCCGAACGGGTCGCCGGTGGTCAGCGCGACGGTGGCCAGCCCGATCGAGCTCAGCACCCGGTAGGGGACGGCGGCCTCGCCCCGTTCGTCGAACCAGTAGTGGTTGCCGTCCCAGGTGGAGATGAAGGAGAGCGTGGAGCCTCCGTACCGGGTGAGCAGCTCGCGGGCCCGGGCGGCGTCGGCGGCGTCCTCGTGCACCCAGGGCTGACGCAGCGCCAGCAGCAGGGCGATCAGGGCGACCACCCAGAAGAGCAGGCCGCAGTAGGTCTCCAGGGCCTGGGCGGTGCCGCCGACCGCGACCGGGTAGCTGAACACCAGGTCGTTGTAGGCCGGCGGCAGGAACTCCGAGGGCAGGCCCTTGACCAGCGCGCGCAGCGTGGCGTCCGGCTCGTACTGGTCGCGCACCAGCCAGCCGATCCCGACGTAGGCCGCGCAGGAGGCCAGGAAGGTCCCGCCGATCACCGCGCCGAGGCGCCACAGGTCCCGCCCGGGCAGCCGCAGGTCGAAGCGCCGACGGGTGACCAGCAGCAGGAGCAGCACCAGCACCGGCATCAGCAGTGCCTCGCCGACCAGTTGCCAGACCACCGCCCGCCCGCCGAGGTCGGCGGCCTGGTCGAGCAGCAGGTTCAGCAGCCAGCTGAGCAGCGCGATCCAGAGCAGCTGCACCACCACCACGGACCACCAGGCCAGCCGCAGGCCGCGGCGCAGCCCCTCGGCCAGCACCAGCAGCAGGATCGGGATCAGCGCCGCCATCAGTCGCCCGGGCGACTCGAAGAAGTGCAGGACCGACTTGAGGTGGGCGCAGTCGTCGGCGGAGACCGAGCAGGCGTAGTCGATGTCGTCCTTGGTCGGGGGCCGGGAGAAGTAGAGGTCGCTGAAGGTGTTGAAGGGGCCGAAGGCGTCCCGGTAGAGCGAGGCGACCAGCGGGCCGATCGCCGAGCCGGCCACGCAGAGCGCCACCAGCACCCGGGTCTCGTTGTGCGAGGCGCGGCGCGGTCGCAGGGTGCCCTTGTCGCGGACCAGCAGGGCGCCGACGGCCAGTCCGAAGAGCGAGCCGACCAGCCGCTGCACGCTCTGCAGGTGCCCGATGTAGAGCATCATCACCAGCGGCACCAGCAGCACCAGCAGCTGCAGGCGGCGGCGCCAGAGCGCGGTGAGCTTGAAGCTGAGCGCGCCGGCCAGGGCGAACAGGCCCACGCCGGGCCCGACCGCGTTCTGCTGGTCCAGCCCCTGGGTCCAGGTCTCGCCGACCGCGATGCCGAGCCGGACCAGGCCGGTGCCGACCAGGGTCCCGACGATCTGCCCGCCGACCAGCAGCGCCACGGTGCGCGCGACGCCGAGGCGCCGCTCGGCGGCCGGCCCGATCACCACCAGGATGGCGGTGGTGACCAGGTAGGCGGCGATGCCGGAGCACCACAGCAGCGAGCTGATCGGGGTCCACCAGTGGCCGGCCGAAAGGGCCGGGATGCCGACGCCGACCTGCACGACCAGATGCTGCGGCGGTCCCGCGCCCAGACTGTGGGTCAGCCCGCCGATCACCCACAGGGCCACGGTCAGGGCGACCGTCAACGGCGCCTCGCGCAGTGCCTGGAGCAGCAGCAGCGGCACCCGCACCAGGCGGTGCCAGCGGCCCTCCGGTGTCGGGGTGACCGGGCCGTCGTCCACGGCCGTCTGCAGCGTCATCGCCTGCGCCCCGCTCTCATCGGATCAGCCCCGTCACCTGCGAGAGCCAGAGCAGCTGCCCGCTCAGACCGGCCCGGAACACGTTCCAGTCGTGGCCGCCGGGCACCGTGGTCCAGGTCGCCTTCATGCCGGCGTTGACCGCGGCCTGGTAGACCTTCTGGGTCTGCGGCCCGTACTCCCCGTCGCTCTTGCCGGCCACGAAGGCGCCGTTGGTGTCGGGGAACCGCTGACGGGCCATCACGTGCAGCGGGTCGACGGCGTTGAAGGCCGCCTCGCTGCCGCCGAAGGCCGCGTCGAGGGTCTGGCCGTGGCTGCCCAGGGTGGGCTCCTCCTGTCCGGACATGTCGATGAACGAGCCGTAGACCTGCGGCGCGTTGACGGCCAGCTGGACCGCGCAGGTGCCGCCGAGCGAGAGCCCGCCGATCGCGAAGGCGCCGCGACCGGTGGCGGTCTGCAGGTTGGCGTGCACCCAGTCGGGCACGTCCTGGGCCAGGTAGCTCTGTGCGTTGGCCATCTTCGAGTCCACGCAGAGGGTGTTGCCCCAGGTGGAGCCGGTCTGGTCGACCACCAGCACGATCGGGGCCAGGCCCTGGTGCTGCGCGGCGAAGCCGTCCATGATCCCGGCCAGGCCGCCGGAGTTGACCCAGTCGGCCGGCCCGCCGGGCTGACCGGCCATCAGGACCAGCACCGGCAGCAGCGGGCGCGGGTCGGCCTGGTAGGCGGGCGGCAGGTAGACGTAGCCGTCCCGGGCCTTGAAGCCGGACTTGGTGCCCGGCACCGGGGTGGTCGAGAGGGTGCCCTTGCTCGGCAGCCCGGACGGCCGGTGCCACTCCTCGGAGAGCGCCTTGCCCGGCGGCACCGCCACCGTGCTCTTCGCCCGGGCGGTGCTCAGTTTCGGGGTGTTCTCCAGCCAGGGCGCGAACAGCACCCGCAGCGTCGGGTACTGGTCGAACTGCCGGTTGACCTGTGAGGAGGACATCAGCAGCACCAGCAGCGCGGCGCCGGTGACGGCGAACCGGCCGCGCCAGCGCAGCGGCGGCAGGCGGAAGACCGCCAGCAGGAAGCCGAGCAGCGCGATCCCGATCCAGAAGACCACCTTGCGCGGCAGCCCCTCCGGGAGCGGGTGCCACCAGTCGTCCACCCAGAACCGGATCAGCACCGTGCCGGCCGCCGCCAGCACCACCGCGCAGGGCAGCCGGCGGCTCCACCAGTGGTTGCTGGACGAGACCGCCAGGCCCAGCAGCGCGAGCAGCCCGACGACGAGCACCAGCACCGGGAGCGCGCCCCGGGTGATCGGCCAGTCCAGCGGCCCTTCCCATGCGAGCGTCATGCCGCCCTCCGATGGCCCGTCAGGTGCGCGTAGACCACCAGGTTGCCGCGGTAGCCCTGGCCCTTGGTGTAGCCGCCGCCGCAGGTGATCAGCCGCAGCTGCGGGTCGGGGGCCTGGCCGTAGACCTGGCGGTCCGGGAAGGCGGTGCGGTCGTAGACGTCGACGGCGTCGACCACGAACCAGGCGGTGGTGCGGTCGGCCCTGGCCACGTCGATCCGGTCGCCGCGGTGCAGCGCGCCCAGTCCGTAGAAGACGGCGGGGCCGCGAGCGGTGTCCACGTGACCGGTCATCAGGGCGGTGCCGCGCTGGCCGGGGCTGACGCCCTGGTGGTACCAGCCGGCCAGGTTGCGCTCGCTGTCCGGCGGGGTGGCCAGGTGGCCCTCGCCGTCCAGGGCGACGGCGGTGACGGGGGCGTCCACACCGATCGCCGGGATGCTGATCCGCACCGGTGCGGCGGCCGCCATCGGGGTGCCGCTGAGGCCGGCCGGGCGGACCGCGCCGCCGCTCGGCGCCTCGGCGGGCGAGGGGGCCGGCGGCTCGCTGCCCCCGGTGCCGTCCTGCACCAGCCAGGCCCCGACCACCATGGTCGCCCCCAGCACCACCGCTCCTGACCAGGGGCTTTTGCGCCCGCCCACCTGTGCCCCTCTTCGCTTCGGCTCCGACAACTCTGATATTCCGGTCATTCCACCCGCTCAGCCAATCCGGACGCGCGGGCGGGTACATCGGTTGCACTGCCCCCGGACTGGGCTCCGCCCCGGCGCAGCGACGGCACGCTGGGCAGCCGCGGCCGGACCAGGAACCCCTCGGCCAGGCCGTTGGCGATCGCGATCACCGGCAGCTCGGAGGGCTTCTCGTAGAGCAGGAAGCGCGGCTCCCAGACGGGCTGGTACTTGGCGTTGGCCCGGTACAGCGACTCCAGCTGCCACCAGCGGGAGAGGAACTTCAGCACCGCCCGGCACAGCCGCAGTACCGGTCCGGCACCGAGCTTGGCGCCGGCCTCGAAGACGTAGCGGAACATCGCGAAGTTGAGCGAGACCCGGGTGACCTCCAGCTCGCCCGCCTCGGCCCGCAGCAGCAGCTCGGTGACCAGGAACTCCACCAGGCCGTTCTCCGACTCCCGGTCCCGGCGCATCAGGTCCAGCGAGAGGCCGTGCGCGCCCCAGGGGACGAAGCTGAGCAGCGCGCAGGTGCGGTCGTTCTCGTCCCGGCACTCGGCCATCAGGCAGTCGCCGTCGGCCGGGTCGCCGAGCCGGCCGAGCGCCATGGTGAAGCCGCGCTCGGTGCGCCCGTGCCGCCAGGCGTCGGCCAGGTGCACCAGATCGGCCAGTTCGTCCTCGGGGATGTCCCGGTGCCGGCGGATCACCGCGCGGTAGCCGGCCTTGCGGACCCGGTTGTGGGCCTGGCGCAGGGTGCGCATCGAGCGGCCCTCCAGGCTGAACTCGGCCACCTCGACGATCGCCTCGTCGCCGAACTCCAGGGCCTTCAGGCCGGTCCGCCGGTAGGCGTTGCCGGCCTGCTCGCCGGCGCCGGTGACGGCCGGCACCCAGGCGTGCGCGCGGGAGGTCTCGCGCCAGCGGTCGATCGCCTGCGGCCAGGCCTCGGGGTCGCCGATCGGGTCACCGGAGGCCAGCGCCACCCCGTTGACCACCCGGTAGAGCACCGCCGCCTTGCCGGACGGCGACCAGCAGACCGACTTGTCGCGGCGCAGCGCGAAGTAGCCGAGCGAGTCGCGGGCGCCGTGCTGCTCCAGCAGGGCGCGCAGCCGGCTCTCGTCCTCGGGCTCGAGCTGGACCCGGCCGCGCGGGGAGCGGAAGAAGACCCGCACCACCAGGAGGAAGAGCGCGGCGCCGAGCACGTTGATCACCAGGTCGGCCCAGCGGCCCACGGTGACCTCCGGCACCAGCTCGCCGAAGCCGGAGACGGTGAAGAGCCGGATCGCGGCATAGCCGAAGCTGGAGTCCCAGTCGGCCTGCGGCGCCATGTCGCTCGCGTGGATCAGCACGGCGCCGAGCGAGGTGACCAGCGCGCCGCCGACCACCAGCACCGAGAGGCCGAGCACGGTGTTGCCGCGCGCGCCCCGGACGTGGAAGGCCGGCCGGCTCGCCGCCAACGCGCCCAGCAGCAGCACGGTGAGGGTGGCCGAGACCCAGTTGAACGGATGCTCGCGATCCTCCGGAAGGACCACCAGGGCGAGCCCGAAGAGCACCGTGTAGAGGGTGACCACCGCGGTCGTGACGATCCAGGCGGCCCGCTTGCGGCGCCGCAGCATCACCGCGAGCAGGGCGGCGAAGAGCGCGGCGGTGAAGCCGGCGGTCACCAGGACGGGGGTGAAGAAGTCGCCGCTGTTGGCCTGCTGGACCCGCTCGCGGAACGGGGCGATCAGGCCGGCCAGCAGGTTGAGTGCGGCGGCGATCCGCAGGTACCACTGGGCGAAGCCGGCGCACCGCTGCCGCCAGCGCGGCAGCGGTCGGGGCGGCTGCGCCGGGACGGCCACCGGGGAGGCCGCCAGGGCCGGCTCGGCGGCCGGCACCGGGACCGGCTCCGCGCTGACGTCCGGCGCGCCGGCCAGCAGGTTGTAGGCGCCGGTCTTGAAGGCCAGCACCCGCCGGTGCACCCGTGCCTCGCGCCGCTCGGCCCGGGCCATCCGCCGCGGCCGGCTGCGGTAGCGCCAGCGGGCCCACGGGCTGCCGGGCCGGGCCAGCCGGATCGCGCCGACCACCGCGAGCAGCGGGATCATCACGCCGATCAGGCCGGTCCACAGCTTGCCTTTGAGCAGGCTGATCACCACCAGGACCAGCAGCACGCCGGCCACCACCAGCTGACCGACCGACAGCGGGCCGCTGAAGCCGCCCAACGGCAGCTGGCCGAGCAGCAGCAGGGCGATCAGCGCGACGGCCAGGATCACCGCGTCCACCGAGGTGCGGCCCTGCTCCTTCCAGTAGACGTCCTCCAGGTGCAGCACCAGCGCGAACTCGTCCAGCACCAGTCCGCAGCCGACCCCGAAGGCCAGCGCCAGCGCCTCGCGGGTGTGGCTGGTGAGGCCGTGCACGGTGAATCCGCCGACGCCGGCCACCAGCATCAGGGCCTGGCCGAAGACCACGTGGTGGATGTGCAGCCCGCCCGGGGTGACGTTGCCGGGCCACCAGGAGGTGCCGCGGCGGATCATCCGGGTACTGAACCGGATGAACAGGAAGGCGGAGATCAGCCCGAGCAGCAGGAGGAAGAGCGGCTGGCGTCCGGGTTCCACGATGCGGGAGTGGTAGGCGTCCAGCACCGACTGCCACATGTGATGCCGCTCCTCCCGCTACTGTCGTCCAATCAGATGATCCATCGACTCCCCGCGCGATTCGACACGCCGATCGGCTGGTCTTAACGGGCGTTTGGCCCCTGCCCTGCCGACACCGCGGGTGACACCGTGCCATTCTGAAGGACAAATCGCCTATAACGGTCATTCAGCGGATGACTTGCCACTAGCTAGGCAGATCCGCGCAGTTCGGACCGGTTGGGCGCGCCCGCCCCCACCAGTCGCGCCGGGCCGACGCCCCCGATTTGGAGTGATCATGGACGCACTGTCCCGCCGCACCCTGCTCGCGGCCGGCGCCGCCACCGCCGCCACGGTGGCCGCCGGCTGCGCCCCCCGTCCCGACGCCGCCGCCAAGGCCGACGCGGCCGCCCCGGTCCCCGCGGCGAGCCCGACCGCCGCCTCCCCGGCCGCCCCGGCCACCCCCGCCAAGCCCCCCGCCACCCTGATCGGCGACGGCTCCACCTCCGACACCGGCCCGCAGCCCAACCAGCCGCAGCCGGAGCCGCTCGAACTCGGCCAGCGGCCGCCGCAGTTCGTGGTCTTCTCGTGGGACGGCGCGGGCGAGCTGGACAACCGGCTGTTCTCCCGGTTCCGCCAACTCGCCGCCGACCACAACGCCTCGATGACCTTCTTCCTCAGCGGGATCTACACCCTGCCCGAGTCCAAGAAGCAGCTCTACCACCCACCGCAGCACCACATCGGCGCCTCCGACATCGGCTACCTGGCCGACCAGCACATCCACGACACGATCACCCAGATCGGCGCCGCCTGGCTGGACGGCCACGAGATCGGCACCCACTTCAACGGCCACTTCTGCGGCGCCAACGGCGGCGGCCGCTGGTCCCCCGAGGACTGGGACAGCGAGATCCAGCAGGCGATGGACTTCGTGATGAACTGGCGCACCAACACCGGCTTCACCGACCTGCCGCCGCTGCCCTTCGACTACCGCAAGGAGCTGATCGGCGCCCGCACCCCCTGCCTGGAGGGTCAGCGCGGGCTGCTGCCGACGGCGGTCGCGCGCGGCTGGAAGTACGACAGCAGCGGGCCCGGCGGGCTGCAGGTCTGGCCACAGAAGATCGCCGGCGGCGCGCTGTGGGACATGCCGCTGCAGTCCATCCCGTTCCCCGGGCACTCCTTCCAGGTGCTCTCGATGGACTACAACATCATGTACAACCAGTCCGGCGACAACACCAAGGGCAACCCCGTGATGCACGGCGCCTGGCAGAAGCAGGCCAGGGACGCCTACCTGGCCGGCTTCGACCGCGCCTACTCCACCAACCGCGCGCCGATGTACATCGGCAACCACTTCGAGCAGTGGAACAACGGCATCTACATGAACGCGGTGGAGGAGGTGCTCAAGACCATCGCCGACAAGCCCGAGGTCCGGCTGGTCTCGTTCCGCCAGCTGGTGCAGTGGCTGGAGGCGCAGGACCCGGCGGTGCTGCGCAAGCTACAGTCGCTGGGGCCCGGCGAGAGCCCCTCGAGCGGCTGGTCGGGCTTCCTCGGCGGCGCTCGCTAGGTCCGTCCGGCCGACCGCGGCGAGCCGGCTCCGAGCCCCCCATTCGGCGCTACCCGGGGTGAGGAGCCATCACCCCAGGTTGCGGCCGGTTTTCCGGTCGCAGCGCGGTGCCGCTGCGGGTGCGGCGGCGGCCCGCAGCCCGTACCCCTGGTTCTCAGGGCACGGTTCCGCCTACTTCCTGCACGGGGACGACCCCGTGGCCGCGTCCCGGGAGACCCGCCATGTCTGCTCGTCACTTCCTCGCCACCGGGCTGCTCGCCCTGGCCCTGGGCCTGGCCGGAGCCGGCCCCGCCGCCGCCAACCCGGTCATCATCGAGCCGGACCCGGTCTCCCCCGGCAGTCAGTTCGCGGTCTTCGACGGCGGCAACTGCGACAGTGCCGGCGGCCAGGCGATCTTCCGCTCGCGCGAGCACTCCGGCTCCGGCTCCTCGGGCTCCTCCGCTGTCGAGGACATCCCGGCGGTCAAGCTGGGCTCGCTGCGCGGGCTGGTGGGCGCGATCGCCACCGTCCCCGAGCACGCCCGGCCCGGCGTCTACGACGTGACGGTGCAGTGCACCACGGTGACCAGGAGCCAGGTGACCACGACCTTCACCGTCCACGGCAACCCCGCCAAGAGCAGCCAGCCGGCCCACGAGGAGTCCGGCCGTCCCGGTGGCTCCGGTCCCGGTGGCCCCGGTGGCGGCGGCCCTGCCGGCCCCGTCGAGCCCAAGGGCCCCACCCACGCGGGCCTGGGCGGCAGCACCGGGCCGAACATCCCGGAGACGCTGGCCGGCGTGCTGCTGCTGGGCACCGCCACCGCCGCCGTGGTGCACCACCACCGGCGCCGCCGCAGCTCCTGACGCCCGATCAGTCCCGCGGACGGACCCGGGTGGCGAGCACCGAACCGAGCAGCGCCACCACCGTCATCACCAGGAAGATCGCGGCGAACGCGCCGCGCGCACCACTGCCCGCGTCGGCGGCGGTGACGGCGGAGACCGCGCCGCCGCCGAGACCGGCGAAGAGCACCCCGGCCAGGCCGGTCAGCAGCACGTTGCCCAGCGCGTCGGACATCTGCAGCGAGGCGGAGTTCGCGCCGGCCGCCTCGGGCGGCGAGAGCTTCATCATCAGCACGCTGATGCTGGCGATCGACAGGCCCATGCCGATCCCGCCGAACGCCCAGGCCACCGCGGCGGTCCAGGCCGGCACCGCCGGTACCAGCACCAGCGACGCGGCCCCGATGGCCAGCGCGGTGAGCAGCAGGCCCACCCGGATCAGCCCGGCCCGGTGGCGCTCGGCGGCCGGCCGGCCCTGCAGCCAGGAGCCGAGGGCCCAGGAGAGCCCGCCGCTGGTCAGGGTGAGCCCGGCCAGGGTCGGCGAGAGGTGGCGCTGGGTCACCATCATCAGCGGGATGAAGGACTCGGCGGCGAAGAACGCCCCCGCCGCCACCCCGCGCAGCAGGATCAGCGTCGGCAGCCCGCGCGCGCCCCGCAGCGTGCCCGGCGGCAGCAGCCGCAGCACGGCCGTCCCGAGCAGCACCGCGCCGACCACGGCGGGCAGCAGGCCCGGCAGGTCCCGCCGCTGCCCCGCGTACTGCAGCAGCCCCGCGCCGAGCGCCGCCATCGCGGCCCGCCCGATCCGGCCCCGGTCCAGCGCCCCGCCGGCGGCCGGCGGCTGCTCCCGCTCGGCCCGGCGCAGCGGCGCCCCCATCACCACCAGCGGCAGCACCACCAGCATCGGCACGGCCAGGAAGACCCACCGCCAGCCGAGGTGCTGGGTGACCCACCCCGACACCACGGGCCCGACGATCGAGGGCAGTACCCAGGCCGCCGAGAAGGCCGCGAAGACGGCCGGCCGCAACCGCTCCGGGTAGGCCCGCCCGACCACCACGTAGAGCGCCACGATCACCAGCCCGCCGCCCAGCCCCTGGATCGCCCGGGCGCCGACGAACATCCACATGCCCGCCGCCGTCCCCGCCACCACCAGCCCGCCCGCGAACACCCCGATCCCCGCGAACAGCGGCACCACCGGCCCCCGCCGGTCGCACCACTCCCCCGCCAGCACCATGGCGAACAGCGTGCTGGTGAAGTACCCAGAGAACGCGAACGCGTACAGCCCCAAACCGTGCAACTGCCGCGCCGCCACCGGCATGGCCGTGTTCACCGCCGTCGCCTCGAACGCCAGCAGCAGCACCACCGACACGATCCCGAGGGTCAGCGCCCGGTAGCGCGCACCGAGCACCCCGCCCTCCTCGGCCGGTGCGGACGGTCTGCGAGGCGCTGCTTCGGTCGTGGTCATGGCTGTCATCGTAAGACCCGTGGGTGAGTTTGACTCCTGACCAGAGGTCCCATCCGTCCCCGTCCGCCGGTCCTAGGACTTCATACGCACGTCACATTCGGCTATTGACGCACCCCGCCCCCGATCGCCTAAGCTAAATCTCGAAAGCACGGCAGAATGACGAAACAGAGAGAGGAGCCCGCAATGTCCCGCCACCCGCGCCACATTCGCCCCGCCGCTCCCTCCTGTTGCCCCCAGGCGTGTTGTCCCCCCGCCTGTCTCTGACCTGAAGGACCATCAGCGCCCTTCACCCACGGCCGTGTGCCCGAGTGGCTTAGGGAACCGCCTGCAAAGCGGTTTACACGGGTTCGATTCCCGTCATGGCCTCCATGGAATTCCCGATCGGCAGCAAAATAGCCGATCGGGAATTCCGCATGCCCGCGAAGAACAAGCCTCAGGAATTCCGCCGACGGGCCGCCGCCAGGACGCGGCGGGCGGTGCGGGTGGCTATCGGGGGGAGCAGGTCGAGGGCGAGGCGGCGGGGGGTGGAGCGGCGGGGTGGGGTCGGGGGCTGGGGAGCGGGGGCGGTGGGGGGCTCGGCGGGGGCGGCGAGGCGGTAGACGCGGGCGCCGGCGATGGTCTCCTCGTCCAGGTGGTAGCCCTCGGCGCGCCAGTCGCGGGTGAGCAGCTGCCGCTGGGCGGCGGCGGGGTCGCCCCAGGTGCCGTAGAACTTCTCGGGGGTGAGCAGCACCGGCCGCAGACCGCTGGTGACCACCGCGCGCCAGACGGCGGCGGCGACGCCGGGGGTGTGGGGCTGGCGGTAGTCGTCCAGGGCCACCAGGCCGTCCTCGGCCAGTGCGGCGCGGGCCACCTCGATGTCGCCGGCCACGTGCTCGTACAGGTGCGAGGCGTCGATGTGGACGAAGCGGCAGCTGCCGGCCGGGATCCGGCCGTCGGCCAGCACCGAGGTGGGCGCCTGCACGATCTGCGGCAGGCGCGGGTGGAAGGCCAGGTAGTTGGCCTCGAAGGAGCGCCTGGTCAGGGTCTCCCGGTAGGACATCGCCATCTCGGCGGCGTTCTCCGGGTCGTGTGCCTCGGAGTCGAACAGGTCGCAGACCGTGAGGGTCTCGCCGGGCGCCAGCAGGTCGCCCAGCAGGACGGCGCTGCGGCCCAGGTAGCTGCCGAGTTCCAGCAGGTCACCGGCGGTGCCCGCATCGGTCTGCGCCCGCAACAGGTGGCCGAAGACCTCCCGGTCGGCGTGGAAGAACCAGCCGGGTATGTCCTGCGGCCGCTGTGGCGGCGGGGAGGTGGGGGTGGCGGTGACGACGGCAGCGGTCACAAGGGGCTCCGGGGGAGAACGGGCCATGAAGATTGGCCCGGAGCCTAGTCATGACAAGCGGCCACGTCAGCAGTCTGCGCAGATTCCGGCGGTTCGCACAGACATTCCGGCGGGGCGACCGGCCTCAGGCCGGCACCACCGCGTCCTGCGGCGGAATCGGCAGCCGGCCGATCGGCAGGTTGGTCGCCGCCCGGACCGCCGCCGCGACCGCCGCCGGAGCGACCACCGCGGGAGCGGCGCTGACCGCCTTGGCACCGAAGGTGGCGACCACGTCGCGCTCCTCCAGCAGAGCGGCGATCCGCACCTCGGGGGTGTCCAGGGCGGTGGGCAGCCGGTAGCCGGTGAGGGAGGGGTTGAGGACCAGGCCGCCTGCGGTCCGCAGGTCCTCGAGCAGCGCGAGTCCGATGCCCTGGGCCACGCCCGCCTCGATCCGGTCCTCGATCTGCCCGGGGTTCAGCGCCCGACCCACGTCCTGCGCCACCGTCACGTCGACCACCCGGACGGCACCGAGCTCGATGTCCACGTCCACCACGGCGCGCATCGCGCAGAAGGCGATGGAGACGAAGGCGTCGCCCTGGCCGGCCTCGTCCAGCGGTTCGGTGGGGTGCGGGCGGCACTGGGCGGTGGCCCAGAGCTCCTTGCCCTCCAGCGCCTCGGTGACCGGCATGCCGAGCACCCCGTCGTAGGAGGTGATCTTGCCGTCGGCGATCGAGAGCAGTTCGACGGACATGCCGAAGTCGGCCGCGATCGGGGCGAGCAACTGGTGCCGGACCATCAGGGCGGCCCGCTCGACCGCGCCGCCGGAGACCCAGGTGTGCCGGCCGCGCGCCGACGGGCCGGCGATCGACTGGTCGCTGTCCACCGGGGCCACGTAGACCTCGCTGACCCCGAGCACCGACTGGACGATCTGCCGGGCCAGCGTCGCGAAGCCCTGCCCGGCGTCGACGGCCGCGCAGATCACCGTGGCGTGGTCGCCGCTGACCCGCACGGTGGCGGTGGAGACCTCGTCGGCGCCTTCCGCGCCGAGCATGTGCACCATGCCCACCGCGTAGCCGATCCCGCGCCGCACGGCGGCCGGGTCGCCCGCGCCACCGGGGCCGCCGGGCAGCAGCCAGTCGGTGTTCGGCTCGTCCAGCGGCAGCGCGGGCAGCGGCACCTCGGCCACCGCGTCCAGCAGCGCGGCCACCGGGGCGGGGCAGGTGACGGCCTGTCCGGTGGGCAGCGAGTCGCCGGTGGCCAGCGCGTTGCGGCGGCGGATCTCCAGCGGGTCCAGCCCGAGCTGGGCGGCCAGCAGGTCGAGCTGGGACTCGTGCGCGAAGCAGGACTGCAGGGCGCCCTCGCCGCGCATCCGGCCGGCCGGCGGGTTGTTGGTGCGTACCGCCCAGGCGTCCACCGAGACGTTGGGGCAGACGTAGGGGCCGACCGCGAAGGCGGTGGCGGCGGCCAGCGCCTCGGCCGAGACGTCCGCGTAGGCGCCGCCGTCCAGCAGGATCTGCGCCTCCACCTTGACCAGCTTGCCCTGGGCGTCGGCGTGGTGGCGGTACCTCAGCAGCGCGGGGTGCCGGCCCGCGTGCGACTGGAAGGACTCCTCGCGGGTCAGCGTCATCTTCACCGGGCGCCCGGTGCGCAGCGCCAGCAGCGCCAGGGTGACCTGGAAGGAGAGGTCCTCGCGGTCGGCGGTGGCGCCGGGCACACCGGTGACCACCAGCCGTACCCGGTCCGGTTCGAGGCCGAGCCGGGCGGCGGCCCGCTCGCGGTCGCCGTGCGGATCGGTGGAGGACAGGTGCAGCTCCACCCCGCCGTCCGGACGCGGCACGGCGAGCCCGGCCTCGGCGCCGATCGGCGCCGGGTCCTGCCGGCCGACCTGGTAGAGGCCCTCGACGATCACCTCGCCGACCGCCTCCTGGTCGCCCGAGCGCAGCGGCAGGTGGCGCAGCAGGTTGCCGCTGGGGTGCAGGGCGGGGCCGTTGAAGGCCTGCTCGGGATCGGTCAGCGCGTCGAGCAGCTCGTACTCGACCACGATCGAGGCGGCGGCCAGCCGCGCGGTGTCGGGGTGGTCGGCGGCCACCGCGGCCACCGGTTCGCCGTGGTGGCGGACCACCTCGGCGGCCAGTACCGGGCGGTCGGCCGGGGTGGCGGGGGTGGGCAGGTCGGCGGCGGTGACCACGGCGTGCACACCGGGGACGGCCAGCGCGGCCGAGGTGTCGATCGAGACGATCCGGGCGTGCGGGTGCGGCGAGCGCAGCACCGCGCCCCAGAGCAGGCCCTCGGCCCACAGGTCGGCCGCGTACGGGTAGATGCCGAGCGCCTTGGGCAGCGCGTCGCTGCGCAGCGGGGAGCTGCCCAGGCCGAAGGGCAGGCTCTCGGTGGCGGCGCGGTCGGTGGCGCTGTCGCTGGCTGCGTCGGTCATGCGTGATCGTCCTCGGCGGGGCTGGGGGTGGTCTCGTAGACCGTGCCGTCGAAGGGGGTCGCCTGGGCGGGGACACCGTGTGCGGGGGTGCCCTGGTAGGCGATGCCGTCGTAGGCCACACCCGGGTAGGGCGCGGCCGCGTACGGGCCGGTGGCGTACGGCGGGGCGGGGTAGGCCGTGCCGTGGGCGGGGGTTCCGTCGGGCAGGGTTCCGTCGTAGGGCGTGCTGGTCCCGTGTGCCGGGGTCGGCTCGTACGGGGTGCCGTGCGCGGGGGTTCCGCCGGGCACGGTGCCGTCGTAGGGTGCGCTGGTCCCGTGCGCCGGGGTCGGCTCGTAGGTCGCGCCCGCGTCGTACGCGGTGCCCGGGCCGTAGCCGTAGGCCGTCGGGTCGTAGCCCTGCGTCGGGATCGCGCCGAGGCCGGTGCCGGCCGCGGTCGGTCCCGGCTGCTCCTCGGCGCTGATCCAGCCCTCGTCGAAGAGCGGGACCTCGCCGGCCGTCGCGGTCTCGGTCCAGGCGTCCTGGTAGACCGGCAGGTCGACCGGGTCGACCGGGTCGACGGCGGTGGCGGCCTCGGCGGGCGCGGTTTCGGCGGCCACGGCGGCATCGGCCGACGACTCGTCAGCCGTCTCGGCCTCAAGCAGCGCCGCCGTCCGCTCGTCCGCCACCGTCTGCACGGCGGCCAGCACGCTGCGGTAGCCGGTGCACCGGCAGAGGTTGCCGCACAGCGCCTGGCGGGCCTCCACCTCGCTGGGCCGGTGGTTGCGCTGCAGCAGGTCGTGCACCGCCATCGCCATGCCGGGCGTGCAGTAGCCGCACTGCACGGCGCCGGACTCGGCCAGCGCCTGCTGCACGTCACTGGCCGCGCCGCCGGCCGACAGGCCCTCCACGGTGCTGATCTCGCTGTCCGCCGCGAGCGCCGCCGGAACCAGGCAGCCGGCCACCAACTGGCCGTCCACCTGCACCGAGCAGGCTCCGCACTCGCCCTGCTCGCAGCCGTTCTTGGCGCCGGCCAGGCCGAGCCGCTCGCGCAGCACGTACAGCAGGCTCTCGCCGATCCAGGCGTCGGTGACGGGTCGTTCGAAGCCGTTCACCCGCAGGGTGTACGAGGTGGTGGGACGTCCGTCCCCCACCTGGACGCGATGGTTCGTCGGTTCGGTCGCCATGTCGGCGGTCACCTCGGCCGTCACTTCAGTGCCCTTCCCAGCGCCCGGCGGGCCAGCACCGCCACGGTACGCCGTAGCGCCACGGCCGCTGCCGTCGGCCCCTCGACAAGCAGTGCCCCGTCGGCCCCGTAGGCGTCCGGCACGCAGGCGGTGGCCACGTACTCGCCGAACGCGGCCGCGGCGGCCGGGTCGATCAGGTGCGCGCCCTCCTCGCCACGGGCCGACCAGTCGATGCAGCCGGCCACCCAGGCCTCGGCCTCCAGCGGCCGCAGTGGCACCGGTGCGACCGCGCCGACCGCGCAGCGCACCGCGCGCCGGGCCGGGTCGAGCACCAGGGCCACCGAGGCGGTGGCGCGGGCCGGGCCGCTGCGCCCGGTCGCCTTGAGGAAGACCTGCGGGGCGTGCAGCAGCGGCACCCGGACCCAGGTGAGCAGCTCGCCCGGGCGGATCGGGTCGAGGCCGGTGAGCAGGTGCCCGACCGGGACCTCGCGGGTGCCGCCGGCCCGGGCCAGGGTGACCACGGCCTCCAGCGCGGCGAGCACCGGCAGGGTGTCGCCGGTGGCGGCGGCGGTGGCGATGTTGCCGCCCAGGGTGCCGACGTTGCGGGTCTGCGGCGGCCCGGCGGTGCGGGCGGCGTCGGCCAGCCCGGGGATCAGCGCGGCGAAGTCGGGACGGTCCATCCGGGCCAGGGTCAGGCCGGCGCCGAGCACGGCGGTGCCGCCGTCCTCGTAGCGCCAGCCGCGCAGTTCGGTGATCCGGCCGAGGCCGAGCAGCGCGGCCGGGCGCAGCCGTCCGGCGTTGACGGCCTCCATCAGGTCGGTGCCACCGGCCACCGGGACGGCGGCGGGCGACGCGCCCAGGGCCTCGACGGCCTCGTCGAGGGAGGTCGGCAGCATGATCGTCCGGTTCACCTGGATCCCACCGTGCTCCACTCTCCTGGGCTGTGCTCGGGCCCGTGCTCAGCCGTGCCGGCCGGCTGCCGGGCCGGCCAGGTCCTCAGGCGCCGCGGGCTCGCGGCACCGCCCGTAGCGTACGGGCGTTGGGGGCCGAACTGAAGCAGCCCACCAGGTCGGGCAACTCTGGCACATCGCGCACCGTGATCGCCCTCGGGGTGTCGGACGATACGGTCACTTTTTGGGCAGATCCCCCACGAATGAGACCGGATATTCACCTGTTCTTGACGCCCCGGCGGCGCGAAAGGTTCCAGGACGATCGGAGCGGCCGTCCGACGGTGGCTCAGCGTGCCGGCGGCGGGCCGTCAGTGATCTTGCAGTGGCCGCCCCAGCACGCCCGGGCGGCGCTGCCAGGGGTGCGGGCCGCCCGGCGCGCGGTACTCCACGCCGAGTGCGTCGAGGCGCCGGTAGTGGGTGCGCATCCGCTGCTCGAAGGCGGTGAAGTCGCGCTCGGCCGGATCGCGGGGCAGCGCCGACCAGGCCACCTCGGCGAAGGCGGCCAGCCGCGGGAAGGCCCGGTAGTCGACGTCCCGGGCGTGGTCCATGAACTCGGTCCACAGGTTCGCCTGGGTGCCGATCACCTGACGGGCACTCACCTCGTCCAGCGCGGGCGGCACCGGTTCGAACCGGTAGACGTCCTCCAGGGTGCGCACGAAGCCCACCGGGATCGGCTCGTCGGGTCCGTCGGCCTGCCGGTGGTCCAGGTAGACGTGCTGCTCGGGGCACATCACCACCTGGTGCCCGGCCCGCGCGGCGGCCACCCCGCCGGCGTACCCGCGCCAGGAAGCGACCGCCGCCCGTGACTGCCACCCCGCCTCCGGGCGCTCTTGACCCGGCGCCGACGCTCCCTTCGGCTCGGCAGCGACGACGAGACCGCCCTCGAGGATCTCGTCCCAGCCGATCAGCCGGCGCCCGCGCTCGGCCAGCCACCGGTCGAAGTGCTGGATGAACCAGCTCTGCAGCTCGTCCTCGTCGGCCAGCGCGAGTTCCTTGATCCGGGCCTGGGCCGCCGGGGCGGCCCGCCACTGCTCCTTGGGGCACTCGTCGCCGCCGAGGTGGACGAACTCCGAGGGGAACACCTCCAGCAGCTCCTCGAGCACGCCCTCGAAGAAGGCCAGGGTGGCGTCGGAGACGTTCAGCACGTTGGGGCTGACTCCCCAGTCGGTCCACACCCCGAGGGCGGCGGTGTCCACCACGTCGGTGTTGCCCAGCTCCGGGTAGGCGGCGATGGCGGCCTGGGTGTGGCCGGGCAGGTCGATCTCGGGGACCACGGTGACGCCGCGGTCGGCCGCGTAGGCGACCAGCTCGCGCAGATCGTCCTGGGTGTAGAAGCCGCCGTGCGGCCGGTCGTCGCGGCGGTCGGCGTCGCGGAAGCCGACCATCGAGCGCTCCCGCCAGCTGCCGACCTCGGTCAGCCGCGGGTAGCGCTTGACCTCGAACCGCCAGCCCTGGTCGTCGGTGAGGTGCAGGTGCAGCACGTTGAGCTTGTGCGCGGCCAGCAGGTCGACGTAGCGCAGCAGGTCGGCCTTGGGCAGGAAGTGCCGGGAGACGTCGATCAGCGCCCCGCGCCAGCCGAACCGGGGCCGGTCGGCCAGCTCGCCGAGCGGCAGCGCCCAGCCGGTGCGGCGCAGCGGGGCTCGCCGGTAGGCGTCGGGGCCGAGCAGCTGGCGCAGGGTCTCGGCGGCCCAGTGGGCTCCGGCCGGACCGCCGGCGGTCACGGTGACCCGCTGCTCGTCGACCACGATCCGGTACGCCTCGGGCGGCAGCGCCTGGTCCAGGCTCAGCCGGATCACCGGGTCCGCGGCCCAGCGCAGCGGCAGCGCGGTCGCGGCACCCAGCGTCGCGCGCAGCCACCGCTCGGCCTGTTCGGCGCCCGGGCCGCCGCCCAGCGTGGTCCCGGGACCGAGCGGCAGGGTCCGCCGCGGGTCGAGGTGGACGGTGGACGGCGCGGGGATCAGGTCCATGCGGACCATACTGCCCGCGCCGTCGGGATTGGCATAGACCACTTACGCGGTCAGTTGCCCCGTCCCGCCCCTACTGCTTGTCGCCACCCTGGTCGCCGCCACCGGAGCCGATGCCCTCGTAGATCTCCTTGCACATCGGGCAGACCGGGTACTTCTTCGGGTCGCGCCCGGGCACCCAGACCTTGCCGCAGAGCGCGACCACCGGGGAGCCGGAGAGCGCGCTCTCCATGATCTTGTCCTTCTGGACATAGTGCGCGAAGCGCTCGTGGTCGCCGTCGCCGTGGGACACCTGCGGGACGGGCTCGACCAGGGTGCCGGTACCGAGGCCGCGCTCGGGCTCAAGAGTGCTCATAGGCGCCAAGTCTATGGGGGCGGCGTGCGAAACGGACCCCCACCACCCGTCGACGCCCAATGCGTCAACTCCGACCCTTGCGCCCAGTAAGAAAATTTGACAACTTTAGTCAAGTCACGTTCATCCGCTGCCGCACCGGCAGCCGCGCCCCGGAAGGGGTCGCTGATGGCAGCACGCAACATCCTCATAACGGGGGGTTCGGCAGGCATCGGCCGCGCCTGCGTCGAACGCTTCGCCCGGGCCGGCGACAACGTGTGGTTCACCTACCGGCTGGGGGCCGAGCGGGCCGCCGCGATCGTCGCCGAGGTCAACCAGGAGCGCCCCGGCGCGGCCCGCGCCTTCGCCTTCGACCAGGGGAACTGGCCGGACCAGGAACGACTGCTGGCCGAGCTGCCCGGCCCGGTGCACGTCCTGGTCAACAACGCCGCGGTCGGCTCGGCCACGGTCGCCCGCTATGCCGGGCCGCACGAACCCGAGCAGGACGAGGCCATGCTGCGGATCAACGCGCTCGGTCCGCTCTGGCTGAGCCGCGCACTGCTGCCCCAGCTGATCCGCCAGGGCGGCGGCAAGATCATCAACGTTTCCAGCGTCGGCGGCGGGGTGTCCCAGTTCCCCGGCTTCCGGCTGGCCGACGGCATGAGCAAGGCCGCGCTCTGCCACCTCACCCGCCAGCTCGCCGCCGAGCTGGTGCACCAATCGGTCCACGTCTTCGCGATCTGCCCGGGCGCCGTGGACACCGGCATGTTCGAAGCCAGCACGCTCGACCCGCTCACCCCCGAGAACCGCGCCGAACTGCTCAAACGCCTGCCACAGGGCCGGCTGATCGAGCCGGCGGAGGTGGCCGAACTGATCTGGTGGCTGGCCGGCCCGGCCTCCGGCCTGCTGCACGGCGCGGTGATCGACGCCTCGATGGGCCTGGGCGTCCACCCCGGCCTGCTCACCGGCCACGAGCACTGAACACACCCTCAGGAGCACTGAGATGGTCTCCCGCACGGCCGCGGCCCTGACCGCCGCCACCCCCGCCATCGCCGAGGCGCACTTCCGGGCCGAGGCCTTCCCCTACCACCCGGTCAGCCGCCCCGACGGATACCTCAACCTCGGCACCGCGGAGAACCGCCTGCTCGGCGACCTGCTGGACCGGCTCGCCGCCGAACTGCCCCCGTTCAGCGAGCCGGACACCCGGTACGCCCCGCTGCACGGCACACCGCTGCTGCGCGAGCGGATCGCCCAGCTGCTCACCGCCTGCTACCGCTCGCCGGTCGACCCCGAGAACCTGGTGCTGGTCAGCGGCGCGACCGCCGCACTGGACGTGATCGCCAGCGCGCTCTGCGACCCGGGCGAGGCCATCGTGCTGCCCGCCCCCTACTACGGCGCCTTCGACACCGACCTCGGCGGCCGGTCCGGCGCCCGGCTGATCCCGGCACCGCTCAGCAGCGCGAACGGCTTCGCGCTCGACCTCGCACCGGTCGAACGCGCCCTCTGCCTGGCCCGCCGGACCGGCGCCACGGTCCGCGCGATCGCACTCGCCTCACCGGCCAACCCACTCGGCCAGGTCTACCCGGCCGAGCACCTGCACGAGCTGGCCCGGCTCGCCGAGGAGTACGGGGTCGACCTGATCGGCGACCAGATCTACGCCCACTCGGTCTTCGGGCCGCGCCCGTTCACCGCCCTGGAGACGCTCGGCAGCCCGCGGGTACACACCGTCTGGGGCTTCGCCAAGGACTTCGGCCTGCCCGGCTTCAAGGCCGGGGTGCTGCACACCACCGACCCCGAGGTGCGGGCCGCCGCCCGGGCGCTGGCCTACTTCGCCCCGGTCTCCACCGGCACCCAGGCGGTGCTGACCCAACTGCTCGCCGACCCCGACCGGACGGCCGGCTTCCTGGCCGAGAACCGCCGTCGGCTGGCCGCCTCCTGCGCCGCCACCGTCGAGCAGCTCGCCCGGCACGGCATCGGGCACGTACCGGCCGAGGCGGGCTGCTCGCTCTGGATCGACCTGCGCGACCGGCTGCCCGAGCCGGGCTTCGTCGGCGAGCGGCAGCTCTGGCGGACCATCGCCGACCGGCTGCGGGTCAACATCCTGCCCGGCGAGGCCTTCCACTCCCCCGAGCCCGGCTGGTTCCGGCTCTGCCACCCACTGGACGCCTCCGTGGTGGCCGAGGCGGTGGCCCGGCTAGGCACGCTGCCCGCGCAGCCCGCCGCCGCACCGCTCGAATGGAGCCACCGATGAGCTGGGGTCACCGATGAACGAGGGTCACCGATGAGCTGGAGTCACCGATGAGCGCCGCCGGACCGCTGGACCGCTGGTACGAGAGCGCTGGCGTGCGCACCGGGGTCCGCCGGATGTTCCACGAGGGCGCCGAGCAAGGCCTGGTCTTCTTCCCCGAGGCGCTGGTCCCGCACCTGGGCCACGAGGCGGTGCGCGCGCTCGACCCGGAGCGACGCCGCGAACTGACGGTCCGTCACCTCTACCAGTTCCTGCTGGCCACCACCCACCTGGAGACCCGGGTGGTGAACCGCGCGGCCGAGCCGATCGCCAACGGCCGCACCCCGCTGGCGCTGACCGCGGCGCTGCGCCAGGACGCCTTCAAGGTCTACTGCGACGAGGGCTACCACGCGCTGTACAGCCTCGACCTGGCCGACCAGATCGCCGGCGTCACCGGCATCGCGATCCCCGACTGGGACTACGGCGGATTCGTCGAGCAGCTCGCCGCGGCCGCCCGGCGACTGCTCCCGGACCAGCCGCAGCTGGCCGGGCTGCTGCAGGCCGTGGTCTTCGAGACGCTGATCACGGCCGTCCTCAACGAACTGCCCACCGACGCCACCGTGGTCCGCCCGGTCCGCGACCTGATGCGCGACCACGCCAAGGACGAGGGCCGCCATCACCGCTTCTTCGCCACCTTCTTCCACGAGCTCTGGGCCGGCCTCACCCCCGAGCTGCGGCGGCGCGCCGCGCTCGCCCTGCCCGAGCTGATCCATGCCGCGCTCAGCTGGGACCTGGCCCCGGTCGAGGACTCGCTGCGGCTGGCCGGCCTGGACACCGCCGCGGCCCGCGACGTACTGGCGGACTGCTACGCCCCGACCGCGGGCGCGGACCGGATCTCGGAGATCTCCCGATCGACGCTGCGCCTGTGCGCCTCGGTCGGAGCGTTCGACCTGCCCGGTGTCCGGGAGGCCTTCGCCTCCCGCGGCCTCTACGAAGTGGACGGCGGACCATGACCACACCCCTGAGCACCAGCACGCTCACCTACGGCGGCTACCTCAATCTGGACCAGCTGCTCACCCTCCAGACACCGCGCGGCGACCACCAGGGCACCGAGGAGGAGCTGTTCATCACCGTGCACCAGGTGCACGAGCTCTGGTTCAGACTGCTGCTGCGCGAGCTCGGCGCCGCCCGCGACCGGATGCTGACCGGCCGGCTGCCGGCGGCCCGGCTCGCGCTGCGCCGCTGCCGGGAGATCGAGCGGGCCCTGCTGGGCACCATCGAGCTGCTGGACACCATGGCACCACTGGACTTCCTGGCCTTCCGCGGCGCGCTGGGCAGCGCGAGCGGCGCCCAGTCCGCGCAGTTCCACGAGGTCGAACTGCTCTCCGGCCCCGCCTCGGGCGACCGGCTCGCCCACCTGGACTGGCTCACCGGGGCCGAGCGCGACCGGCTGGAGCGGCGGCTGATCGAGCCGACCGTCTGGGACGCCTTCGTCTCGGTGCTCGCCGAGGCGGGGTACGGCGTGCTGACACCGGATCAGCGCCGGGCCGCGCTGGCCGAGGTGGTCCGCACCCCCGCCCACCAGTCGGTGGCCGAGCTGGCCGAGGCGCTGCTCGACCACGACCAGGCCTGGTCGCTCTGGCGGGCCCGGCACGTGCTGGTGGTGGAGCGGCAGATCGGCCGCCGCCCCGGGACCGGCGGCAGCACGGGCGCCGGCTACCTGGCCGCCCGGGCCCGCGAGCGCCTCTACCCGGAGCTGTGGGAGTTCCGCAGCGAACTGTGACCGAGGAGGCCCACGCATGGACAGCCGCGAAGTACTGACCCGGCCGGCCCCGCCGGTGGACCACACACTGCGCTACGGCGAGCACCCGGACCAGGTGGTCGACCTGCGCCTGCCGCCGGGCCTCGGACCGGCCCCGCTGCTGGTGCTGCTGCACGGCGGCTTCTGGCAGCCCGAGTACGACCGCAGTCACACCGGCCCGCTGGCGAGCGCGCTGGCCGAGGCCGGCCACCTGGTCGCCGTCCCCGAGTACCGGCGCTCGGGCTGGCCGGACACCTTCGACGACGTGGCGGCCGCGCTCGACCTGCTGGCCGGACCGCTGCCCCACCCGGTGACCGGACGGACCGTGCTGGTCGGCCACTCGGCCGGCGGCCACCTCGCGCTCTGGGCGGCCGCGCGGCGCCGGCTGCCGGCCGACTCGCCCTGGTCCACCCGGCGGGTGCCGGACGCGGTGGTCGTGCTGGCCGGCTGCAGCTGCCTGGACCTGTGCGCGGACTGGGGGCTCGGCGAGGACGCGGTGCTCGGGCTGCTCGGCGGCGGCCCCGGGCAGGTCCCGCAGCGGTACGCACTGGCCGACCCGGCCGCGCTGCTGCCGCTGGGGGTCCCGGTCACCCTGCTGCACGGCACCGAGGACCGCCAGGTGCCGGTGGCGATGAGCCGCGAGTACGCCCGGCGGGCCACGGCCGCCGGGGACCCGGTGACCCTGCTCGAGTCCGCCGGGACGGACCACTTCCACCTGATCGACCCGCTCGCCGCGGTCTGGCCGACCGTGCTGGCCACCCTGACCGCGGCCGGCCGCCGCCCGGTGCCCTCGCAGCGCACTCAGCTGACCGGCCCTAGTTGAGCGTCGGGTCCTCGGGATAGGTGGCCAGCATCGCCAGCGCCCCGCGCTGGCGGCGCAGCACCGAGCGCCACAGCAGCTCGGGCCGCTGGCAGGAGATGTCGCCGGGCTCGGCGTCCACCAGGTACCAGGCGCCCTCGGCGACCTCCTTCTCCAGCTGGCCCGGCGTCCAACCCGCGTACCCGGCGAAGACCCGCAGCGCGCCCAGTTCGCCGGCCAGGACCTGCGGCGGCGCCTCCAGGTCGACCAGGCCGATCGCGCCGTGCACCCGCCGCCAGCCCAGCGGGTCCTCGGGGCCCGGCTCGCCGGGCACCACCGCGACCGCCAGCGCCGAGTCCAGGCCCACCGGACCGCCCTGGAAGACCACCCGGGGGTCCCCGGTCAGCTCGGCCCAGCCGTCCAGTACGTCCGAGACCTCCACCGGGGTCGGCCGGTTGAGCACCACGCCGAGCGCGCCCTGCGCGTCGTGGTCGAGCAGCAGCACCACCGACCGCGCGAAGTTGGGGTCGGTGAGGACGGGGGTCGCCACGAGCAGGCGGCCGGTGTGGGAGGAGGCCGCAGTCATGCCCACATGATCCCGCAGTCGGCGCGGCAACGGGGCCGCGAAACACGGACGGGCGAGCGGGCGGGCGGGCAAACCTTCGCTCACCCGTTCGGCCGGGCTTCCACTCGGAGAGAGCATGATCACCATGCGTAGGGGAGGGAACCAATCAACCGCCCACTACCATCTACCAAAGGTGGCGCCCCTGCCATGGTTGCGAACCCCGGATTGCGAGAACGATGACCGACGACGTCCTGCTGGTCCACGGCGGAAACCCGCTGGAAGGCGAGATCCGCGTCCGCGGTGCCAAGAACCTGGTGCCCAAGGCGATGGTGGCCGCCCTGCTCGGCCAGGGCCCCAGCAGACTGCGCAACGTCCCGGACATCCGTGACGTCAAGGTGGTCCGCGGGCTGCTCCAGCTGCACGGTGTCACGGTGCGCAGCGGCGAGGAGGAGGGCGAGCTGATCCTCGACCCCTCGCACGTGGAGAGCGCCAATGTCGCCGACATCGACGCGCACGCGGGCTCCTCGCGGATCCCGATCCTGTTCTGCGGCCCGCTGCTGCACCGCCTCGGCCACGCCTTCATCCCGGGCCTGGGCGGCTGCGACATCGGCGGCCGGCCGGTCGACTTCCACTTCGAGGTGCTGCGCCAGTTCGGCGCCTCGATCGAGAAGCACCCGCAGGGCACCTACCTGGTGGCCCCGCAGCGGCTGCGCGGCACCAAGATCGAGCTGCCCTACCCGTCGGTCGGCGCCACCGAGCAGGTGCTGCTCACCGCCGTGCTGGCCGAGGGCGACACCGAGCTGCGCAACGCGGCCATCGAGCCGGAGATCGTCGACCTGATCTGCGTGCTGCAGAAGATGGGCGCGATCATCTCGATGGGCACCGACCGGACCATCCTGATCACCGGTGTGGACGAGCTCGGCGGCTACAACCACCGCGCGCTGCCGGACCGTCTCGAGGCGGCCTCCTGGGCCTGCGCGGCGCTGGCCACCAAGGGCGACATCTACGTCCACGGGGCCCGCCAGCTGGAGATGATGACCTTCCTCAACACCTTCCGGAAGGTCGGCGGCGCCTTCGCGGTGGACGACGAGGGCATCCGGTTCTGGCACCCGGGCGGCGAGCTGAACGCCATCGCGCTGGAGACCGACGTGCACCCCGGCTTCCAGACCGACTGGCAGCAGCCGCTGGTGGTCGCGCTGACCCAGGCGGCCGGCCTGTCGATCGTGCACGAGACGGTGTACGAGTCGCGGCTCGGCTTCACCTCGGCGCTGAACCAGATGGGCGCGCACATCCAGCTCTACCGCGAGTGCCTGGGCGGCACCCCGTGCCGGTTCGGGCAGCGCAACTTCCTGCACTCGGCGGTGGTCTCCGGCCCGTCCAAGCTGCTCGGCGGCGAGCTGGTCATCCCCGACCTGCGCGGCGGCTTCTCGTACCTGATCGCGGCGCTGGCCGCCGAGGGCACCTCCACCGTGCACGGGATCTCGCTGATCAACCGCGGCTACGAGAACTTCCTGGAGAAGCTGCGGGCGCTCGGTGCGCACGTGCAGCTGCCCAGCGAGGAGGAGCTGCTCGCGGCGGTCTGACCGACCGTCAACAGGAGCTTGTAGGGGCCGCCCCCGCCAGGGCGGCCCCTTTCACATGCGGTCACCCCGCCAGGTGTGTCCGCACGTCGACCGGCGCACGGGGGTACGCCGGTAGTCAGGCGCCCCTAGGGCCGGTGGTGGTGCGAGGACCCGCGGCCATGGGTGCGGACATGACGGCGCAGCAGTTCGCCGAGCAGCTCGCGGCCCGGGCCCCGGTTGAGGCCGACCCGGTCGGGGCCGGTCACCGCGGGGCGCCCGCCCGGGCTGTCGGCGGCGGCCCGCTCGGCCGGCAGCAGGTGCATCAGACCGACCACCGCCAGCGCGGCCACCACCAGCCCACTCGCCTTGCGCAGCCGGCGCGGCGGTGTGCGGGTGGGTCCGGTGGCAGAACGCTTGGTCATACTCCGCAGCCTGCCAGGGGCTTCATGAGCTGACGATGAGAAAGCCCGACCGAGGCAGCCCGACCGAACAGGGCCGACCGAGAGGGGCCGACCGAGCAGGGCCGGCCCACGGACCGGCTCATTCGACGGGCAGCCGCAGCTCGGCGCGCAGGCCGCCGCCGGGGGCCTCGGTGAGGCGGGCGCTGCCGCCGTGCAGCTCGGCCACCCAGCGCACGATGGCCAAGCCGGTCCCGGTGCCGGCACCGCTGGTGACGCCCCGTCGGAAGACCGCCTCGCGGCGCGGCGCCGGCACGCCGGGGCCGCCGTCGGTGACGGCGACCAGGCCGGGTGCGACGGACACCGTGACGGGAGTGCCGCCGCCGTGCCGCAGCGCGTTCTCCACCAGGTTGCGCACCGCCTGCCCGAGCAGTTCCGGGTCGCCGCGCACCACCATCGCCTGCTCCGGCAGTTGGACGCTCACCCGGTCGCCCTGCGGCACCTCGTCCACCGCCTGCTCGACCAGTTGGTCCAGCCGGAGCGGGGTCAGCTCGATCCGTTCCGTTCCGGCCTCGATCCTGGCTCTGGCCAGCAGCCCGGTGACCAGCCTGGCCAGCCGGTCGGTCAGCCGCGCGGCCTCGGCGAGCGAGGCGCGGGCCCGCTCGGGCGAGGCCGTCCCGCGCTCGACCACCAGGCGCAGCGTGGCGAGCGGGGTGCGCAGCTCGTGGGCGGCTTCGGTGAGGAACTGCTCCTGCCGTTCCAGGCCGATCAGTGCGGGGCGCATGGCGCGGCCGGAGAGCAGGTGGCCGATCGCGGCGGCCGCCAGCACCAGGGCGGAGCAGCCGAGCAGCAGCCAGCGGACCAGCCGGGCGTGGTCGGCGGCGCTCTGCGCGGGGTCGGCGCCGACGACCACCACGGCGGCGACGGTGTCGCCGTCCCAGACCGGCGCGGCCGCCCAGCGCATGGTGCGTCCGGTGCCGCCCGGGCCGCCGATCAGCACGCTCTCCTGGGTGTCCTGCACCTGCGCCCAGATCCGGGCCAGCACGGCGGTGGCGGGCAGCCGGTCGGCGGCCGGGCGGACCCAGCGCACGGTGAGCGCGCCGCCGGGGCCGGTCTGCAGCGCGCCGAGCACGTCTGCGCCGCGGGCCAGCTCGTCCTCGTTCAGCGGGTCGACGGCCAGCTGGCTGTTGTCGAACCAGAGGCTGCGGGCCAGTCCGCCGGAGCGGCGGCCGAGCTCGTTGTCCATGTCCTTGGCGCGCGAGCGCTGGTCGGTGTGGGCGGCCAGGGTGGCCAGGACCAGCAGGCAGCCGGCGGTGGTGGCGGCGAAGAGCAGGGTCAGCGTCCAGCGCAGTCGGCGCAGCCGGCTCGCGGCGGGAGAACTCATGCGCCCCGCCTCGCTTCGCTCGCTCACCCGGCCGGGTCGATCAGTCGGTAGCCGACGCCGCGCACCGTCTCGATCGGGTCGGGCGGCCCGAGCCGGCGGCGCAGCTGACGGATCAGCACGTCGACCACGTTGGACATCGGCTCGTTGAGCTCGTCCCAGCAGCTCTCGATCAGCCGGGTGCGGGTGACCACGGCGCCGGCGTGCAGCATCAGCACCTCGAGGACCGCGAACTCCTTGGCGGTCAGGGTGAGCAGCACCCCGGCGCGGGTGACCCGGCGGCGCGGCAGGTCCAGCTGCAGGTCGCCCAGGCGCATCTCGGGCGGGGCGGCGGGGATCGGGCGGCGGCACAGGTTGCGCACCCGGGCGGCCAGTTCGGCGGCGGCGAACGGCTTGACCAGGTAGTCGTCGGCGCCGTGCTCGAAGCCGGTCACCCGGTCGGCCACCGAGTCCATCGCGGTGAGCAGCAGCACCGGGCGGGTCCAGCCGGCCCGGCGGCGGGCGTTGACCAGGGTGATCGCGTCCCCGTCGGGGAGCCCGCGGTCGGCCACCAGGCAGTGGTAGTCGGTGACGTCCAGTTTGAGGTCGGCCTCGGCCAGGTCGGTGGCCAGGTCCACGGCGAAGCCGGCCCGGCGCAGCCCGTCGGCGATCTCGGGCCCGAGCCCGGGGTCGTCCTCCAGTACCAGTACGCGCATGGCGTCGACCCTAAAGGGTGGTGCCGGGAACGACGGAGCGGGGGCGGTCCGGAGTCCGGACCACCCCCGCTCCAGCGGGATCAGGCGCCCTTGGCGGCTTCCTTGAGCTTGGAGCCCGCGCTCACCTTGGCGCTGTAGCCGGCCGCGATCTGGATCGGCTCACCGGTCTGCGGGTTGCGGGCGGTACGAGCGGCGCGGTGGGTGCGCTCGAAGGTCAGGAAGCCGGGGATGGTGACCTTCTCGTCACCCTTGGCCACGACCTCGCCAACGACCTCGGCGAACGCGGCCAGAACGGCGTCGGCGTCCTTGCGGGTCACCTCGGCACGGTCGGCCAGAGCGGCCACCAGCTCACTGCGGTTCATGTGTACTCCTGTGGTCTGTTCGTTGCGGTGTGCGGGGGCCCCATCGGTCGTCCCTCCGGAGGCACCCGGCTGGGCCGCTGGTCCGCACACTGTGCTCGTTCAGGCGGCTGGTGGTAGGGGCCCGGCTCGCACCCGGACCGCGCACCGTGTCAGTCCTGCCACGTGCCTGCCTGGGAACGAATCCTGCCCTTACCGGCCCCGAGAAAGCCAATCGGGCCTCGGCCGTGCACCCCGAACGGCGCCCTCCCCACGCAGCTGTGACGCTTCGTCGGCGCCGGCGGACCGGCGCGGGCGGCGGTCGGGAACGACTCGCCGAGTGGTTGGGGGACGTTCCGTACTTGTCGGACACGCCTGCCCCGTGCAGGGCTACCGTACGCCCTGAGGAGGACAAGCCCAAACACGCCCTTCCCCTTGTGTCGCAAGGGTTCGGGACCGCCGGGTACCGGCAGGGGCGGTAATCGGCCAGGCGATCGACCAGATACCGCCCCTGGAAGTGAGTCCGAGTGGCTCAGCGGGTCAGAGCTTGACCACCGGGAAGGCGGCCGTGTCGAGGGTCCCGACGATGCCCGGGGTGGGGCGGGAGGGGGCGCCCTCGCCCGCGTTTCCGGCGGCCAGTGCGGCCTCCCGGACGGCGGCGGCCACCGTCTTGGCCACGTCCGGGTGGAAGACGCTGGGGATGATGTAGTTGGCGTTGAGCTGGTCGTCGGTGACGGTGGTGGCCAGCGCCCGGGCGGCGGCGATCATCATCTCGGTGTTGACCGTGCGGCTCTGCGCGTCCAGCAGGCCGCGGAAGACACCCGGGAAGACCAGCACGTTGTTGATCTGATTGGGGAAGTCGCTGCGGCCGGTGGCCACCACGGCGGCGGTCTGCCGGGCCACCGCCGGGTCGACCTCCGGGTCCGGGTTGGCCAGCGCGAAGACGATCGCGCCGTCGGCCATCGAGGCGATGTCGTCGCCGTCCAGCACGTTCGGCGCGGAGACGCCGATGAAGACGTCGGCCCCGGCCACCGCCTCCTTGAGGCTGCCGGTGCGCCCCGAGCGGTTGGTGTGCTCGGCGATCCAGCGCAGCGACTCGTTGAGGTCCTCGCGGCCGCTGTGCACCACGCCCTGCACGTCCGCCACGGTGGCGTGCTCGACGCCGGCCGCCAGCAGCAGCTTGAGGATCGCGGTGCCGGCAGCGCCGGCCCCGGACATCACCACCCGGATGTCGCCGATCTGCTTGCCGACCACCCGCAGCGCGTTGGTCAGCGCGGCGAGCACCACGATCGCGGTGCCGTGCTGGTCGTCGTGGAAGACCGGGATGTCCAGGGCCTCGCGCAGCCGGGCCTCGATCTCGAAGCAGCGCGGCGCGGAGATGTCCTCCAGGTTGATGCCCGCGAAGCCGGGGGCGATCGCCTTGACGATGGCCACGATCTCGTCGGTGTCCTGGGTGTCCAGGCAGATCGGCCAGGCGTCGATGTTGGCGAACCGCTTGAACAGGGCCGCCTTGCCCTCCATCACCGGCAGCGCGGCCATCGGGCCGATGTTGCCCAGCCCCAGCACCGCCGAGCCGTCGGTGACCACGGCGACGCTGTTGCGCTTGATGGTCAGGCGGCGGGCGTCCTCGGGGTTCTCGGCGATCGCCATGCAGACCCGGGCCACGCCGGGGGTGTAGATCATCGACAGGTCGTCACGGTTGCGGATCGGCAGCTTGGAGGACATCTCGATCTTGCCGCCGAGGTGCATCAGGAAGGTGCGGTCCGAGACCTTGCCGATGGTCACGCCCTCGATGGCGCGCAGCTTCTCGACGATCTCCTCGCCGTGCGCCACCGAGGCGGCTGCCACCGTCACGTCGATCCGCAGCGCCTCCAGGCCCGAGGCGGTGACGTCCAGACCGGTCACCGAGCCGCCGGAGGACTCCACCGCGGTGGTGATGTTGCTGACCGCGTTGCCACTGGCCGGGACCTCCAGCCGCACCGTGATCGAGTTGGAGACACTGGGCACCGTCGCCATCGACGTCCTTCTTCCTGGTACGACCGTTGATTTCAACAAACTGTTGATGCTGCCGTCTTGCGCATCCTAGATCTCGATCGTCCCACCGGCCAGAGGGAACCCAGAAATATCGTTCATTGATTGCAGGGAGTCGACAACAGAGTGTCCTGCGAACCTGGACAAGCACCGGAAATCCGCCGCATGGGATTGCCTGCCGGGGGCGATGGGTTACATTGGACGAGACACCGGCTCGATCCAAGCCCCCGGGCCCAACCTTAGTCGCTTCGAGCGACCACTTGCCGCGAGGCGAGCATGGCGGGTCGGTGTCACCAACGTAACGCGAAGGCCCCCACCACCGGTGGGGGCCTTCGTCGTTGACGCACCCTCAGGTGCGCCGCGGTCAGCGCAGCAGCGCCGGGACGCCCTCGCGGTCGGGCAGGTCGTCCGGACCGGAGAGCACCGTCAGCCGCTGGGTCGCGCGGGTCAGCGCCACGTAGAGCACCCGCAGCCCGGCCTCCGACTCGCCGGCGATGCCGGTCGGATCGGCCACCACCGTGGCGTCGTACTCCAGGCCCTTGGCCTCCAGGCTGCCCAGCGCCACCGCCCGCCCGCCCAGGCCGGCGATCCACTCGGCGGCCTCGGCCCGGCGGTCCATCGGGACCACCACGGCAACCGTCCCCTCGACCTCGCCGAGCAGCCGGACCAGCTCGGCGCGGGCCGCGGCGGCGAAGGCCGCCGGCTGCGGATCGACGACCGCGGCGAACCGCGGGGTGATCCCGGTCGAGCGCACCGCACTCGGCGACGGGGTCCCCGGCGCGGCCAGCGCCAGCACCTTCGCCGCCACCTCGGCGATCTCGGCGGGGTTGCGGTAGTTGACAGTGAGCGTGTGGCGCCGGCGCGGCTTGGAGCCGAGCACCTCGTCCAAGGCGGCCTGCGCCTCCTGCGGGAACGGCCAGGAGCTCTGCGCCGGGTCGCCGACGATGGTCCAGGTCGCCATCCGGGAGCGGCGGCCGATCATCCGCCACTGCATCGGGGTGAGGTCCTGGGCCTCGTCCACGATCACGTGCGCGTACTCGGTCCGCTCCACCGGCAGCCGCTCGCGCGAGCGCGAGGTCCGGTCGGCGAAGGTGGTCACCTCGTCCAGGCCGGTCAGCAGGTCCATCGCGTCCACCTCGCGCACCTTCGGCCGGGCCGGCTCGCCGAGCAGCAGTTGCAGCTCGTCCAGCAGGGCGACGTCGTGCGCGGACAGCGGGCCCTCGCCGCGCGGGCCCAGGTGACGCCAGGAGGCGGCCAGCAGCCGGGCCTCCTCGGGGGTCACCGCGCGCCGGGCGATCCGGTTGGTGTGCCTGGCCTGCTTGAGGGTGGCCAGCACCTGACGCGGAGCCAGCGCGGGCCACCAGGCGTCCAGGAAGTCCAGGAACGGCGCCTCGTCCGAGACGTACTCGTCGAAGGCCTCCTTCTCCTCCTGGCGCTGCTCGCGACCGTAGTGGTCGGTGGGCTTGGGCAGGTGCTTGACCAGCTCCGACCAGAGCGCGTCCAGCAGCAGCCGGCGGGCCCGGGGGCGCAGCAGGTTGAGCGGGGTGCCGCCGCTGCCCAGCACATGGCCGCGCACGGTGCGCAGCCGATTGGCGTCCAGCCGCAGCACCTCGCCGCGGGCCACCACCTTGAGCTCGGTGGGCGCGCCCTGCCCGGCGGAGCCGCTGATCGGCACTTCGAGGGCGCCGCGGGCGGCCCGGCGCAACAGCTGGACCATCCGGGCCGAGCCCTTGATCCGCGCCACCTCGGGGCTGTCGTAGCGCTCCGCCTCGATCCCGTCTACCAGGCTGCCGACCGCGCGGATGGCGACCTGGCCCTCCTCGCCGAGCGAGGGCAGCACGCCCTCGGTGTAGGAGACCAGCAGCGGGGTCGGGCTGACCACCAGGATGCCGCCCGCGTAGCGGCGCCGGTCCTGGTAGAGCAGGAAGGCGGCCCGGTGCAGGGCGACCGCGGTCTTGCCGGTGCCGGGGCCGCCGGTGACCAGGGTGGCGCCGGCGGCGGGCGCCCGGATCACCTCGTCCTGCTCCTTCTGGATCGAGGAGACGATGTCGCGCATGGTGTGGCTGCGGGCCCGGCCGAGCGAGGCCATCAGCGCCCCGTCGCCGATCACCGCCAGCTCCTGGCCGTCCAGGGTGGGGGTGAGGTCGGGTCGCAGCAGGTCGTCCTCGACGCCGATCACCTTGCGGCCCTTGGACCGGATCACCCGGCGGCGCAGCACCCGGCCCGGCTCCAGCGGGGTGGCCCGGTAGAACGGCGCGGCGGCCGGCGCCCGCCAGTCGATCACCAGCGGGCCGAACTCGGCGTCGAGCACGCCGAGCCGGCCGATGTGCAGGCTCTGCGCGACCACCGGGTCGCTGGCGTCCAGCGGGGTGAAGGAGGGGATGCCGTGCTCCTCGGGCGCGTCGGCCTGCTGCAGGTCGATCCGCCCGAAGAGGAAGTCCTCGAACTCGTTGTTCAGCCGGTTGAGGTGGGCGCCGGCCCGGTAGACCTGCGCGTCGCGCTCGGCGAGCGCGCCGGGAGTACCGACCTGGACCCGCTTCGCGGCGTCCTCCAGGACGTACTCGGCCTCCGCGAGCTTCTCCTCGAGCCGCCGGTAGACGGTGTCGAGGTGCCGCTGCTCGTCAGCGATCTCGCGCTCCCGCAGACCCTCGTGGGAGTCGGCGGTGGTGGTAGCGGCTGGGTACTGTCTGCCGTGCGCGCCCAAGGAAGCCCCTGTCGTACATCTTGCGGTGGGTGAGCGCCGCCGTCGGAAGTCGGCGGACAGAAGATCCTACGGCACGCCGGGACAAACACGAAGGCCGCCCTCCGAATCGGAGGACGGCCCGCATGCACATGGGATGGTGGAGATGCCGGGAATCGAACCCGGGTCCAGTGGAGTGGATTCAGGACTTCTCCGAGCGCAGTCCGCTGTGCTTTTCTCGGCCCTGGCAGTCACACGGACAAGCCGCCAACAGGCCCAGCTACTGTTTGATTTCCCATCCACCCTCGTAGCCCGAGCGGACGGTTGAGTTCCCTAGATTATGCCAGGGTCCGGGTCGGGAACTCCCCGGTCTGACACCCAAGCGCTATCGTTGCTTAATTAGGCAGCGAGAGCGAACTGGTGGGAATCGCGCTTAGAGTTGGCGATTATTTTTTTGCGACAGATGGTTAACGAGATCATTGCCGCGTTCCTCGGCTCGCTTCTCCTGTTTCGACTTCCCCTGTCGAAACCGATCATCCCCATGTTTTTTTAAAAAGGTGCAGCTTGTTGCGAAAACCCCCGACCGGGTGTGACCCCCGCCGGTGGTGCTGCGCCCATGGTACGCGTACCGCAACCAGGGGTCCAGCGCATTACCCCTTGAGGCCCACCTGCTGGGCCAGCCAGGGCAGCGCCTCGGCGAACGCGCCGCCGGCGAACTGCCAGACGTGCCTGCCGGGCTGGACCACCACCTGGGACTTGATGCCGACCTTGCGGGCGGCCGCGTCCAGCTGCCGGGCCTGGCCGATGTGGTTCGCCTCCTGGTCCCCGCTCTCGAACCAGCCGGAGACGTTCTTGTACTTGGGGTGGTGCGCCAGCACGGTCAGCGGGTCGTGCGCCGCCCAGGCCGCGGCATCGCCGCCGTAGAGCTTGTCGATGGTCTGCTGCTTGTCCCCGGTATTGGGGCCGAGGTCGCCGGAGATGTCCTCGAAATGCGCGAAGACATCCGGGTGTTCGACCGCCAGGTCGACCGCGCAGGTGCCGCCCATCGACCAGCCGACCACACCCCACTTGCGCGGGTCGGTGGCGGTGCCGAAGGCCTTTTCGACAAACGGCGGAATGTCCTTCACCAGATGGTCCTCGGCCTTTCCGTTCGGGCCGTCCACGCACTCGGTGTCCACCTTGAACCCGCCGGTGGCGTCCGCGAAGACCAGCACCGGGGCGACGCCGCCGTGCTGGGCGGCGTAGGCGTCGGCGGTCTGCACCGCGTTGCCGGCCCGCACCCAGTTGTCGGGGGCCGCGAACTCGCCGCCGATCATCTCCAGCACCGGCAGCTTCGGCCGGGTCCTGCTGCGGAACCAGGCCGGCGGCAGGTAGACCAGTTCCTGCCGGTGGGCGAAGCCGCTGGCGGCGTCCGGGATGTCCACCTGGACGATCCGGCCCGTGCTGGTGCGTCCGGTCAGCGAGGAGAGCTGGTCCATCGTCACCTGCTGCGGCAGCGGGTCGCCGCTCAGCTCGCCGATCGCGTCGTCCAGGGTCGGGAAGTAACCGGTGGACGCGTTCAGCGCGTTGGCGCCGGCGACCACCGCGAGCAGTGCGGCGAGCGGCGCCAGTGCCCGGCGCCACCAGCGCGCGCCGCGCCAGCCGGCCACCAGCACCGCGAGCGCCGCCACCGCCGCGCCCAGCCAGCACCAGAGGGCGAGCGGCAGCGGGTCGGTGACCCCGCCCACGGTGACGGCCAGCAGCCCGAACAGACCGGTCAGCCCGGCCGCCGCGGCCAGCGCCGACGGGGCCCGGCGCAGCCGCCAGCGGCGGTCGCGCCAGCCGATCGCGGCCACCAGCGAGCCGGCTGCCGCGAGCTGGACGCCCCACGGGAACCAGCCGCTCAACAGGGACACGTTCATGCCACGGATCGTACTGAGCGTCAGGGCGGCACCGGACCGTTCACCCGGTCGGCGGACGGCTTGGGACGAAGCTGCTACACAGCGGGCACTGAGGGCTGCCCTGGGGCGCCTAGCGCTGGCGGCGGCGGGCGGCGGCCACCGCGCGGGCGGTCTCCCGGGTGTCCTGCTTCTCGCGCAGCGTCTGCCGCTTGTCGTACAGCTTCTTGCCGACCGCGAGGGCGAGTTCGAGCTTGACCCGGCCGTCCTTGAAGTACAGCGAGAGCGGCACCAGGGTGTGGCCGGTCTCCTTGGTCTTGGCCTCCAGCTTGCGGATCTCCATCTTGTGCAGCAGCAGCTTGCGCTTGCGCCGCGCCGAGTGGTTGGTCCACGTCCCCTGGGTGTACTCGGGGATGAAGACGTTGTCGATCCACACCTCGCCGGCCTGGGTGTAGGCGTAGCCGTCGACCAGGTTGGCCCGGCCCTCGCGCAGTGACTTCACCTCGGTGCCGGTGAGCACCATCCCGCACTCGTAGGTGTCCAGGATGGTGTACTCGTGTCGCGCCTTCTTGTTCTGCGCGATCAGCTTCTGTCCCTTTTCCTTTGCCATAGCACCGGACATTCTCGCACCTCGGCGGCCCGGTCGGCAGCCGGTTTACCGGCGGGCCCGCGTCAGCGGGCGGCGGGAGTCGGGCCGAGACCGCTGAGCACCCGCAGGGCGAGCGCGCCGGCCTCGGTCGGGTCGGCGGCGGCCACGTCGGGGAGCAGGCCGGTGCCGTCCGGGGTGCGGCCGGCGGGCGTGAAGTAGCGCCCCACGGTGAGCTCCAGGACCGATCCGTCGGCCAGTCGGCTGGGCTGCTGCACGGTGCCCTTGCCGAAGGTGCGGGTGCCGACCAGCACCGCCCGGCAGCGGTCCTGCAGCGCGCCGGCCAGCAGCTCGGCCGCGCTCATGGTGCCGCCGTCCACCAGCACCACCAGCGGGGTTCGGGTGTCGCCGCCGGGAGCGGCCGTCAACTCCCGTTGCTCGCCGTGCGAGAGGTAGGAGGCGACCGGCCCGCCGTCCAGGAAGACCGAGGCGGCGGTCACCGCCTCCTCGACCAGGCCGCCGGAGTTGCCGCGCAGGTCGAGCACCACGCCGCGTTGCCGGGCCGCTTGGACGGCGGCCCGGACCTCCTCGCCGACCCCGCTGGTGAAGGCCCGCACGGTGATCCTCAGCACACCGGGCGCGGGGTGGTCGAGGGTGACGTCCTGGGTGGCCAGCACGGTGCGCCGCAGCGTCACCTCGCGGGCCGGCGAGCCGTGCCGCTGCACGGTCAGCACCACGGTGGAGCCGGGGCCGGCCGAGCGCCCGCCCGCTGCCGCGGCGGTGGCCCGGCCGCGCAGCCTGGCCACCACCTCGGTGACCGGGAGGTGGTCCACCGCGGCGCCGTCCACCGCGAGCAGCCGGTCCCCGACCGCGACCTTGGCGGCCCCGGCCGGGGAGTCGGCCAGGACCGAGGAGACCAGGGTGGCGCCGTCCTGGGTGCGGCCCACCGAGAGGCCCACGCCCAGGTACTCGCCGTCCAGGCCCTGGGTGAACTCGGCGTAGTCGTCGGCGCTGTAGTACGCGGCCCAGCGGTCCGCGCCGCTGGCCACCAGGCGCTCGGCCTGCTGCGGGGAGAGCGCCGAGACCTCCGGCGGCGCCGCGTCCGCCGAGGGCGCCCGGCGCGGCAGCGGCGGCGCGGCGCCGCCCCAGCCGCCGACCGCCGCACCGCTGATCAGCAGCACGCCGAACAGCAGGGTGAGGGTCGCACCCTGGCGCGCCCGCTGAGTGGTCATGGGACCGGAGTGTAGGCGCCCGGTGCGCTCCGTGGTCGCAGAACGCCCGAATATCACCAGGAGTGACCAATCGCCGCCGGGTGATCAGACCTTGAGGTACTTACGCAGCGTCAGGAAGGCCGCGATCGCCGCCATGCCCATACCGACCACCACCAGCAGCGGGATCACCTGGAGCACCGAGGAGAGCCCGATGAAGTGGATGAACTGCACCCGGTTGGCCAGCCAGTGCTGCACGCCGAAGTTGCCGAGCAGCAGCAGCCCGGAGGCCAGCACCGCGCCCAGCAGCGCGGCGAACGCCGCCTCCGCGATGAACGGCATCTGCACATAGAAGTTGGAGGCGCCGACCAGTCGCATGATCCCGGTCTCGCGCCTTCGGCTGAAGGCGGACACCCGGACCGTGTTGACGATCAGCAGCAGCGCCACCGAGAGCATCAGCAGCATGATCACGAAGGCCGCCGTCTGCAGGCCGTTGAGCAGCCCGAAGAGGTTCTCCAGGATCTTGCGCTGGTCCTCCACCGAGCGCACGCCCGGCTTTCCGGCGAACGCGCTCTGGATCACGTCGTACCGGGTCGGGTCCTGCAGCTTGACCCGCCAGGAGGCCGGGATCGCCTCCGCACCGAGGACCGAGACCAGGGCACTGTCCGGGTTCATGTCCTTCCAGTGCTTGTACGCCTCCGCCTGGGTCTCGAAGGTGGAGTCCTTGACCAGCGGCTTCATGCTGTCCAGTTGGGCCTTGACCGAGTCGATCTGGTCCTGGGTGGCCGCACCGCTGGCGCACTGCGGCGCGGTCTTGGCATCCGCCTTGGTGCAGAAGTAGATGCTCACCTCGACCTTGTCGTACCAGTACCCCTTCATGGAGTTGACCTGGTCGCGGACGAGCAGCGAGGCACCGGCGAGGGCGAGCGAGAGCGCGACGCTGACCACGACCGCGATGGTCATGGTCAGGTTGCGGCGGAGACCCACACCGATTTCCGACAGGACGAACTGGGCGCGCATGGCTTCTAAGACTCCAAGATCAGTGCAGCTGGTGGGCCGACGACGGCGGGAACGGAGAGCCGGCTAGTGCTGGTATCCGTAGACGCCGCGGGCCTGGTCGCGGACCAGCAGCCCCTTGTCGAGCTCGATCACGCGCTTGCGCATCTGGTCGACGATGGCCTGGTCGTGGGTCGCCATCAGCACCGTGGTCCCGGTGCGGTTGATCCGGTCCAGCAGCTTCATGATGCCGACCGAGTTCTGCGGGTCCAGGTTTCCGGTCGGCTCGTCCGCGATCAGCAGCATCGGGCGGTTGACGAAGGCCCGGGCGATCGCCACGCGCTGCTGCTCACCACCGGAGAGCTCACCGGGCATCCGGTCCTCCTTGCCGCCGAGGCCGACCAGGTCGAGCACCTCGGGCACCACCTTGTTGATGGCGCCCTTCGGCTTGCCGATGACCTCCAGCGCGAACGCCACGTTCTGCGCCACGGTCTTGTTCGGCAGCAGACGGAAGTCCTGGAAGACCGTGCCCAGTTGGCGCCGCATGTGGGGCACCTTCCAGTTGGACAGCTTGCCCAGGTCCTTGCCGAGCACGTGCACCTCGCCGGTGCTGGGGCGTTCCTCGCGCAGGCACAGCCGCAGGAAGGTGGACTTACCGGAGCCGGAGGAGCCGACCAGGAAGACGAACTCGCCCTTCTCGATCTCCAGCGAGACCTCCGACAAGGCGGGGCGGTTCTGCTTGGGATAGGTCTTGGAAACGTTGTCGAATCTGATCACGGCTGCATCACGGAGGCCATCCTAGGTGGAGTCCCGACCCCCGCGGTTCGACCGGGGCGGGCGGTTGGAGCGGCCCCGGGCCGACTCCCCCGGCTTGGGACCATACGCGACCGCCCCGACCGCGTGCAGGGCCGACCCCCGGAATTGCTGACCTATTGTCCGTATCTGTCATGAAATGACCGTAAAATTGCAGGCCATTTTTCCGCCGGATACCGCCCGCCCGCCGGCCGTTCACCGGTCCGGGAGCCGGATGGCCCGGAACCTGGCAGAGTAGAAGGGATACCGCGAGTGCCGCGATCGGTCACCGATCCCCCGCGCGGGGCAGGCCCGGGAACCAACGGCCCACCCAACGCGTTGAGAGATGACAGCGCAGTAGCAGGCAAGGAGGAGATCGCATGACGTGCGACCATCTGGTGTGCGCCAACTGCGCCGGCCGCGTGAGCGAGGGCCGTTGCCCGGTCTGCCGCGCCCATCGGGCCCGCCTGCAGGAGCAGCAGGGCCCGTTCGCCTCGCTCTCCCCCGCCGCGCTGCTCGCGCTGATCGCCGGTCTGCTGGCGATCGCGGTGATCTGCCGGCAGGCACTGGCCTGACAACCGAGCGCAGTTCAACGAGAAGGGCCCCGGACGATCCGTCCGGGGCCCTTCTCGTTGCGCCTTGGTTATTCGGCGATCTCGCTCTGCTTGCGCCAGCGGATACCGGCCTCGATGAAGGCGTCGATGTCGCCGTCCAGCACCGCCTGCGGGTTGCCGACCTCGTACTCGGTGCGCAGGTCCTTGACCATCTGGTACGGGTGCAGCACGTAGGAGCGCATCTGGTTGCCCCAGGAACTGCCGCTGTCCTTCAGCGAGTCCATCCGGGCCTTCTCCTCCTGGCGGCGCCGCTCCAGCAGCTTGGCCTGCAGCACGTTCATCGCCGAGGCCTTGTTCTGGATCTGCGAGCGCTCGTTCTGGCAGGAGACCACGATGCCGGTGGGCAGGTGGGTGATCCGGACCGCCGAGTCGGTGGTGTTGACGCCCTGGCCACCCGGGCCGGAGGCGCGGTAGACGTCGACCCGCAGGTCGCCCTCGTCGATGTCGACGTGGTCGCTCTGCTCGACCACCGGGAGCACCTCGACGCCGGCGAAGGAGGTCTGCCGACGGCCCTGGTTGTCGAACGGCGAGATGCGCACCAGGCGGTGGGTGCCCTGCTCGACCGAGAGGGTGCCGTAGGCGTACGGCGACTTCACCGTGAAGGTCGCGGACTTGATGCCCGCCTCCTCCGCGTAGGAGGTGTCGTAGACCTCGGTCGGGTAGCCGTGCCGCTCGGCCCAGCGCAGGTACATCCGCATCAGCTGCTCGGCGAAGTCGGCGGCGTCGATGCCACCCGCCTCGGCCCGGATGTTGACCAGGGCCTCACGCGCGTCGTACTCGCCGGAGAGCAGAGTGCGGACCTCGAGCTCCTCGACCGCCTTCTTGACCGAAGCCAGCTCGGCCTCGCCCTCGGCGCGGGTGTCCGCGTCGTTCATCTCCTCGGCCAGCTCGAAGAGGACCCGGACGTCCTCGATCCGGCTGCGCAGGGACTCGACGCGGCGCAGCTCGCCCTGCAGGAAGGACAGCCGGCTGGTGACCTTCTGGGCGTTCGCGACGTCGTCCCAGAGGGACGGGGCGGCTGCCTCCTCCTCCAGGCGTTCGATGTCGGCCCGGATCTTGTCCAGGTCGAGGACGGCCTCGATCGACCCCATGGTCGTTTCGAGGTTCTTGAGCTCTTCGGAAGGATCGACGGCTGCCACGCCACCAGCCTAATGGTTAGCGCGGCGCACTGGGACCGGCCGGTAGCCCCGGGGCCTGCCCGAGGGTCGCGACCGGGCCGACGGCCGGAGCACCGCCGCGGTGCCCGCCCCCGGCGGCGAAGGCGCTGTAGGCGGCCGCGGCTCCCGCCACCAGCAGCACCACGGCGAGCAGCACCGCGAGCAGCCGGCGGCGCCGGACCAGCGCCCGGCGCCCGCCCCGGTGGCCGCTGGCGGGGACGGCGCGCTGGGCCCGGGACTCGGCGGCGTAGCCGGCCAGCTCCTGGGCGGAGGGGCGGCGCAGGCTGGTGTGGGTGTCCCGGGTGGAGTCGGGGGCCGGCGCCGGGACCAGCGGGACGGCCGGACCGCGTCGGCGCCGGTGCGCGCCGGTGCCGGTCTCCGCCTCGGCGTAGACGGCCTCGGCCAGGGTGAGCGGCTCCTCCGGCTCGGGCCCGGCAGCGCCGCCCTGGGCGGGCAGCGCCAGCGGCGGCAGGCCCTCGAGCGCGGGCAGCTGCTCGCGCAGCCGCTCGGCCAGCTCGGCGGCGCGCAGCCGGGAGGCGGGGGCCTTGGCCAGGCACTCGGCGATGATCCGCCACAGGCCGTCGGGCAGCCCGGGGACCGGCGGGACGCTCTCGGTGACGTGCCGGCGCAGCACCGCGCCGGTGTGGCCGCCGCCGAACGGGGTGAAGCCCGCGAGCAGCTCGTAGAGCACCGTGGCCAGGGCGTAGATGTCCACGGCGGCCCGGGGTTCCAGGCCCTCGATGATCTCCGGGGCCAGGTAGTCGGGGGTGCCGATGATCCGGGTGGCCCGGGTCCGGCGCGGGGCGTCGACCAGCCGGGCGATGCCGAAGTCTGTGAGCTTGGCCCGCGGCGCCCCACCGGGCCCGGGCGGCGCCGCCAGGTCGAGCATCACGTTCTCCGGCTTGACGTCCCGGTGCACGATGCCGGCCGCATGCGCGGCGGCCAGGCCGTCGGCCACGTCGGCGATCACCGAGGCGGCGGCCTGCGGGGCCAGCACGCCCTCGCGCTCCAGCCGGGAGCGCAGGTCGGTGCCGTGCACCAGTTCCATCACCAGCGCCAGGTCGTCGCCGTCCACCACCATGTCGCGCACCCCGACCACCCGGGGGTGGTCCAGGCTGGTGAGTGCGGCCCGCTCCTGGACGAAGCGGCCGACCAGGATCTGATCAGTGGCGAGGTCCTCGCGCAGCAGCTTGACGGCCACTGGTCCGTCGGGGCCCTCGCCCAGCCACACGGTGCCGGCGGACCCCCGGCCGATCACCTGGTGCACGGTGTACCGGCTGCCGATCTTGCGTGCCAATGCTGCTCCGTGGGCGGCAGGAGCGCTCCCGGGCGCCCGCTGGGGCTCGGGAGCGCTCGTCAGGTCTGTACGTCGCCGACCAACCTACGCGCCCCGGGGCCCTCGGTGGGACCTCCGGGCAGTCAATGTCGACAAAGCGTCAATACTGACCGCCGGTGGCGGTGCGCTGGTGGCCGGTGACCGTCAGTTGCCGGTGAGCGAGTGCCAGGTGCTGCTGATCCAACCCGTGGTGGCGTTGAACCAGTGGTGCACGTTGTCCCAGTAGTGCGGGAGCGGGGTGAAGTTCCACAGCGCCAACGCGGCCACCGCGAGCACCAGCAGGACCATCAGGCAGCCCTTGAGGCAGCCGAGGCCCGGGATGTACATCCGGTTGCGGCTGCGCGGGCGGGGCTCGCGGCGCTGACGGGGCTCGTAGTCGGCGTCGCGGTCGCGGCTGTTGTCGCGGTCTCGGTCGCGGTTGTTGTCGCGGTCGCGGGGACGCTCGGGCTCGCGGGACAGCGGGGGCTCGGGGCGGCGCTGCGGCTCGGGACGCGGCGCTTGGGGGCGCTGCTGCTGCGCAGCGCCGTAGCCCTGGTCGCCGTACGGCGGCTCGTTGTAGCGGCCCGGCTCGCGGTAGCCGGGGGCCGGCTGCTGCTGGGGGCGTGCCTGGTACGGCGGCGGGGCCACCGGGGGGCGCTCCTGGCGGCCGTAGCCGCCCTGGTTGCGCTGGCCGGCCTGGTTTCCGGGGTAGCCGGGACTGCCCTGGTAGCCCTGGCTGTTCGGGTTGCCAGGGGTGTTCGGGTTGCCCTGGGGGTAGCCGCCGCCCTGCTGGTAGCCCTGCGGCGGGTAGCCGGGGCCGGGACGGCCGCCGCCCCCCTGGTACGGCTGCGGGGCCGGCTGCGGGGACTCGAAGTCCTCGGCGGCGAACACCTGGGTCTGCTGGTTGCGGTCCCGGGCGGCCCGCAACTGGGTCTGCCACGGGTGCTCGACCTCGGGCTGCTGCCCCGGCTGGACCGGCGGCCCGGGCGGCTGGGTCGGCGGGACGGGTGCGCCGGCGGGCATCAGCCGGGTCGGCGGCATCAGCCGGGTGCCCTCGGGCCCCGGAGCACCGGGTCCGACCGGCGCGCCCTGCGGCAGCACCTGGGTGGCGGCCGCCGGGTCGTACTGCCCGGCGAAGGTCGGGTCCCCCGCACCCAGCGGCACCCCGGCGGGCAGCGTCGACCCGGGCCCGGTCCCCGGCACCTCGGCCGGCTGCTCCTCGGGCCGCAGCAGTGCCGCCACCCCGAGCGCGGCGTCCACCGCGGCCGGCGAGGCGTGCACCCCGACCCCGGCGGCGACCACGCGCAGTGCGTGGGCCAGCGAGGTCGCGCTGGGCCGCTGGGCCGGGTCCTTGCGCAGGCAGCGCTCGACCACGGTCCACAGCGGCTCGGGCATCCCGGGCGGGCGGGGCGGCTCCTGGGTCAGGTGCATCTGGAGGATCTGCAGCGCCCCGTCGCCGTGGAACGGCGGGCGCCCGGTGACCAGCTCGTACAGCATGATCCCGGCGCCGTAGACGTCCACCGCGGAGGTCTGCGGCTGCCCGGTGGCGGACTCGGGGGCGACGTAGCTCGGGGTGCCGACGAACTCGCTGGTACGGGTGATTCCCGGGGAGTCGGCGAGCCGGGCGATGCCGAAGTCGGTGAGCATCGGGTGCAGCCGCTCGCCCTGGCCGTCGGTCCCCTGGATGGTGGCGAGCAGCACGTTGGCGGGCTTGAGGTCGCGGTGCACCACGCCGTCCGCGTGGCTGACCGCCAGCGCGTCGGCGATCTGCGCCATCAGCAGCGCGGCGGCGATCGGGCTGAGCGGCCCGTTGGCGCGCAGGTAGCGGTAGAGGTCGGGACCGTCCACCAGGTCCATCACCAGGGCCAGCAGCTCGCCCTCGACGACCAGGTCGCGGACCCGGACGATGTTGGGGTGGCTGAGGCGCAGCAGCACCGAGCGCTCGCGCAGGAAGCGCAGCACGATGTCCTGGTCGGCGGCCAACTCCTCCTTGAGCACCTTGACCGCGACCAGCTGGCCGGGCACCAGGTCCACCAGACCCGCGTCCTCCCGGACCCGCCCGCGCCAGACGGTGCCCATGGCACCGCGTCCGAGGGTCTCCTCGAGCAGATACTTGCTGCCGACCGGCCGCACCTGGTGCACTCCTCGCCCTACCGAGCCTGACGCCGCGGGCGAGAGCCCACGTGTGCGGCAACTCTAACGGTGTCCGTGCGACCCCACTCGGGTGACTGACGCCAGTGGTGTGAACAGTGGTTCCAGGGGCGCCTTGACCTGATGCCCCGTCGGCTCCACCATGTCGATGATCACAAGATCGTCAAATCCGGTACGGTGCGCGGACTGTCAGTCCCGGGTGGCAGGATGACGCCTAGGGTCTGTCTGACCGACAGAGCCTGGCACCACTGCGGCGCACTCCTGCGGTCCAACACTCATCACGAGCAGAGGGGAACCCCGGGCGAGATGCAGATCCGGCTGACGGTCCTCCGACCCCGCGCGGGCGCGGGCGTGCCCGCGTCCGCCACCGACGTGCTGGTCACCGCGCCCGTCGGCACGGCGCTCGGGGCGCTCGCGGTGGCGCTGGCCGGCGCGGTCGGCGTGCGCGGTCCGCGCAGCGCGACCCATGTGCACCTGTACGCCGGGGCGGAGCGGATCGACGACCGCACCCCGCTCGGCCACCCCCCGTTGCTCGACGGCGCCGTCCTCTCGATCGGCGAGCCCGATCCGCAGGCCGACGGCGCCCCGGCGGGCGCCGCCACCGAGCTGCGGGTGATCGGCGGCCCCGACGCCGGCGGCGTGCACCGGCTGCACGGCCGGCAGATCCGCCTCGGCCGCTCCAGCGAGGCCGACGTCCCGCTGGACGACCCCGACGTCTCCCGCCTGCACCTCGCCCTGCACCTGGCCGCCGACGGCTCGGTCACCGTGCACGACCTCGGCTCCACCAACGGCACCGCGCTCGACGGCCGCCCGCTCACCGACGAGCCCCGCCCGCTGGCCGAGGGCGCGCTGCTGCGGCTCGGCGAGTCCACCGTCACCCTGGCCGCCGCCCCGCCCGCGGAGGCCGCCCGCACCACCGTGCCGGACGGGCTCGGCCACCTCCAGGTCAGCCCGCCGCCGCGCGCCGCCCGGCCCACCGCCCCCGTCGGCGAGGAGCCCGCACCCGCCGCGCCGAGCGCGCCCGGCCGCACCCGCTCGCTGCTCACCCGCACCCTGGTCTCCCGCACTCTGGGGCGCACGCCCACCGCCCCCCTGCCCGACCCCGGGCAGCAGCACGACCGGGCCCGGCTGCGCCAGGCCGCCGCCCTCCGGGAACGCTTCCCCGACCCGGCCACCCTGCTGCTCAGCGCCCTCGGCCCCGGCCCCCGGCTCTGGGAACGGGGCCCGGCCCACCCCGACGCACTCACCCTGCGCCTGGGCACCGCCGACCGGCCCGGCGGCCCCGGCACCGCACCGGGCACCGTGCTGCCCGCCGTCCCCGTCACCGTCGACCTGCGCGCCGCCGGCAGCCTCGGCGCCGCCGGCCCGCGCGAGCGACTGCTCGGGCTGGCCCGCGCGCTGCTCGCCCAGCTGGCGGTGCTGCACCCGCCGAGCGGGCTGAGCCTGGTGGTGGTCAGCGCCGACGCACACGCGGCCGCCGAGCAGCGCACCGCGGACTGGACCTGGGCCCTGTGGCTGCCGCACCTGCGCCCGGGCCACGGGCAGGACTGCCGACTCCTCTTCGGCCTCGACCCGGCCCAGGCCGAGCAGCGGCTCAGCGAGCTGCTCACCGCCGTGGGGGCCGAGCAGCCCGCACCGACCGTGCTGCTGGTCGACGGGGACCCGGGATCCGAGGCCGCCCGAGCGGCGCTGGCCCGACTGCTGCGCGAGGGCCCGGGCGCCGGGATCCACGTCCTCTGCCTCTCCTCGCGCCCGGACCAGCTCCCCGAGGGCCTCGGTGCCACCGCGCTGCTCACCGGTGAGGTCGCCACCCAGCTGACCCTGCACGCCGCCGAGACCGTCGAGGAGATCGCGCTGGACGCCGTCTCCCCCGCCTGGGCCGAGCGACTGGCCCGGGCCCTCGCGCCGCTGCGCGAAACCGCCCCGGTCTCCCGTGGCCCGCTGCCCGAGGCGCTGCGCCTGCTGGACCTGCTGCAGCTGGACACCGTCACCCCCGCCAAGCTCTCCGCCCGCTGGGAGGACCTGCCCAGCACCACCGGCACCGCCTCCGCGCTGCTCGGCACCACCCGCGACGACCTGTGCACCGTCGACCTGGCCGGCCCGGAGCTGATCGAGCATCAGCACCTGCTGGTCGGTGGAGCCCGCGGCACCGGAAAGAGCGAGCTGCTGCGCACCCTGGTCGCCTCGCTGGCGGTCAGCGAGCGACCGGACCGGCTCTCGATGCTGCTGATCGGCGGCAAGGACGACGGACTGGCCGGCTGCGCGGAACTGCCGCACGTCACCGCTCAGCTCGACGCCGCCGCCGACCCGCGCCAGGCACTGCTGACCGCCGAGTCGCTGTTGGAGGAGCTGACCCATCGTGAAGAACTCTTCCAGGGCCGCCCGTTCGGCAGCTGGTACGCCGAGCAGGCGCTGAGCGCGAGGATCGTCCACCCGCGCGGTTCGTCCTCCCCCGCTCCCGCCGCTCCCTCGGCCGCCGTTGCCACCGTCACGGCTCCCCCGCCCCGCCTGATCGTCGTGGTGGACGACTACGACGCCCTGCTCGTCCCGAACTCCCCCGCCGGCCGCCCGCTGGCCCGCGCCCTGGCCGCCGTCGCCCAGCGCGGCGGCCGCCTCGGCGTCCACCTGGTCGCCGCCACCGGCCGCCCCGAACTCAGCTCGGGCACCGAGGTGGACGAGGCCGCCCTCTGGCGGATCGCCCTGCGCACCGACCACCCCGCCGACTCCGACCTGCTGGTGCACGTGGACGACGCCGCCGCCCTCCCCGACGCCACCCCCGGCCGCGGCTACCTCCGCCGCCCCGACGGCGCCGTGCTCGCCTTCCAAACCGCCCGCGTCACCGGCCGCATCCCCCGCACCTCCACCCTGCGCCCCACCGTCGTCGCCATCGACCCCGCGCAACTGGGCACCCCGCCGACCCGCCGCCCGGTCCGCGAACTGGGCAACGGGCCGACGGACTTGGCGCTGCTGGCAAGCGCCCTGCAACGGGCGGCGGGCGCTTAGGCCGGGAGCGCGGTGACAGTTCCACGCCCCCACCTGTCCGCTCGCGCCTCCGGGTTCCATGCGAAAGGGCCGCACCCCGAAAGGTACGGCCCTCGCGCTCGGCTGCGACCCGAAGGTCAGCCCATCGACCCCGCGCGGAGCAGGGTGCGGATGACCCGCATGGCGACCGAGAGGCTGGACAGCTCGTAGGTGTCCGATCCCCTTATGTCGTCCAGCGTGGTCTGCGCCCGGGTCAGCAGCGTGCCGTTGAGCTCGGCCCAGGCCTCGTAGCGCTCGGACGGGGTGGCCTCCGGGCCGCCGCAGGCCAGCACGTTGGCGGTGAGCGCGGAGTGCGCCGCGAAGAGGTCCTCGCGGATCGCCGCACGGGCCATCGAGGACCACCGGTCGGTGCGCGGCAGCTCGATGATCCGGTCCAGCAGGTGGGTGATGTCCAGGCGGTCGGCCAGGTCGTAGTAGAGCTCGGCGACCTCGGTGACGTCCTTGCCGGCCCGGTCCGCGACCACGGTGATGTCCAGGGTCGGGAAGGCCGAGGAGAGGCCCGCGACCCGGGTGGCCAGCGCCTCCGGGACACCCGCCTCGGCCAGTTCGCCGTAGACGTGCTGGAACCAGGCCAGGTCCTCGCCGCGCAGCGGCTTGGGCAGGCTGCTCCACACCTGGTCCACCCGCTCCTGGAAGAACGCGATGGTGCCGGCGATGTCCAGCGGCTGGCGGCGGTTGTTGAGCATCCAGCGGGTGGCGCGCTCGACCAGGCGGCGCGAGTGCAGCCGCATCCGGGTCTGCACCTCGGCCTGGACCTGACCGTCCAGGCCCTCGACCTCGTCCCAGATCCGCTCCAGGCCGAAGACCGCGCGGGCCGCGGTGTGGGTGCGGGCGATCTCCTCGTAGCCGGCGCCGGTCTCCTCGCGCAGTCGGAAGGCGAAGGTGCAGCCACCGCGGTTGACCGTGTCGTTGACGATCAGGGTGGTGATGATCTCCCGGCGCAGTGCGTGGTTGTCCACCGCCTCGGTGAACTTCTGGCGCAGCGCGGTCGGGAAGTAGAGGTGCAGGGTGTCGCGGAAGTACGGGTCGTCGGGCAGCTCGGTGGCGAGCAGCTCCTCGGCCAGCGTGATCTTGGTGTAGGCGAGCAGCACCGACAGCTCGGGCTGGGTCAGGCCGAAGCCGGCCTGCTGACGGTCCTTCAGCTGCTTCTCGCTGGGCAGGAACTCCAGCGCCCGGTCCAGCTGGCCGTCGGCCTCCAGCCGGTTGATCATGCGCGAGTGCACGTTGACCATGCTGTGCGCCTGGGCCACCGCGTTGGCCAGCACCACGTTCTGCGCGTAGTTGTTGCGCAGGACGAGCTTGCCGACCTCCTCGGTCATCTCGGCGAGCAGGGCGTTGCGCTGCTTGACCGTCATGTCGCCCTCGGCGACCACCTGGTTGAGCAGGATCTTGATGTTCACCTCGTGGTCCGAGGTGTCCACGCCGGCCGAGTTGTCGATCGCGTCGGTGTTGATCCAGCCGCCAGTGCCGGCCGGGCCGCCGTCCTGCGCGTACTCGATCCGGCCCAGCTGGGTGCAGCCGAGGTTGCCGCCCTCGCCGACCACCCGGGCCCGGACCTGGCCGCCGTTGACCCGGATCGCGTCGTTGGCCTTGTCGCCGACGTCCGCGTTGGTCTCCCGCTCGGCCTTGATGTAGGTGCCGATGCCGCCGTTCCAGAACAGGTCGACCGGCGCCTGCAGGATGGCCTTCATCAGCTCGGCGGGGGTGACCTTGGTGGCCTGCAGGCCGAGCGCCTCGCGGACCTGCCCGGTCAGCTGGATCGACTTGGCGGAGCGCGGGAAGACGCCGCCGCCGGCCGAGATCAGCGACTTGTCGTAGTCGTCCCAGGAGCTGCGCGGCAGGTCGAAGAGCCGACGGCGCTCGGCGAAGGAGACCGCCGCGTCCGGGTTCGGGTCCAGGAAGATGTGCCGGTGGTCGAAGGCGGCCACCAGCCGGATGTGCTCGCTGAGCAGCATGCCGTTGCCGAAGACGTCACCGGACATGTCGCCGATGCCGACCACGGTGAAGTCCTGGGTCTGGGTGTCCACGCCCAGCTCGCGGAAGTTGCGCTTGACCGACTCCCACGCGCCGCGGGCGGTGATGCCCATGCCCTTGTGGTCGTAGCCGGCCGAGCCGCCGGAGGCGAAGGCGTCGCCCAGCCAGAAGCCGTACTCCTCGGCCACGCCGTTGGCGATGTCGGAGAAGGTGGCGGTGCCCTTGTCGGCGGCGACCACCAGGTAGGTGTCGTCCTCGTCGTGCCGGACCACGTCGACCGGGTGGACGACCTGGCCGGCCTTGAGGTTGTCGGTGATGTCGAGCAGCGCCGAGATGAAGGTCTTGTACGAGGAGATGCCCTCGGCCAGCCAGGCGTCCCGGTCCACCGACGGGTCGGGCAGTTGCTTGGCGACGAAGCCGCCCTTGGCGCCGACCGGCACGATCACGGTGTTCTTGACCATCTGGGCCTTGACCAGGCCGAGGATCTCGGTGCGGAAGTCCTCGCGCCGGTCGGACCAGCGCAGACCACCGCGGGCGACCTTGCCGAAGCGCAGGTGCACGCCCTCGACCTGGGGCGAGTAGACCCAGATCTCGAAGGCCGGGCGCGGCGCGGGCAGGTCCGGGATGGCGTGCGGGTCGAACTTCATCGACACGTACGGGTGCCAGTCGCCGGACGCCGAGCGCTGGAAGAAGTTGGTCCGCAGGGTGGCCTGGATCAGGTGCAGGAAGGAGCGCAGGATGCGGTCCTCGTCCAGCGAGACGACCTCGTCCAGGGCGCCGTCCAGCTCCTCCTGGATCGCCTCGCTCAGCTCGCGGGCGCCCAGCTGGTGGCTGGGGCTGAGGCGGGCCTCGAAGAGGTTGACCAGCAGCCGGGTGGTGTGCGCGTTGTTGCGGAGCGCGTCCTCCATGTAGTCCTGCGAGAAGGTGCTGCCGGCCTGGCGCAGGTACTTGGCGTAGGCGCGCAGCACCACGGCCTGACGCCAGGTCAGCCCGGCGGTCAGGATCAGGCCGTTGAAGCCGTCGTTCTCGGCCCGGCCGGTCCAGGTGGCGGCGAAGGCCTCCTGGAAGCGCTCGCGGGCCTCGTCGGTCAGCTCGGCGGCCTCGCGCAGCCGCATGCCGAAGTCGTAGACCCAGGCGGTGGTGTTGTCGGAGCGGCGCAGCGCGTACGGGTGCTCGTCCAGCACCTCGACGCCCAGCCGCTGCAGCACCGGGAGCACCTCGGTCAGCGAGATCGGGCCGCCGACCCGGTAGATCTTGAACCGGCGCTCGTCGTCGCCCGCGCCGACCGGCTGGTACAGGTTGAGGCGGAAGTCGCCCTCGCCGTGCAGCGACTCGATCTGCTTGAGGTCGGCCACGGCGGTGCGCGCGGTGAAGTCGGCGCGGTAGCCGTCGGGGAAGGCGTTGGCGTACTTGTGCGCCAACTCGGCGGCCCGCTCCTCGCCCAGCTCGATGAGCAGCTGGTCGTTGAAGCCGTCCATCCAGAACCGGGCGGCCTCGGCCAGCTTGGCCTCGATCCGCTCGACCTCGGCCTCGGTCAGCTCGGCCAGCTCGTTGCCCGGGGCGACCCGGACCACGAAGTGCAGGCGGGTCAGCACCGACTCGGTGGCGTACACCGTGTAGTCGATGGTGGCGCCGTTCAGCTCCTGCATCAGGATGTCCATCAGGCGCAGCCGGATGCGGGTGGTGTAGCGGTCGCGCGGCAGGTAGACCAGCGCGGAGAAGTAGCGTCCGTACTCGTCCTGGCGCAGGAAGAGCCGCAGCCGGCGGCGCTCCTGCAGGTAGAGCACGCTGGTGGCGATCTGCTGCAGCTCGTCCGCGGGGGTCTGGAAGATCTCGTCGCGCGGGAAGGTCTCCAGGATCTGGAGCAGGTCGCGGCCGTCGTGGCTCTCGCTGGAGAAGCCGGAGTTGGTGACGACCTCCTGGACCTTGCGGCGCACCACCGGGATCCGGGAGACGGACTCGGTGTAGGCGGCCGAGGAGAACAGGCCGAGGAAGCGGCGCTCGCCGACCACGTTGCCGGCGGCGTCGAACTTCTTCACCCCGACGTAGTCGAGGTAGGCCGGGCGGTGCACGGTGGCGCGCGAGTTGGCCTTGGTCAGCACCAGCAGCTTCTTCTCGTGCGCCTTCGCCCGGACGGGGGCGGACAGGCGGCCGAAGGACTCGCTGACCGGGTGGTGGTCGGTGTCGTGGCTGAGCGGGTCGGAGCGCAGGATGCCCAGGCCGGTGCCGGGGATCGCCCGCAGCACCTCCTCGCCCTCGTGCTCGACCAGGTCGTACTCGCGGTAGCCGAGGAAGGTGAAGTGGTCGTCGGCCAGCCAGCGCATCAGCTCCCAGGCCTCGCCGACCTCCTGCTCGGGCAGGTGGGCCGGGGGCTGCTCGGCGAGCTCGTCGGCCAGGCGCAGCGCGGAGGTGCGCATCTTGGCCCAGTCCTCGACCACCTCGCGGACATCGCCCAGCACCCGGCGCAGGTCAGCCTCGATCTGGCGCAGGTCCTCGCGGTCGCTCTCGCGGTCGATCTCGACGTGCATCCAGGACTCGACCGTGGCGTCGGCGGGCCACTCGGCGCCGCCGGCCTGGCTGCGCGCGCAGGCGTCGATGTCCAGGATCTCCAGCAGCTTGCCGGTGATGTCACGGCGGACCACCAGCTGGGGGTGGATCACCAGGTGGATCGCGCGGTTCTGCCGGGACAGCTCGTTGGTGACCGAGTCGACCAGGAACGGCATGTCGTCGGTGACCACCTCGACCACGGTGTGGCCGCTGGACCACCCGTTCTCGTCGACGGTCGGGGTGGAGACCCGGACCTCCGCGGTGCCCTGGGGCCGCTTGAGCCCCAGTCGGTAGTGCGAGGCCGCCGCGCCGTAGACGTCGACCGGGTCGCGGTCCACCACGTCCTCGGGGGCGGTGTGGAGGTAGTAGTGGTGCAGGTACGCGGTCAGAGCACCGTTGCTCAGACCCTCCCCGGGCGCCGCTCCCCCCACCTGGCTGTGCTCGGCGGCTGCGGCCGCCTTGACGAGCAGTTCGGCCTTCGCTGCGTCCAGCTTGGTCTGCATGACTGATTGGCTCCTGTCGCGCGCCGTTGCGTGACTCGGTGGTGGTCTGGGGTGTGCACCGCCGGGTCCGTCCACAATCCTCTCGCACCAATCCGGCGAGGGGCACTCAAGGCACGCTTAAAGAACGCCTCGCCTGGGTACGACAGATCTTTCGGCCTGTGGGATCCGTCCCGACGACGCCAGCCAGCCTAACCGGATGAAACGAAGGTGTCAGGGGACATGGAGGAGCAATCCCATAGGAAGATCCGGTTTTCCTGGACACCATGTCCAACCAGGCCGCTTTCCACCGACTGACCGGCCCTAGCCCATGTGGGGGTAGCCCGTCACGGTGGGTGGAACGAAGGTCTCCTTGATCGACCGGGTCGAGGTCCACCGCAGCAGGTTCTGCGCCGCGCCGGCCTTGTCGTTGGTGCCGGAGGCGCGGCCGCCGCCGAAGGGCTGCTGGCCGACCACCGCGCCGGTCGGCTTGTCGTTGATGTAGAAGTTGCCGGCCGCGTAGCGCAGCGCCTCGACGGCCTGCGCGATGGCGTACCGGTCCTGGGCCAGCACCGCCCCGGTCAGGCCGTACGGCGCGCCGGCGTCCACCGCGGCCAGCGCCTCGGTCCACCGCTTCTCCTCGTAGACGTGCACGGCCAGGATCGGGCCGAAGTACTCGGTCGAGAAGATCTCGTTCCCCGGATCCTCGCCGACCAGCACGGTCGGCCGGACGAAGTACCCGATCGCGTCGTCGTACTGCCCGCCCGCCACCAGCTCCACCCTCCGGTCCCGCTTCGCCCGCTCGATCGCGTCGCGGTTCTTGGCGAAGGCGCGGGCGTCGATCAGGGCGCCCATGAAGTTGGACAGGTCGCTGACATCACCCACCGTCAGGGCGTCCACCTCGGCCAGCAGTTCGTCCCTGATCTGCTGCCAGAGCCCGCGCGGCAGGTAGGCCCTGGAGAGCGCCGAGCACTTCTGGCCCTGGTACTCGAAGGCGCCCCGGATCAGCGCGGTCTTCAGCACCGCCGGATCGGCCGAGGGGTGCGCGATCAGGAAGTCCTTGCCGCCGGTCTCCCCGACGATCCGCGGATAGCCGCGGTACTTCGCCAGATTGGCGCCGATGGTCTGCCAGAGCGACTGGAAGGTCCGGGTGGAACCGGTGAAGTGCAGGCCGGCCAGCTCCCGGTGCGCCAGCGCCACCTCGGAGAGCGCCTGGCCGTCGCCGGTCACCAGGTTGATCACCCCGGGCGGCAGCCCGGCCGCCTCCAGCAGGCGCATCAGGTGGAACGCCGAGAGGGTCTGGGTGGGCGAGGGCTTCCAGACCACGGTGTTGCCCATCAGTGCCGGGGCGGTGGGCAGGTTCCCGGCGATCGCGGTGAAGTTGAACGGGGTGACGGCGTAGACGAAGCCCTCCAGCGGGCGGTGGTCGGTGCGGTTCCACACCCCGGGCGAGGAGCGCGGCTGCTCGGCCAGCAGCTGCCGGGCGAAGTGCACGTTGAACCGCCAGAAGTCGACCAGCTCGCAGGGCGCGTCGATCTCGGCCTGCTGGACGGTCTTGGACTGGCCCAGCATGGTGGCCGCCGCCAGGGTCTCCCGCCAGGGGCCGGCCAACAGGTCCGCCGCGCGCAGGAAGACCGCCGCCCGGTCGTCGAAGGAGAGCCGGCGCCACTCGGGCGCGGCCGCCAACGCGGCGTCCACCGCGAGCTTGGCGTCCTGCTGGGTGGCGTTGCCCAGCACGCCGAGCTTGGCGGCGTGGTGGTGCGGCTGGACCACGTCGATCCGCTCACCGGAGCCGAACCGCTGCTCGCCGCCGATGGTCATCGGCAGCGGGATCGGCTCGGCCGCCAGCTCGTCCAGCCGCCTCAGCAGCCGGGCGCGCTCGGGGCTGCCCGGGGCGTAGCCGTGCACCGGCTCGTTGACCGGTTCGGGCACCTGGGTCACGGCGTCGATCGGCATGGTCGGCGGTACTCCTCGCTTCGGTGGTCGGTCCCACCTTGACCACCCGAGCGCCGACCGCCGGCCCGCGACACACCGCTCAGCGCGTGATCTTCCGCGCCAACTCGACGGCCTCGGCCAGGGTGTCCACCACCGGGACGCCGATCGGCTCGAGGTTCTCCCGGATGTGCGAGCCGCCGGTGTACAGCACGGCGTGCGCCCCGGCCTCCCGGGCGGCCAGCGCGTCGTCCGCCGCGTCGCCGATCAGCACGGTGCGGGCCGGGTCCACCGTCGGGCCGAGCGCGGCCAGGTGCCGGACCAGCGAGGCGGCCTTCTGTCCGTGCGAGGGGCCGACCCGGCCGTCCACCCGCAGGAAGTGCCGCTGGATGCCGAACCGCTCGACCACCGGAACCAGCCGCTGGTGCTCATACATCGACAGCAGTGACTGGGTGCCGCCCTCGGCCGCCCAGCCGGCCAGCAGCTCCACCACGCCCTCGGTCAGGGTGCAGCCGCCGCTCAACTCCGAGTAACGCTGCTGGAAGGCGGCGTCCAGCGCCTCCCACTGGGCACCGCTCGGCTGGAAGCCCAGCACCCGCTTGTAGAAGCGCGGGATCGGGATCTCGTAGTTGGCGCGGTACTGCTCCAGGCTCAGCGGTGCCCCGCCGACCGTGGCGAAGGCGGCGTTGCTGGCGCCGACCACGGCCGCCATGTCATTGAGCAGGGTCCCGTTCCAGTCCCAGACGATATGAGTTCGCACCCCGGAACGGTAACGGGTCGGACTGACATGCGGGCAACCCCCGGCCGAAGGTTGGGGGGTGTCGACGGATCGACGGGCGGACGGTCAGCCGATCAGACCGGCGATCTCCTGGGTCGCGAACCAGAGCAGCTCGTGATCCTCGGCGCCGTCCACGCTGAACTGCGCGTCGGCGTCGCCCGCGTCCGCGGCGGTGATCGCACCGACCGCCGCGGCCACGTCCGCGGTGACCTCCTGCTCGTCGGCGTCCGCGTGCACGGCGGCGGCCTTGGCCAACTGGACGGGGGCGGCGAGGCTGACCCGGCCGAGCGAGGCCTGGTCCTGGTACTCGTCTCCGGCGAACGGCTGCACGGCCTTGTCCGGCACGTCCAGCGCCACCACCACGCGCCGGCGCGGCGCGCCCGGGTCGGCGGCCAGCAGACGCAGCGAGGACTGCGCGGCCCGGACCAGCGCGGCGTACTCCAGCTCCTCGAGGTCGTCGCTGACGTACCACTCGCGCAGCGCCGGGGTGACGGCGTAGGCAGCGGACTGCTCCAGCGCGCCGTCCGGGTGCGCCTGGGCCAGGGCGGCCAGGGTGGTGGGCACGTAGACACGCATCGGGGGCACGCTCGCTTCCGGTTGGTCCTTGGGGCGGTCCTGGGGACCTCCACAGAATACGGCCAGGACGATCACCCCGGGTGTACCCCTTCGAGCGCATCGCGGCGGGCCCGCAGGCCGGGCCCGGACGCCGGGTGTGGCGGGCGTCGGCCGGTGCCTGCCAGGGGTGCCGGGGCTGTCAAGCGGCCGTTCGGGGGACCCCGGGCGGGGTACCCGGAAAGCGCTTGAGGCGCGGGCCGGGACGCCGATAGCACTGACACACGCCCGCTTCCGCAGCCCGCACCCGGGGGTACCGCCCATGACCGAGACCGCGATCCGTCCCGCCACTGCGCACACTGCCACCGCGCATCCGGCCGCCACGCCGCCCGCCAGCGCGCCGACCATCGCACCGACGATCAGCGCGCCGACCATCGCACCGACGATCAGCGCGCCGACGATCACCGCACCGACGATCAGCGCGCCGACGATCACCGCACCGACGATCAGCGCGCTGGCGGCCGCCCCGAGGCCGGCCGCCGGCCCGCTGCCCCGGCACCGGCCGGCACCGCCGCGCGCACCCCGGCAGCCGCGAGCGGCCTGCGGCCCGGCCGGCGGCGACGGCCGCGACAGCGCCGGGCGCAAGGACCTGGCCCGGCGGTTCGCGCTGCGGCTGGTCGAGGTGCTGGCCGGGGTGCGCCCGGCCGGCCAGCTGGTCCGGCACACCACCCACGACGGCTACCGGCAGCTGGCCAGGCTGGTGCACGGCGGTCCGCTGCGGCAGCCGGGAGCCGCCCTGCCCAGGCTCGGTCCGGTGCACGACTCCACCCCGGCCCCCGGTGCGCTGGAGGTCTGCGTCCGGGTCGAGGCCGGGATCCGGCACCACATGGTGGCGTTCCGGCTGGAGCGGCACCGGCGCACCGACCAGTGGCAGTGCGCGGCCGTGGAGGCGCGGTGAAAAGCGGCGGGGCGCCGCCCGGGAATCCCCGAGCGGCGCCCCGTACCGGGTGCTGCCTACTTGCGGCGGCGGCCCTTGGCGGCCTTGCGGCGCTCGGCGCGGGTCAGCCCGTCGCCCTCCGCGACGCCCGCGGGCTCGTCCTCGAACTCGCCCTCGATCACGGTCTCGTCGCCGTCCACCGACGGAGCGGTGTAGTGCAGCCGCTGACGCACCGGCGCCTCCAGGCCCTTGGCCTTGATCTCGGGGCGGGCTTCCTTCTCCAGCGAGATCTCGGCCTCGTCCGCGTCGGCGGGCAGCGGGACCTCCTCGACCTGCTGCTCGACCTGGACCTCCAGGTTGAACAGGTAGCCGACGGACTCCTCCTTGATGCCCTCCATCATGGCGCCGAACATGTCGAAGCCCTCGCGCTGGTACTCGACCAGCGGGTCGCGCTGGGCCATCGCCCGCAGGCCGATGCCCTCCTGCAGGTAGTCCATCTCGTAGAGGTGCTCGCGCCAGCGGCGGTCCAGCACCGACAGGACGACCCGGCGCTCCAGCTCACGCATGACCTGCTCGCCGAGCTGGTCCTCGCGGGCGCCGTACTGGGCCTGGATGTCCTCCTGCAGCACCTTGGTGAGGAACTCGGTGGTGAGGCCCGCCGAGCCGCCGGCCTCCTCCTCCAGGGCGTCCACCTCGAGGGTGATCGGGTAGAGCTGCTTCAGCGCGAGCCAGAGCTTCTCCAGGTCCCAGTCGTCCTCGAAGCCCTCACCGGTGGCGGCCTCGACGTACGCCGCCACGGTGTCGTCCATGAAGTGGCCGATCTGCTCCTGCAGGTCCTCGCCCTCCAGGACCCGGCGGCGCTCGCCGTAGATGACCTCGCGCTGGCGGTTCAGCACCTCGTCGTACTTCAGGACGTTCTTGCGGATCTCGAAGTTCTGCTGCTCGACCTGGGTCTGCGCGGAGGCGATCGCCCGGGTGACCATCTTCGACTCGATCGGCACGTCCTCGGGGACGTTGGCCATCGAGAGCACCCGCTCGACCATGCCGGCCTTGAACAGGCGCATCAGGTCGTCGCCCAGCGAGAGGTAGAAGCGGGACTCACCCGGGTCGCCCTGACGGCCGGAGCGGCCGCGCAGCTGGTTGTCGATCCGGCGGGACTCGTGCCGCTCGGTGCCGAGCACGTACAGGCCGCCGAGCTCCTGCACCTCCTCCTGCTCCGTCTTGACCGAGGCCTTGGCCTTCTCCAGCGCGGACGGGAACGCCGCCTGGTACTCGTCCGGGGTGTCCACCGGGTTCAGGCCGCGCTGGGCCAGCTCGGCGGTGGCCAGGTGCTCGGGGTTGCCGCCGAGCATGATGTCGGTACCGCGGCCGGCCATGTTGGTGGCGACGGTGACCGCGCCCTTGCGCCCGGCCTGTGCGACCACCTGCGCCTCGCGCTCGTGGTGCTTGGCGTTCAACACCTCGTGCGGGACGCCGCGCTTGCGCAGCTCCTGGGAGAGGTACTCGGACTTCTCCACCGAGACGGTGCCGACCAGGACCGGCTGGCCCTTCTCGTGCTTCTCGGCGATGTCGTCCACCACGGCGGCGAACTTGGCCGGCTCCGACTTGTAGATCAGGTCGGGCTGGTCGATCCGCTTCGGGTTCTTGTTGGTCGGGATCGGGACCACGCCGAGCTTGTAGATCTGGTGGAACTCGGCCGCCTCGGTGGTGGCGGTACCGGTCATGCCGGACAGCTTGTCGTACAGGCGGAAGAAGTTCTGCAGGGTGATGGTGGCCAGGGTCTGGTTCTCGTTCTGGACCTCCACCCCCTCCTTGGCCTCGATCGCCTGGTGCATGCCCTCGTTGTAGCGGCGGCCGGCCAGGATGCGGCCGGTGTGCTCGTCGACGATCATGACCTCGCCGTTCATCACGACGTAGTCCTTGTCCGCCTTGTAGAGCTCCTTGGCCTTGATGGCGTTGTTCAGGAACCCGACCAGCGGGGTGTTGACCGACTCGTAGAGGTTGTCGATGCCGAGGTAGTCCTCGACCCGGGTGACACCCTCCTCCAGCACGCCGACGGTGCGCTTCTTCTCGTCCACCTCGTAGTCGCGGTCGCGCTTGAGGCGCAGCACCAGCTTGGCGAAGTCGGCGTACCACTTGGTCGCCTGGTCGGCCGGGCCGGAGATGATCAGCGGGGTACGGGCCTCGTCGATCAGGATCGAGTCGACCTCGTCGACGATCGCGAAGTTGTGGCCGCGCTGCACCAGCTCGTCCTGCGACCAGGCCATGTTGTCGCGCAGGTAGTCGAAGCCGAACTCGTTGTTGGTGCCGTACGTGATGTCCATCCCGTACTGGCGCTTGCGCTCGGCGGGCGGCATGTTCGCCAGGATCACGCCGACCTCGAGGCCGAGGAAGCGGTGCACCCGGCCCATCCACTCCGAGTCGCGCTCGGCGAGGTAGTCGTTGGTGGTGATCAGGTGGACGCCGTCGCCGGTCAGGGCGTTGAGGTAGGCGGGCAGCGTGCCGACCAGGGTCTTGCCCTCGCCGGTGCGCATCTCGGCGACGTAGCCGAGGTGCAGGGCGGCGCCGCCCATCAGCTGGACGTCGTAGTGGCGCTGGCCCAGCACGCGCTTGGCGGCCTCGCGGACGGTGGCGAAGGCCTCGGGGAGGATGTCGTCCAACGACTCGCCGTCGGCCAGCCGCGACTTGTACTCGTCGGTCAGTGCGCGCAGCTCGTCGTCCGTGAGGTTGACGAAGTCCTCTTCGATGGAGTTGACCTGGGCAGCAATCCGCTGGAGCTTACGAAGGATCTTGCCTTCGCCGGCGCGCAGGATCTTGTCGAAGACGGACACTTGAGCGGGCTCCTCGCCTGGATTGGCACTGGATTGGGCAACGACTTGCGCGGTGGGATCCACCCCACCGCACGGGCCATCGTATGCGAGGAGGCCAATGCCCCGGGAGGTGCGTCAGCACGCCATTCCGGTGTCACTCGTGGGGGCGGATCCCGCGATAGGTATCAGAACGGGTACAAACCGGGCACGAGAAAGGCACTTTCACCCCGCGCCGCGGCCCGCGATACTCCCGTACATGAGCGAACCGATCTTGGAACCAGTGACCCTGGAGACCGACCGGCTGATCCTGCGCGCCCCGGTCCCGGCCGACATCGACGCGATCTTCGCGGCCTGCCAGGACGAGGAGATCCAGCGCTGGACGGTGGTGCCCTCGCCCTACCGGCGGGCGGACGCCGAGTTCTTCGTCGACCGGCTCGCCACCGAGGGCTGGGCCACCGGCCGGAACCCGATCTGGTGCGTGGTCGAGAAGCAGACCGGCGCACTGGTCGGCACCCAGAGCCTGGCCGCCCGGGGACCGGGCGCGGCCGAGGTCGGCTACTGGACCGCCGCCGAGGCGCGCGGACGCGGCTACGGGCTGGAGGCCCTGCACGCGGTCTGCCGCTGGGGCGTGGCCGAGCGCGACCTGCGCCGCCTGGAGTGGGTGGCCTACGTCGGCAACGAGCCCTCGCTGGCGCTGGCCCGCAAGGCCGGCTTCACCCTGGAGGGCACCCTGCGCTCCTACGCGGCCCAGCGCGGGGCGTACCTCGACGCCTGGATGGGCTCGCTGCTGGCCTCCGAGCTGGCGATCTGATGCCGACCCCGACCCCGACCCCGACCGCGGTCGAACTGCGCGGACCCGAACTGCTGCTGACCCCCTGGTCCGCCGAGCTCGACCAGCCGGACCTGGACGACCTGCGGATCGGCCTCGGCGACCCCGAGCAGGCTCGCTGGAACCCGCGCGCCCAACTCGAGGTCCCGACCGAGGAGCAGGCCCGCGCGTGGCTCGCCCGCGTCCTGGCCCGCGCCGCCGAGGGCACCCTGGCCGGCTGGGCGGCCCGGGACCCGCGGACCGGCCGGCTCCTCGGCCACCTCGCGATCCGCGAGATCGACCAGGAGTTCCGCACCGCGCGAGTCGGCTACTGGACCATGCCCGCCGCCCGCGGCCGTGGCGTGGCGACCGGCGCGCTGCTGCTCGCCACCGCCTGGGCGTTCGCCGAACTTGACCTGCACCGGATGGAGTTGGGACACGCCGCAGCGCACGGCGCATCCTGCGCGATCGCCCGCAAGGGCGGCTACCGACTGGAGGGCACGCTGCGCGAGGCGATGCCGGACAGTCTCGGCCACCGCCACGACCTGCACCTGCACGCCCGCCTGGCCACCGATCCGCTGGACCGAGACCCGGTGGACCGAGACCCGGTGAACTGAGACCCGGGCATGGACTGACGCACCCCACGCCCGGCTGTCAGCGGCACCCTTTACGCTGCCCGGCATGACCGCAGCGCCACCGCCCACCCTGACCCTCGGCCCCGACGACGCCCGCCGGATCGCCCTGCGCGCCCAGGGCCTGCTCGGGGCCCCGGACCGGCGGGCCGGGGTGCGCGGCGTGCTGCGCCACCTCGGCGCGGTCCAGTTGGACACCATCTCGGTGCTGGCCCGCTCGCACGAGCTGGTCCCCTACGCCCGGCTCGGCGCCGTCGGCCGCCCGGCCGTCGAGCAGGCCTACTGGGGCTCGGGGGCCTCCTTCGAGTACTGGTCGCACGCGGCCTGCGTGCTGCCGGTCGAGGAATGGCCGCTGTTCGCCTTCCGCCGCCGTGCCTACCGCGACCGCGGCAACCTGTGGAACCACCGGGTGAGCCCCGAGGCCTACCAGGGCGTGCTGGACCGGCTGGGCGCCGAGGGCCCGCTGACCAGCACCGAGCTCGGCGGCGCCAAGCGGACCGCCGAGTGGTGGGACTGGTCCGACGCCAAGATCGCGGTGGAGCGGGCGCTGGCCTTCGGCGACGTGGTCTGCACCGAGCGCCGCGGCTGGAAGCGCGTCTACGCACTGGCCGAGCAGGCCATCCCCGCCGAGTTCCACCAGCGCGACCTGACCGACCGTCAGTGCCTGACCCAACTGGTCCGCCAGGCCGGCCAGGCCCTCGGCGTGGCCACCCGGGCCGACCTGCTGGACTACCACCGCCTGAAGTCCGCCCAGTTGGACGAGGTGCTGGAGGAGACCGGCCTGGTCCCGGTCGCGGTCGCCGGCTGGGACGCCCCTGCCTGGGCCGACCCGGAGGCGCTGGCCACGGCCCCGAACGGGCGCCACCGCACCACGCTGCTCTCGCCGTTCGACTCCCTGGTCTGGGACCGCGCCCGGACCGAGCGGATCTTCGGCATGACGCATCGCCTGGAGGCCTACACCCCCAAGCACAAGCGGATACACGGCTACTTCGCGATGCCGCTGCTGACCGGCGGTCAGCTGGTCGGCCGGGTCGATCCGGCCCGCGAGGCAGGCATCCTGGTGGCCCGTCAGATCTCGCTGGACGCGCCGAAGCACCTGCCCGCGCTGGCCCGGGCGCTGCGCGAGGCGGCCGACTGGGTCGGCTGCCGGGCGGTCCGGGTGGAGTCGCTGAGCGACGAGGCGCTGCGCCCCGCCCTGGAGAAGCTGCTCGACTGACCGGGTGCCCCAACCGGCCTGCGGGTCACCCTATTTCGAGGATCTTCTCGCGCATCGCGTAGACCACGGCCTCCATCCGGGAGTGCAGCTGCAGCTTCTCCAGGATGTTGCGCACGTGGTTCTTCACGGTGTTCTCGCTGATGAACAACTCCTTGGCGATCTCCCGGTTGTTCATCCCGGTGGCGACCAGCTTGAGCACCTCCAGCTCCCGGTCGGTCAGCCGCGGCGCGGGGACCAACTCCCGGTCGTCCGACCGGCGCTGGATCATCGACTTGAACTCGGTGAGCAGCTTGGCCGCCATCGAGGGGCTGATCTGTGACTGGCCGTCAGCCACCGCGCGGATCGCGGTGGCCACCTCGTCGGTGGAGATCTCCTTGAGCAGGTAGCCGGTGGCCCCCGCCTTGATCGCCTCGTAGAGGTCGGCCTCCTCGTCGCTTATCGTCAGCATGATGATCTTGGTACTCGGGGCCACCTCCTTGATCGAGGTGCAGGCCTCGATGCCGCTGCGGCGCGGCATCCGGACATCCATCAGGATGATGTCGGGCAGCAGGTCGGCCGCCTTGAGCACCGCCTCGGCGCCGTCACCGGCCTCGCCGACGACCCTGATGTCCGTCTCCTCGGCGAGTACGATCTCCAGCCCGCGCCTGAACAGGGCGTGGTCGTCCACCACCAGGACGCGAATGGGCTCGCCGCCGCGTGGTGCGTACTCGGGCCCTGGGCTCTCGCCACCACCGCCGTCGAACCGCTCCGCCATCCGCCCTCCCCGTCGCCGAATGCTGTGGGCCTCATCATTCCACGGTAATCAGCACTGGGCTCAACCGCCGATCGGCGGATCCCCCGGACGGGTCCCCGCCGGGCGCGGGTAACGCAGGGCCCCGGGCAGCACAGAGCGCGGGCAGCACAAGGCCCGGCGGCCGGAGGCGGCCGCCGGGCTGGGGCAGTGGTTCAGCGCTCCGCGGCCGCGTTGATCGCGCCGCCGGCGCCGCTGATCTCGTCGTCCGGCTCCAGGCCGTCCGACTTCAGGTGAATAACGCCGTAGTCGTAACCGCGGCGCCGGTAGACCACGCTGGGCAGGCCGCTGTCCTTCTCCACGAAGAGGTAGAAGTCGTGGCCCACCAGCTCCATGGACTCGAGCGCCTGGGCGAGCGCCATCGGGTGGGCGACGTGCGTCTTCTCGCGCACCACCAGCGGGCCTTCGCCCTCGACCTCGAGCGAGCCGATCTTCGTCTTCCGTACCGGCGGCTCGAGCTCCTCCATGGTCGCCGTGCCCGGCAGCGCCGCGATCCGCGCCGTCGCCTGGGCCACGCTGAGCGGCGTGGTCTTCGCGCCGTGGTGCACCCGGCGCCGGTCCGCGGACTTGCGCAGCTGGGCGTCGAGCTTCGCCGAGGCCAGGTCGAGCGCCGCGTACGGATCGGCGGCGGCCGCCTCGGCCCGGATCACCGGGCCACGGGTGCGAACGGTGATCTCCACCCGGTCGGACCGGTCGGCCTGACGCGGGTTGTGTTCCTTGGACACCTCGACGTCCAGGCTGATCACCTTGCCGTCGAACTTCTGGACCTTCTCCAGTTTCTCGGCCACGTGCTCGCGGAACCTCTGGGGCACCTCGGTCTTGCGGCCCTTGACGACGATGTCCACGCAGAACTCCGATCCCTCGTACTGGCGCCGATCCGGACTACCGGACCGGGCATGAGACCCAGCCTGACCAGCCACGATGCCGCCGGCCCGCCGCCTGGTCGAGTGACCTGGCGGGCTGGGCCTTCACCCACTTCCTCCCCACCAGAGCGGCTTGAAACCCCCTGGAGCCTCATGAGACACCCCATCCGGGCTTTTCGCCTCTCCAGCGGGACCTTAGGTGTTGCGGGTTCCGGCCGGACAGCTGTTCCCCCCTGTCTACCCTCAATCGAGTGAAGTGACGGTAAATATCTGGACAACTCCGCCCAGACGGCCCACCCTGGCCCCACCACAGCCGCGTGGGAGGTGCCCGTGCTCACGTCCCTGCTCGACCTTCTGCTCCCCGCGCCCTGTGCCGGCTGCGGCGCACCGGGCGCCCTGCTCTGCCCGTCCTGCCGGGCGTTGCTGACCGGCCTGCGCGGGTATCCGGCCGCGCCGCGCCCAGCCCCTGCCGGGCTGCCCCCGGTGCACGCCTGCACCGCCTACCGCGATCCGGTTCGCCAACTGCTGCTGGCCCACAAGGAGCGCGGCGCGCTCGGCCTGGCCGGGCCGCTGGGCGCGGTGCTCGCCGAGGCCGTCCGGGCCGCGCTGGCGCAGGCTCCGCCGCCCGAGCACCCCGTGCTGCTGGTCCCGATGCCCTCGGCCCGGCGCGCCGTCCGGGCCCGCGGTCACGACGCGACCCGTCGGCTGGCCCGCAGCGCCGCGCGCCGGCTGCGCCGTCACGGGCTGCCCTGCCAGGTCGCCCCGGTGCTGCGCCCGGCCCGGCGGGTGGCCGACCAGGCGGGTCTCGGCGCCGCCGAGCGCCGCGCCAACCTGCACCGCGCGCTGACGGTGCCCGAGCTCTTCCGGGAATCCCTGAGCGGCCGTCAGCTGGTCCTGGTGGACGACCTGGTGACCACCGGCGCCACCCTGGGCGAGGCGGCTCGGGCGCTGCGCGCGGCCGGTGCCCCGCCCGTGGCGGCGGCCACCCTGGCGGCCACCACCCGCTGAGCGGGCACCCGCCACCAGGGCACCCCCACCAGGCCAGCCGGCCAGCCGGCCGGCCCGGCAGGCGGATCAGCCCGGGTAGGCGGGCCGCATGCCGTTGCCGTAGGTCTTCCACTGCGACTGGACGTTGCCGAGCAGCTTGTAGACGGTGTGATCAGGGTCGTTGGCGTCGGCCAGCACCGAGTCGAGCCGCGACTCGGAGGAGGCGACCACGGTCATCCCGTCCACCGCCTGCAGCGCGCCGTCCAGGCCGGAGGAGCCGTCGGTGGAGAGGTAGTGCAGCTGCAGGACGCTGTCCTTCTCCTTGCCGAGCGCCAGCAGGGTGTCCGGGTCCGCCCAGGAGACCGAGGTGACGTCGACCAGCTGACCGGCGATCGGGCGCAGCCCGGTGATCTCCGCGGTCGGCTGCTGCGCGGTGCCGCCACGCACCACCAGGCCGATCTGCAGGCTGTCCGCGGCGCCGGTACCGCGCAGCAACAGTGCGGCCCTGGTGCCGTCCGAGGAGATCCGCACCGCGTCCACGGTCTGCCCGCTCTGACCGGCCAGCCCGGCCACCGGCACGCTGATCCGGAGCGTCTTGGTGGGATCGGCCTTGTTGGGCTCGATCAGCAGCACCTGCGGGGCCGCCGGGTCGCGGTCCACCACCCACAGACCGCCGTACCCGTCCCAGCTGGGCGAGGTCAGGCCCTGCTCGGGGCGGGGCGCGTGGCTGCCCACCACCGCGGGGTTCAGCTGCTTGGTGCTGTCGTCCAGGCCGGCGATGAAGAGCGACTTGCCGTCCTCGCTGACCACCGCGGCCGACTTGCCGTCCCGGCTGACCGCGAACGCACCGGTGACATGACCGGACTGCTGCGGCACCAGCGGCGCCGGCCGGTTGGCGGCACCGAGCACGCCCGGCACCGGGGTCGGCGGGTCCGACCCGACCAGCTGCAGCTGCCCGGTCTGGGCGTTGCGGGCGTACGCCGTCCCGCCGCCACCACTGCGCGAACCCGGCACGTACTGCAGGTTCTTGGCCTGTTGCAGGGTCATCTCGGCGCTGCCCTTGCGGGAGGTGACCACCACCCGGTCGATCGAGCCCGCACCGCTCTGGCTGACCAGGGTGAAGTAGAGCTGGGCCGCCATCTGCTTGCACTGCCGTTCGCTGGCCACGCAGTCCACGCCGTCCAGCTGCACCTTGGGGTTGCGCGGGTCGTCGGTGTTGACCCGGGCGACGGGCGGGACACCGTCGAAGGCCGAGTGGACGGCCGGCGCGAGCCAGTAGGACGGGCCGTCGACCAGGGCCCGGGCCGCGGCGGAAGCCGGGTCTATGCGGCGCCGCAGGTAGACCGGGTCGGGGACCAGCACCGGCTGGTCGCTTCCGGTGGCCGGGTCGGTCCTGGTGAAGAAGTACCGGTCGACCTGCTGGTAGGCGTTGCGGAAGCTGGTCTGGTCGAGGATCAGCCGGTCCGGCAGGTCGGCGATCCGCCACTGCGCTTTGGCGCCCTTGCCGTCCTTCACGTCCTTGGCCAGGTTGACCAGCCGGAAGGTGCGGGTGAACTGCTGCGTGTCGACCTGCGGCCGGTAGGTGTGCTTGTCGTCCAGTTCGCCGATCTCGGGCGAGCTGATGGTCAGCGAAGCCTGGTCGCCGCTGTCCTCGCCCACCGGGTTCTGCAGCGCGGTGCTCTTGAGCACCACCGCACCGTTGTTCGGGTTCCAGTGGTCGACACCGTCCGGGGTCAGGTACTGCTTGGCGGTCCGGTAGTCGGCCTCGTCGGCGACCGAGGCGTCCAGGAAGTTCTGCAGCACCGCACGCGGCGACAGCCCGTCGCGCGGCGGCATCGGGATCACCCGTACCTGGACACCCTGGTCGGCGCCCGCGCCCTGCGGCGGCTGCACCGACTCGGGGTCGCCGCTGTCCGGCATCGTGGCGCAGCCGGCCGCGAGCAGCACGGTCAGCGAGACCCAGAGCGTCCCCGCCCAGCTTCGGCCGGTCCGGCCGCTACTGCTCGCCACCCCGCGCCCCCTCCGCCTTCGTGCTCCCGGCGTCGTCGACGCCCTGCTGCTCCCGCGGGTCCGGTCCCGCCTCCGCCGGCTGCGGCAGCCGGCTGCGGTCGACCACCACCTGGGCGCCGGTCGCACCGTACCCCGCACCCACCGCCCGGACGTCCGACGGGTCCGCGACCGGGGCCTCCGGCAGTCGGCGCTGGCCGACCGCCGGCCCGGCGATGCTCAGTACCCCGCCGAGCCCGGGGCCGAGCCCCGCGCCCGCGCCGCCGGGGGTCTCCGGGATCACGGTCGGCTCGCCGTTGGCGGTCAGCGCGGTGGCGCCGGCCGGCAGCGCCCGCCGGTACGGGGTGCCCTGGGCCCGCAGGCCCCGGTTGTGCCGCGAGTCCTCGGGCTCCAGGCGGAACGGCGCCCGGCCGATCTCGCCGCCGCGGGTGCGCGGCAGGGTGAGCCGGAAGTGCGAGCCGCCGCCGGGCTCGCCCCAGGCCTGCAGCCAGCCGCCGTGCAGATGGGCGTCCTCGACGGCGATCGACAGGCCCAGGCCGGTGCCGCCGGTGGTCCGCACCCGCGAGGGGTCGGCCCGCCAGAACCGGTGGAAGACCCGGGAGGCTTCGCCGGGCTTGAGCCCGATGCCGTAGTCCCGTACGCCGACCGCGACCGCGCCCTCGGCGGAGCCCAGCTGGATCACCACGTCGCGGCCCTCGCCGTGCTCCAGCGCGTTGACCACCAGGTTGCGCAGGATCCGCTCGATCCGGCGCGGGTCGACCTCGGCGACCACCGGCTTGTCGGCCCCGCGCAGCACCACGGCGCTGCCCTTGAGCCGGGCCAGCGGGTCGGCCGCCTCGACCACCCGGTGCACGATGTCGCGCAGGTCCACCGGCTCGGCGTCCAGGATCGCCGCCCCGGCGTCGAACCGGCTGATCTCCAGCAGGTCGGCGAGCAGCGATTCGAACCGGTCCAGCTGGCCCTGCAGCAACTCGGCGGAGCGGGCCGCCATCGGGTCCAGGTCCTCGCGGCTGTCGTAGATCAGGTCGGCGGCCATCCGCACCGTGGTCAGCGGGGTGCGCAGCTCGTGCGAGACGTCCGAGACGAACCGCCGCTGCACCCGGGAGAGTTCCTCGAGCTGGCGGATCTGGGTCTGCAGCGCGCCCGCCATCCGGTTGAAGGACTCGCCGAGCCGGGCGATGTCGTCGGTCCCGGTGACCTTCATCCGCTCTTCGAGGTGCCCGTCGGCCAGCCGCTCGGCGATGCCGGCGGCCATCCGCACCGGGGTGACCACCTGACGGACGACCAGCCAGGCGATGCAGCCGAGCAGCGCGACGATGAACAGCCCCGCGGTGGCCACCGTGCCGGTGACCAGGCTCAGGGTGTTGTCCTCCTGGACGAAGGAGAACGCGAAGTAGAGCTGGTACGGGCTGCCGTCGGGTCCGCTCAGCTGCTTGCCGATGACCAGCCCCGACTCCGAGACCGGCTGCCCGGAGGCGGAGGTGCGGTGGATCGTGGTGGCCTGCTCGTGCGGCAGGTGGCTCGGGTCCCTCGCCACCTCGGTGGCCAGCTCGGACGGGATGCTGTTGAGCGCCACGTCCTCGGAGGCCCGGGCGGTGAGCAGCGGGGTGCTGGTGGCGATCGCGTTCTGGTCGCTGGACGGCACGGTGCCGATCACCAGGTAGACGCCCTGGCCGCCGCTGGCCAGCCCGGAGACCTGGTCGGTCAGCCAGGTACTGGTCTCGCCGGCGCTGGCATCGGTGGTGTTGCCGGTCTTGGCGCGGGCGTCGCGCAGCAGGTCGCTCTGCTTCTGGGCGGTGGTGAAACCGCCGTAGGCCTGGCTCTGCGCGGTGCGCTTCTTGCTGTCCAGCAGGCCCTGGCGGACCTGGGCCATCACCACCACGCCGAGCACCATGACCAGCGCGACCGAGAGCACCAGCGTGGCAGCGACCACCCGCAACTGGATCGAGCGCCGGTAGAGCGCCGAGAGGCGGTGGAAGGGGCTGCCCAGCCGGCGGCGGAGCAGCCCGAGGGGCGACACCGCCGCGCGGGTGGCGCCGGTGCCCGGTATGTGCGCCTCCCCGGCCGGGGCGCCGGCCGGGGAGGGGTGGATCTGGTGCGTCACGTCAGCTGGGTCCGGCCTTGTAGCCGACACCGCGGACGGTGACCACGATCTCCGGACGCTCCGGGTCCTTCTCGATCTTCGAGCGCAGACGCTGGACGTGGACGTTGACCAGCCGGGTGTCGGCCGCGTGCCGGTAGCCCCAGACCTGCTCCAGCAGCACCTCGCGGGTGAACACCTGCCAGGGCTTGCGGGCCAGCGCGACCAGCAGGTCGAACTCCAGCGGGGTCAGCGGGATGCCCCGGCCGTCCCGCTTGACCGAGTGGCCGGCCACGTCGATCACCAGATCGCCGATGGTCAGCTGCTCGGGGGTGGGCTCCTCGGCCCGGCGCAGCCGCGCCCGGACCCGGGCGACCAGCTCCTTGGGCTTGAACGGCTTGACCACGTAGTCGTCGGCGCCGGACTCCAGGCCCACCACGATGTCGACCGTGTCGGTCTTCGCGGTGAGCATCACGATCGGCACCCCGGACTCGGACCTGATCTGCCGGCAGACGTCGATTCCGTCCCGTCCGGGCAGCATCAGGTCGAGCAGGACGAGGTCCGGTTTGGTCTCGCGGAACGCGGCCAGCGCCTTGTCCCCGTCCGCGACGAAATACGGCTCAAAACCCTCACCACGCAGCACGATGCCGAGCATCTCGGCGAGTGCGGTGTCGTCATCTACGACGAGGACGCGACCTTTCATGAGCCCATCCTCTCATTACCGGATTGTGACCTGCCGCACACCCGTGCCAATCTCCCCGGCGAACCGCTGGTGAGAGCGCCCATATCCACCCAAACTCCAAGCTTCGACGGCCCCGTCGACTCCGTTGTCGATCAGCAACCCGGCACCCCTGGGGTGCCTGCCGCCACCATGGCACGATGGGCGGCACGCATGCGCCCCATGCACCGTCCTGGGGCGCTCGCCCCGCGCCGAGGAGCAGTGATGACCGACACTCCGGGCTGGGTCTCCCCCAGCTCGTCCGGATCCGAGCCCGAAGACGTCCGGCCGCCGGCCGACACGCCCGTCGGGTCGGACGCACCGTCGGCCACCGCAGCGCCAGCGCCCGCCCCCGCACCGACTCCCGCGCCCCCGGCCGCGCCGCCCTACCCCGGCGCGTACGGCGACCCGCGCGCCGGCCAGGTGCCCCCGCAGCGCCCCGCCCAGGGCGGCTGGACAGCGCCGCCGGGCTGGGGTGCCCAGGGCGGGCAGCCCGGCTGGGGCCAGCCCGGCGCCGGCAAGCCCGGCTGGCAGCCGAACTGGGGCATGCAGCCGGCGAGCCCCAAGCCCGGGGTGATCCCGCTGCGCCCGCTGGGCGTCGGCGAGATCCTGGACGGCTCGATCTCCACCGCTCGCAAGCACTGGCGCACCGTGCTGCCGCTCGCCCTGGTGGTCGCGGTGTTCAGCCAGACCACGGCCACCGCGCTCACCTATGTCACCCGCAACGACGATCAGAACACCCTCGCCGTGATCCTGCTCGGTGTCAGCTACCTGATCAGCGCCTTCGCCGGACTGGTGATGACCGCGATGCTGACCATGGTGGTCAGCAAGGCGATCCTCGGCGAGCAGGTCTCCATCGGCCTCGCCTGGCGGGCCGCCCGCCCACAGCTGTGGCGGCTGCTCGGCCTGACCCTGCTGACCCTGCTGATCATCGTCGGGATCGTCGTGGTCGGCATGCTCCCCGGCATCATCGCCCTCGCGGTCGGCGGCTCCAGCCCGGGCGTTGACGTCACCCTGGCTCTCGGGCTGATCGCGGGCAGCGTGGTGGCGCTCTGGGTCTACATGCAGCTGCACCTGGCCACCCCCGCGCTGATGCTGGAGAAGCAGGGCATCAAGGCCGCGCTCTCCCGCTCCCGCCGCCTGGTCCGCGGCTCCTGGTGGCGGATCTTCGGGATCACCCTGCTCGGCGGCGTGCTGGCCGCGCTGCTCGCCGGCATCATCGAGGTGCCGTTCAGCGCCATCGCCGGGGTCAGCAACAGCAACCCGCTGTCCGCGCTGGGCGCCGACCCGAACACCCCGCAGCCGCTCGGCGCACTGGTGATCATCGCGATCGGCGGCGTGCTCGGCGCGACCCTGACCGTCCCGATCAGCGCCGGCATCCACGTACTGCTCTACGTCGACCAGCGGATCCGCCGCGAGGCGCTGGACCTGGAGCTGGCCCGCGCCGCGGGGCTGCCGGAGTACGGCGGCACCGGCTGGGCCGGCACCACCGCCGGGCCGGTCGACACCCCGACCGGCGGACCGACCGGGGCGGCCTGACCCGATGCCGACCTGGGGGGACTGGGCCCGGGCCGCCGGTGACGGCGCCCCGGTGACCGTGCCGCGCGATCCGGCCCGCGAGGCCGCGCGCGAAGAACTGCTGAAGCCGGAGTACCACCGCCACGACCCCGGTCTGCTGCAGCGGATCACCAACTGGCTCTGGGAGCAACTGGACAACCTGCTCGGGCAGCTCGGCAACGCCGCGAGCAACGGCACCACCGGACTGATCCTGTTCCTGGTGCTCGCCGTGCTGCTCGGCGGCGCGCTCTGGTGGCGGCTCGGCCGCCCCGGCCGGGCCGCCACCACCGCCGCCGCGCTGTTCGCCGCCGACGGCCCGCGCACCGCCGCGGAGCACCGCGCGGCGGCGCAGCGGCACGCCGCCGCCGGGGAGTGGACACAAGCCGTCCGCGAGCAGATGCGGGCCCTGGTCCGCGACCTCGAGGAGCGCACCCTGCTCGACCCGCGCCCCGGCCGCACCGCCGACGAGGCCGCCGCCGAGGCCGGCCGCCACCTGCCCGAACAGGCCGTCGCGCTGCGCGAGGCCGCCCGCCTCTTCGACGACATCGCCTACGGCGACCGATCCGCCGACCAGGCCGCCTACCAGCGGCTCGCCGAGCTCGACCGGCAGCTGCGCCAGACCCGTCCCAGCCACCTGACCCCGGCGGGCGCCGCGTGACCACCAGCACCACCCCCCGTGACATACGCACCGCCGACCGCGTCGACCCGAGCCCCGCCGACCACCGCAGCCTGACCCCGACGGCACGTCAGCTCTGGCTCCGCACCCGCTGGTTCCTGGCCGGCGGCGCCTTCCTGCTGCTGGCCGGCCTGCTGATAGCCGGCCTCGGCAACAAGGCCGGCTACGCCGCGCTCGACCCGCGCTCTCCCGACCCCGACGGCACCAAGGCCGTCTCCCAGCTCCTGCGGGCCCGCGGGATCGAGGTCTCCAGCACCGCCGACCCCGCCGCACTCGCCGCCACCCCCACCAGGGACGACACCGTGGTGGTGCCGCTGCCGGACCTCCTGACGGTCGACCAGCTGCGCGCGCTCGGCGCCGCCGGACACCACCGGCTGGTCCTGATCTCGCCCGGCGACCTGCCGCTCGAACTGCTCACCCCGTCCGTGCAGACCTACGGCGGCGACACCACGCCGGTGGCCGTCAGCTCTGCCGGCACCGCCCCGCAGTGCGACCTGCCCGCGGCCCAGCAGGCCGGCAGCGCCGAGGCCGGCGGCCGGCTCTACCGGATCACTGCCGGCGCCACCGGCTGCTACCCCCGCGACGGCCACCCCACCCTGACCAGCTCGATCAGCACCGACGGCGCCGAAGTGGTGGTGATCGGCTCCGGCCGCTTCCTCACCAACCAGCGGCTGGCCCACGACGGCAACGCCTCGCTCGCCCTCGCCCTGCTCGGCAGCCGGCCGCACCTCACCTGGTACCTGCCCGACTACGGCACCGCCCCCGTGGCCGCCGGGCAGAAGACCCTCACCGAGCTGATCCCGGTCGGCTGGCGGGCGGCCACCGTCCAGCTGTTTCTCGCCGCCCTGCTCGCCGCACTCTGGCGGGCCCGCCGACTCGGCCCGCTGGTCAGCGAGCAGCTCCCGGTGGTGGTCCGGGCCGCCGAGACCACCGAGGGCCGGGCCCGGCTCTACCAGCTGGCCAAGGCCCGCGGCCGGGCCGCCGAGGCACTGCGCCGGGCCACCCGACACCGGCTCGCGCCGCCGCTCGGCGTCCCCGTGACGGCCGGCGAGGTGGACGGCAACGCCCTGCTGACCGCCCTCACCGAACGGCTGGCCGACCAGCGCCCGCCCGGCGAGCTCGCCGGGCTGCTGTACGGCCCGCCACCCACCGACGACGCCGCACTGCTGCGGCTCGCCGACGACCTCGATGCCCTGGAAAGGCAGGTACGACAGCCGTGACCGAGCAGCCCACTCCTGTGTCTGCGGACCCCCGGCAGGCGCTCAGCGCGCTGCGCGCCGAGATCGGCAAGGCCGTGGTCGGCCAGGACCCCGCCGTGACCGGTCTGGTGGTCGCGCTGCTCTGCGGCGGCCACGTGCTGCTCGAAGGCGTCCCCGGAGTCGCCAAGACGCTGCTGATCCGCACCCTGTCGACGGCGCTGAACCTGCAGACCAAGCGGATCCAGTTCACCCCCGACCTGATGCCCGGCGACGTCACCGGCTCCCTGGTCTACGACGCCCGCACCGCCGAGTTCTCCTTCCAGCCCGGCCCGGTCTTCACCAACCTGCTGCTCGCCGACGAGATCAACCGCACCCCGCCGAAGACCCAGGCCTCGCTGCTGGAGGCGATGGAGGAGCGCCAGGTCACCGTCGACGGTGAGCCCCGGCCGCTGCCGGTGCCGTTCCTGGTCGCGGCAACCCAGAACCCGCTGGAGTACGAGGGCACCTACCCGCTGCCCGAGGCCCAGCTGGACCGCTTCCTGCTCAAGCTGATCCTGCCGCTGCCCGACCGTGACCAGGAGTTCCAGGTGCTCAGCCGGCACGCCGCCGGCTTCGACCCGCGCGATCTGCACGCCGCCGGCGTGCGCCCGGTGGCCGGCCCCGCCGACCTGGCCGCCGCCCGGGAGGCGATCGCCAAGCTGACCGTCTCCCCCGAGGTGCTCGCCTACATCGTGGACCTCTGCCGGGCCACCCGGCAGTCGCCCTCGCTCTCGCTGGGCGTCTCCCCGCGCGGTGCGACCGCGCTGCTCAACACCTCCCGGGCCTGGGCCTGGCTGGCCGGCCGCGACTACGTCACCCCCGACGACGTCAAGGCGCTCGCGCTGCCCACCCTGCGGCACCGCGTGCAGCTGCGGGCCGAGGCCGAGATGGAGGGCGTGACCGCCGACTCGGTGATCCAGGCCGTGCTCGCCCAGACCCCCGCACCCCGCTGAGCCGGGTCGGGTCGGTTTCGAAAGCACTTCAAAAGCTAGGAGTCCTGCCGTGGCCCTGACCGGCCGAACCGCCCTGCTCGCCGCCCTGGGCAGCCTGTTCGTCGGGCTCGTGCTGCCCTCCTGGGCCGGGATCGGGCTGGTCACCGGTGTGGTGGTTGTCGGCGTGCTGCTGGACTTGGCGATCGCGGCTCCCGTCCGGACCCTGCACCTGGCCCGGGAGGGCGACAGCTCGGTCCGGCTCGGCGAGCCCGCCACCGTCTCACTGACCGTCAGCAACCCGTCCCGGCGCCCGCTGCGGGGGCGGCTGCGCGACGCCTGGGCACCCTCCGCCTTCCGGCCCGGCACCGACCTGACGGCCTCTCGGCACCGCCTGCTGGTCCCGGCCGGCGAGCGACGCCGGGTCAGCACCGAACTGCGGCCCACCCGGCGCGGCGACCACCACTCGCACCGGGTGACGATCCGTTCGCTCGGCCCACTCGGACTGGCGGGCCGTCAGGGATCGCACCTGGTCCCCTGGACGCTGCGGGCGCTGCCGCCATTCACCAGCCGCAAGCACCTGCCCTCCCGGCTCGCCCGGCTGCGCGAACTCGACGGTCGCACCTCGCTGCTGACCCGTGGCCAGGGCACCGAGTTCGACAGCCTGCGCGAGTACCTGCCCGGGGACGACGTCCGCTCCATCGACTGGCGGGCCAGCGCCCGCCGGCACACCGTCGCGGTCCGCACCTGGCGGCCCGAGCGCGACCGGCACATCCTGATCGTGCTGGACACCGGCCGAACCTCGGCCGGCCGGGTCGGGGACGCGCCACGCCTGGACGCCGCGCTGGACGCCGCGCTGCTGCTCACCGCGCTGGCCACCAAGGCCGGCGACCGGGTGGACCTGCTCGCCCACGACCAGCACCAGCGCGGCTCGGTACTGGGCCGCTCCGCCACCGAGGTGCTGCCGGCCTTCACCCACGCGATGGCCCTGCTGGAGCCCGCGCTGGTCGAGACGAACCTGCGGGCGCTCACCGCAGCCGCCCTGCGGCTGGCTCCGCGCCGCTCGCTGATCGTGCTGCTCACCGGCCTGGACGCCGGCCCCGCCGAGGACGGTCTGCTGCCGCTGCTGCCCCGACTCACCCGACGCCACGAGGTGGTGGTCGCCGGCGTGGCCGACCCGCGGCTGACCGAGCTGGCCACCGGACGCGGGACCGTGCAGGCGGTCTACGGCGCGGCCGCCGCCGAGCAGGCCCAGGCCGACCGTCGGGCCGTCGCGGAGCGGCTCACCCGGCTCGGGGCCACCGTGCTGGACGCCCCGCCGGCCACCCTGCCGCCCGCGCTCGCGGACGCCTACCTGGCGCTCAAGGCGGCAGGGCGGCTCTGAGCTGCTGCCTTCCCTCCGCGTTCAGAGGTGGGACGTGTTCAGAGGTGGGACGGCTTGAGCCAGACGTGGGCGCGGCCGCTCTCGGCCGCCTCGGACTCGGTCTGCGAGTCCGCCGCCTCGTTCTGCTCGGCCCAGCCGGCGATTCCCTGGCTCAGCCCGGCAGCCGAGGACTTGTCCCCGTGGAACGCCTCCCGCGCCGCCTGGTAGGCGAACCAACGCTCCACGCAGGCCAGCCAGGCCTGCTCGGTGGGCGCGAAGTGCATGGTGACCCGCGGGTGGGCGCGCAGCCAGTTCACCACGGTGGGCGACTTGTGGGTGAAGTAGTTGTCGCAGATCAGGTGGATCTCGCCGACCTCCGGCAGCTCCCTGTCCAGCTCCGACAGGAACCGGCGGAACTCCACTCCGCGCCGCCGACGGTGCAGCGTGCCCTGCACCTTCTCGGTCGTCCGCTCCAGACTGGCGAGCAGTTCCTGGACGGCCGGCGGCAGCGGCTCAGCCTGCCGCTCGCCCAGCTCCTCCCGGAGCTTTGGGCGGAGCATCGTCTCCGCGTCCAGGTGCAGGGCGAGCACTCGCTCGGGCGGTGCCAGGTACATCCCCGCAACCTCGTGCGAGGTCTCCAAAGCGAAGGGGTCGGTGGCCAGGCCGAACGCCTCGCGACGGGGCTGGGGGTCGGGCTGCTGGTTCTGACGGCTCTTGGGAGCGGGGCGTGCCATGAAAGGATCGTAACCTGCCAAAACGCGAAGAAGCCCCCACCGAATAAACGGTGGGGGCTTCTTCTGAATGATTGTTCGGCGGCGTCCTACTCTCCCACAGGGTCCCCCCTGCAGTACCATCGGCGCTGTAAGGCTTAGCTTCCGGGTTCGGAATGTAACCGGGCGTTTCCCTCACGCTATGACCACCGAAACACTATGAAACTGTCGCCGCACCATCCCCGTGACCAAACGGGATGGGGTCGTTGTTTCAGAACAACACAGTGGACGCGAGCAACTGAGGACAAGCCCTCGGCCTATTAGTACCGGTCAGCTCCACCCATTACTGGGCTTCCACATCCGGCCTATCAACCCAGTCGTCTACTGGGAGCCTTACCCTCTCAAGGAGGTGGGAGTGCTCATCTCGAAGCAGGCTTCCCGCTTAGATGCTTTCAGCGGTTATCCCTCCCGAACGTAGCCAACCAGCCATGCCCTTGGCAGGACAACTGGCACACCAGAGGTTCGTCCGTCCCGGTCCTCTCGTACTAGGGACAGCCCTTCTCAACACTCCTACGCGCACAGCGGATAGGGACCGAACTGTCTCACGACGTTCTAAACCCAGCTCGCGTACCGCTTTAATGGGCGAACAGCCCAACCCTTGGGACCTACTCCAGCCCCAGGATGCGACGAGCCGACATCGAGGTGCCAAACCATCCCGTCGATATGGACTCTTGGGGAAGATCAGCCTGTTATCCCCGGGGTACCTTTTATCCGTTGAGCGACGGCGCTTCCACAAGCCACCGCCGGATCACTAGTCCCTGCTTTCGCACCTGCTCGACCCGTCGGTCTCACAGTCAAGCTCCCTTGTGCACTTACACTCAACACCTGATTGCCAACCAGGCTGAGGGAACCTTTGGGCGCCTCCGTTACCCTTTAGGAGGCAACCGCCCCAGTTAAACTACCCACCAGACACTGTCCCTGATCCGGATCACGGACCCAGGTTAGACATCCAGCACGACCAGAGTGGTATTTCAACGACGACTCCACCAAGACTGGCGTCAAGGCTTCAAAGTCTCCCACCTATCCTACACAAGCCGAACCGAACACCAATATCAAGCTATAGTAAAGGTCCCGGGGTCTTTCCGTCCTGCTGCGCGAAACGAGCATCTTTACTCGTAATGCAATTTCACCGGGCCTATGGTTGAGACAGTCGAGAAGTCGTTACGCCATTCGTGCAGGTCGGAACTTACCCGACAAGGAATTTCGCTACCTTAGGATGGTTATAGTTACCACCGCCGTTTACTGGCGCTTAAGTTCTCAGCTTCGCCCCACCGAAATGGAGCTAACCGGTCCCCTTAACGTTCCAGCACCGGGCAGGCGTCAGTCCGTATACATCGCCTTACGGCTTCGCACGGACCTGTGTTTTTAGTAAACAGTCGCTTCTCGCTGGTCTCTGCGGCCGGCCCCAGCTCGGGCAGCAAGTGCCTCCACCAGTTCCGGCCCCCCTTCTCCCGAAGTTACGGGGGCATTTTGCCGAGTTCCTTAACCATAGTTCACCCGAACGCCTCGGTATTCTCTACCTGACCACCTGAGTCGGTTTGGGGTACGGGCCGCCATGAAACTCGCTAGAGGCTTTTCTCGACAGCATAGGATCATCCACTTCACCACAATCGGCTCGGCATCAGGTCTCAGCCTTAAAGAGTGGCGGATTTGCCTACCACTCGGCCTACACCCTTACCCCGGGACAACCACCGCCCGGGCTGGACTACCTTCCTGCGTCACCCCATCGCTCACCTAATACCCTGTCGGATCAGCGGCTCCACCACGTCCCTTTGTCCGAAGACTCCGGGCCGGCTTCACGGCCTTAGCATTCAGAGGTTCAGCGTTGGCGCTTCAAAGCGGGTACGGGAATATCAACCCGTTGTCCATCGACTACGCCTGTCGGCCTCGCCTTAGGTCCCGACTTACCCTGGGCAGATCAGCTTGACCCAGGAACCCTTGGTCAATCGGCGCAAGAGTTTCCCACTCTTGTATCGCTACTCATGCCTGCATTCTCACTCGTATCCCGTCCACGACTCGATTCCTCGGCCGCTTCACCCGGAACACGACGCTCCCCTACCCATCCACAGCGTCGTTGGACGTATTCTGTGAATGACACGACTTCGGTGGTGTGCTTGAGCCCCGCTACATTGTCGGCGCGGAATCACTTGACCAGTGAGCTATTACGCACTCTTTCAAGGGTGGCTGCTTCTAAGCCAACCTCCTGGTTGTCTCTGCGACTCCACATCCTTTCCCACTTAGCACACGCTTAGGGACCTTAGTCGGTGTTCTGGGCTGTTTCCCTCTCGACCATGGAGCTTATCCCCCACAGTCTCACTGCCACGCTCTCACTTACCGGCATTCGGAGTTTGGCTAAGGTCAGTAACCCGGTGAGGCCCATCGCCTATCCAGTGCTCTACCTCCGGCAAGAAACACGTGACGCTGCACCTAAATGCATTTCGGGGAGAACCAGCTATCACGGAGTTTGATTGGCCTTTCACCCCTAACCACAGGTCATCCCCCAGGTTTTCAACCCTGGTGGGTTCGGTCCTCCACACGGTCTTACCCGCGCTTCAACCTGCCCATGGCTAGATCACTCCGCTTCGGGTCTTGGGCATGCAACTCAAACGCCCTATTCGGACTCGCTTTCGCTACGGCTACCCCACACGGGTTAACCTCGCTACACACCGCAAACTCGCAGGCTCATTCTTCAAAAGGCACGCAGTCACGGCTGGTCCGAAGACCAACGACGCTCCCACGGCTTGTAGGCACACGGTTTCAGGTACTATTTCACTCCGCTCCCGCGGTACTTTTCACCATTCCCTCACGGTACTATCCGCTATCGGTCACCAGGGAATATTTAGGCTTAGCGGGTGGTCCCGCCAGATTCACACGGAATTTCTCGGGCTCCGTGCTACTTGGGAGAAGCTCAAGTGAGCCGCTAATGTTTCGTCTACGGGGGTCTTACCCTCTACGCCGGACCTTTCGCATGTCCTTCGACTACACCAACGGTTTCTGACTCACCCAGCCGCCGGCAGACGACTGAAGAACTTTCCCACGACCCCGTATCGGCAACCCCTGCCGGGTCTCACACCAATACGGTTTAGCCTCATCCGGTTTCGCTCGCCACTACTCCCGGAATCACGGTTGTTTTCTCTTCCTGCGGGTACTGAGATGTTTCACTTCCCCGCGTTCCCTCCACGCACCCTATGTGTTCAGGTGCGGGTGACAGCCCATGACGACTGCCGGGTTTCCCCATTCGGACACCCCCGGATCAAAGCTCGGTTGACAGCTCCCCGGGGCCTATCGCGGCCTCCCACGTCCTTCATCGGTTCCTGGTGCCAAGGCATCCACCGTGCGCCCTTAAAAACTTGGCCACAGATGCTCGCGTCCACTGTGCAGTTCTCAAACAACGACCAGACACCCACCTACACCACCCGAAAACGAGTACTGTCCGTGGGACCGGCATCCTCGAGGTTCAGACCATGACGGCCGTTCCCTCAGGACCCAACAACGTGCCCGACACACCAGACTCAAGAACGCTTTCCACGCCGAAGCAGTACTCACGAACCATCACCCAGTGTGCCGAATAGTCAACGTTCCACCCATGAGCAACCGTGCGAGACATTCGCTCGCAACCGGCTATGTGCTCCTTAGAAAGGAGGTGATCCAGCCGCACCTTCCGGTACGGCTACCTTGTTACGACTTCGTCCCAATCGCTGGTCCCACCTTCGACGGCTCCCTCCCAAGGGTTAGGCCACCGGCTTCGGGTGTTACCGACTTTCGTGACGTGACGGGCGGTGTGTACAAGGCCCGGGAACGTATTCACCGCAGCATGCTGATCTGCGATTACTAGCAACTCCAACTTCATGGGGTCGAGTTGCAGACCCCAATCCGAACTGAGGCCGGCTTTTTGGGATTCGCTCCGCCTCGCGGCATCGCAGCCCTTTGTACCGACCATTGTAGCACGTGTGCAGCCCAAGACATAAGGGGCATGATGATTTGACGTCGTCCCCACCTTCCTCCGAGTTGACCCCGGCAGTCTCCTGTGAGTCCCCACCACCCCGAAAGGCGTGCTGGCAACACAGAACAAGGGTTGCGCTCGTTGCGGGACTTAACCCAACATCTCACGACACGAGCTGACGACAACCATGCACCACCTGTATACCGACCACAAGGGGGCGACTATCTCTAGCCGTTTCCGATATATGTCAAGCCTTGGTAAGGTTCTTCGCGTTGCGTCGAATTAAGCCACATGCTCCGCTGCTTGTGCGGGCCCCCGTCAATTCCTTTGAGTTTTAGCCTTGCGGCCGTACTCCCCAGGCGGGGAACTTAATGCGTTAGCTGCGGCACCGACGACGTGGAATGTCGCCAACACCTAGTTCCCAACGTTTACGGCGTGGACTACCAGGGTATCTAATCCTGTTCGCTCCCCACGCTTTCGCTCCTCAGCGTCAGTAATGGCCCAGAGATCCGCCTTCGCCACCGGTGTTCCTCCTGATATCTGCGCATTTCACCGCTACACCAGGAATTCCGATCTCCCCTACCACACTCTAGCCTGCCCGTATCGAATGCAGACCCGGGGTTAAGCCCCGGGCTTTCACATCCGACGCGACAGGCCGCCTACGAGCTCTTTACGCCCAATAATTCCGGACAACGCTCGCACCCTACGTATTACCGCGGCTGCTGGCACGTAGTTAGCCGGTGCTTCTTCTGCAGGTACCGTCACTTGCGCTTCTTCCCTGCTGAAAGAGGTTTACAACCCGAAGGCCGTCATCCCTCACGCGGCGTCGCTGCATCAGGCTTTCGCCCATTGTGCAATATTCCCCACTGCTGCCTCCCGTAGGAGTCTGGGCCGTGTCTCAGTCCCAGTGTGGCCGGTCGCCCTCTCAGGCCGGCTACCCGTCGTCGCCTTGGTAGGCCATTACCCCACCAACAAGCTGATAGGCCGCGGGCTCATCCTGCACCGCCGGAGCTTTACACCCAGAACCATGCGGTCCCAGGTCATATCCGGTATTAGACCCCGTTTCCAGGGCTTGTCCCAGAGTGCAGGGCAGATTGCCCACGTGTTACTCACCCGTTCGCCACTGATCCACCCCGAAGGGCTTCACCGTTCGACTTGCATGTGTTAAGCACGCCGCCAGCGTTCGTCCTGAGCCAGGATCAAACTCTCCGTGAATGTTTTCCCGTAATCGGGTCGACACCCGCGCAGAGCGGCACGACAATCGGCGGAATAGGCCGACCCCGTGCACTGCGTCCTCGCTAGTGTTTTACTTCAAAAGGAATCTCCAACCCCGATCAGACGATCGAGGCCGGGGATGTCAACATATCTGGCGTTGACTTTTGGCACGCTGTTGAGTTCTCAAGGAACGGACACTTCCTTCAAGCCGCTTTCCAGCAAGCTCTCCGGGCGTTTCGTTCTTTCGTGTTCTCAGCTTATCAGACCCGATTCGTGCTGTTTACCAGCCGATTTCTTGCCGAATTCCCGCTGAGGGAGGGGGCTTGCCGGGCCGCATCCGCGTGGATGCCTCGCCTCGGCCTGCCGTGTCATAGACACTACGCTCGGTCCGGGCTGTTTGTCCAGTCCGTCCCAACCGTTCGAATCTACTAGCCTTCCGGTTCCGTGTCAACGGTTCGGTCGGCGCGAAGAGAAGACTACCAGGTCATCGGGGGTCATCCCGCCACCGGCTGGAGGTCGTCGCGGTCGGCGGACTCGACGTCGCCGGTCTCCCCGGTGGCTGCCGCGCGACGGCCGAGGAGGAGGGCATAGAGAAGGAAGAGCACCTCTGCGGTCACTCCGATACCGATCCGGGCCCAGGTGGGCAGACCGGACGGCGTGACGAACGCTTCCAGCAGGCCGCTCACGAAGAGCATCACGGCCAGGCCGATGGCCATGCCGATGATGGCGCGGCCCTGTTCGGCCAGCGCCACCGAGCGGGTGCGGGGGCCGGGGTCGATCACCGTCCAGCCCAGGCGCAGGCCCATGCCCGCGGCGACGAAGACGGCGGTCAGCTCGAGCAGTCCGTGCGGGAGCAGCAGGCCCAGGAAGAGGTCCAGTCGGCCCGCGGAGGCCATCAGGCCGATGCCGACGCCGAGGTTGAGCACGTTGCCGAAGAGCACCCAGAGCACCGGCAGGCCGAGGAAGACCCCGAAGACCAGGCACTCGGCGGCTATCCAGGCGTTGTTCGTCCAGACCTGGGCAGCGAAGGAGCTGGCCGGGCGGTCGGAGTAGTACGCCTCGTAGGCGCCGCCGGGGCGGGTCATCTCCCGCAGTTCAGTGGGGGTGGCGAGGCTGTCGCGGACCTCGGGGTGGGTGGCGACCCACCAGGCGATCAGTGCGGAGACGAGCAGCGAGATCACGGCCACCGGTAGCCACCAGCGCCGGGAACGGTAGAGCGCGGCGGGGAAGCTGACGGTGAAGTAGCGGGCGGCGTCGCGCCAACCGGCTGCCCGGCTGCCGGTGACGGCGGTGCGGGCCCGGGCGACCAGCGTGGTCAGGCGCCCGACCAGGGCCGGGTCGGGCGCGGTGGCCTGGACCCTTGCCAGGTGGCCGGTGACCCGCTGGTAGAGCAGCACCAGCTCGTCCACCTCCTCGCCGGTGAGCCTGCGCTGCCTGCTGAGCGTCTCCAGCCGCGCCCACTGCGCTTGATGGGCGGCGACGAAGACATCCAGGTCCATGACGACTCAGCTCCAGGGAGGGCGAACAGAAGGACGAACGGGAGGACGAACAGAACGAGCGGGGTCAGCTTGCCAGAGAGCGGGCCCGCTGGGACCGGCCTTCCCCGGCATCAGGCGGGTCCGTAGGGTTGGCGCGATACGTGACCGAGTGGACGGGCGGGGTTCAGTGAGCGACCTGGTGACGGGTGAGGCCGTGGTTCTCGGCCTGCGGACGGCGAAGCTGCCGAGCCGGGCGTTGGCCGTAGTGCTGGATCTGGCGGTGGAGTTCGCCGCGTTCTTCATCGTCACCGTGCTGCTGCTGACCCTGCTGGAGGGGCTGGACGGCGCTGCCGCGGCGGCGCTGATGATCTGCATGATGGTGTTCTTCCTGGTCGCCGTCCCGGTCACGGTGGAGACGCTGACCCACGGGCGGTCGCTGGGGAAGATGGCACTGGGGCTGCGGGTGGTCCGGCTGGACGGCGGGCCGGCCCGGTTCCGGCATGCGCTGGTCCGGGGGCTGGTCGGGATCATCGAGATCATCCTGCTGACCGGGGTCCCGGCGGCCATCACCTCGCTGGTCAACTCCGACGGGCGGCGCCTCGGTGACATCTTCGCGGGCACCATCGTGGTCCGGGAGCGGGTGCCGGCAGGCCGGTCGACGGGTCCGGTGGTGGCGCCGCCGCCGCAGGTGATGGCCGCGCTGGGGACCGATCTGGTCCGCCTGGACCTGTCCTCGGTGCCCGAGGGACTCTGGCTGGCGATCCGCCAGCTGCTCGGCCGGGCCGACCAGTTGGATGCAGAGGTGGCGTTCCGGATGGCGCACCAGTTGGCCGGGGACGTGGCGATGCGGACCCAGTGGCCGGTGCCGGCGGGCCTGCACCCGGCGTTGTACCTCGGCGCGGTGCTGACCGAGCGGCAGCGGCGTGAGTGGCAGCGGGCGGCGGCAGCCGCTCCGTACGCGCAGCCGATGGCCCCGTCCCCGTACGCTCCCCCGGTCCCCGTCCCGGTCCCGTCACCGTTCGCGCCGCCGATGCCTCAGTTCGCGCCCCCGGCCGCGCCGGTGCGGTACCTGGGTGTGCCGCCCCAAGCGCCGGCGCCATCCGCGCCCGTGCCGCAGGCGCCCGTGCAGTCGGCGCCCGTGCCGCAGGCGCCGGTCCAGCCGGCGCCAGTGCCGCCGGCGCCGGTGCAGCCGCCCCCGGTGGTGCCGGTCCAGGTCACCCCGCCCCCGGTGCTGCCGGTCCGGGCCGCCGAGCCGCAGGATGCGCCGCCGGCGACCGCGCCCGTCGCGGACGGCGGATTCGCGCTGCCGGGCTGAGCGGTCAGTCCCAGCTCGGCCAGGTGTTGGGCGGCGACTCCAGCTCCTCGAGCTCGATCCCGGGCGCGGCCAGCAGTACGTCACCGGCCAGGTGGACCTCCCGCTGCTCACCGGTCTCCAGGTCGGCCACCTGGTAGCGCTCGACCTGCAGCGGTCCGGTGTCGGTGGCGTGCTGCTCGACCGAGGCGAGTGTCCAACCCTGGTCGAAGGTGCGTGGCGCCAGCGCCGCGCCGCTGAAGGAGACCAGCCGCACCCGCGCGCTCGCGCCGGCGGCGAGGCCGAGCAGCCGGGCGGTGGCGATCAGGAACGCGGGCGAGTCGCCGGCGAAGCCATGGGCCCGGTCGTGGCCCTCGGCGGCCGCGGCACCGGTCGGGTCGGCGGGGTCGGTGCGCACCCAGGCGACCCCGTCCACCGCTCCCCCGCGCACCTGCCAGCCGCCGGAGCGCAGTTCCATCCGGAGCGGGCGGCTGCGCGAGTCGAGGGTGAGGTCGAGGGTGCTGAGCACGGTGCCGTCGGCGGCGTAGGTCTTGGAGACGTAGCGCCAGCCGGCCGGCCCGGGCGCGCAGCTGAACCGCTCCTCGCCGAGGGGCGTGCCGTCGTGCGGGTCGTGGTGGGAGTAGCGGCCGTTGGGCATGGGTCGAAGCCTACGTGGAGAGCATGTCGAACCCTCCGTGCAACCTTTCGGGTGGTCGGTCGCATCAGGGGGTCGAGCAGTGCCGGGGAGTGCTGCCGCTGAGAGGAGCGTGGCCGCCGATGGCCAAGGCGAAACACGACGACGAGTTCACCGAATTCGTCGCGTCGAGGGCGGGGTGGCTGCGCAAGGTGGCCTACCTGCTGTGCGGGGACTGGCACCGCGCGGACGACCTGGTCCAGGAGACCATCACCAAGCTGTACACCCGCTGGGGGCGGGTCTCCCGGGCGGACAACGTCGACGGGTATGCCCGGCGGGTGCTGGTGAACACGTTCCTGGCCGAGCAGCGGTCCGGCTGGGGCCGGTTCACCGCGCGGCACGCCGCGGAGCCGGTGGAGCGGGCGAGCGCGCCGGCGGACCTGGAGGCCGGGCTCGACCTGCGGCGAGCGCTGGCCGAACTGCCGCCCCGGCAGCGGGCCGCAGTGGTGCTGCGGCACTACTGCGACCTGTCCGTCGAGCAGACCGCCGAGACGCTGGGCTGCTCTACCGGCAACGTGAAGAGCCAGACCTCGCGCGGGCTGGACGCCTTGCGCCGCCTGCTGGTCGTCCGGCCGGTCACCGCCGCAGAGAGGATGTCATGATGGCCGAGGAGATGCCCGAACTCGTGGACGGCATGGTCCGGTTGACTGAGAGTGCCGCTCCGGCGAGCACCGTCAGCGCAGCGCAGGCGATCCGCATCGGCCGGACCCGCAGGCGCCGGCAGCGGATGGCGGTCGGCTCGGCGGCGGTGGTCGCGGCGGTGGTCGTGACCACGCTGGCGGTACTGCCGTCCGGCTCCGGCGGACGTGCCGACACACCGGGCCTGCGCACCGACTCGACGCCCACCGCCAGCGACAGCGGCAGCGCCACGCCCTCGGGCGACGCCAACGCGGTCCCGGCGCACGGACAGCAGGACGGCTTCGTCCCCGCCACCGGCAGCGACCCGCTGGTGGCCGAGGCGAGCTTCGGTTGGCTGCCCGACTGGGTGGGCGGGAAGGCGGGGGTCAGCTACGAGGCCAGCTACGAGGACGGTACGGCGGCCGAGGCGCGCGGCAGCACCGGGATCGACGCACCGCGGATCCGGCTCAAGGTCTACCCGACCGGCACCACGCCGAGCCTGCCCGCCGCGGGGCCGGGCTCCGCACCGCCGGTCGCCAAGGTGGACGCCCCGCCGGTGAACGGCCGACCCGCGTACTGGATCGCCGCCGACCCCGCGCATCCGACCGAGGGGCACGCGATGCTCCGCTGGCAGGCGGCAACGGGCAACTGGGTCGAGTTGGACTCGTACCCGACCAACTACCCGGACCCGGAGCCGACTCTGCTGCGGGTGGCAGCCGGGGTGACGGTCAAGGTCGCCCAGGTGCCGCTGCCGCTGCGGATCACGGGGGTGCCGGCCGACTTCAAGCCGATCATGACCACGCTGGACCGTCCGGAGCGCAGTGAAGGCCCCAGCACCGCGTGGGACTTCAACATCATCTTCCAGAAGGGCACGACGTCCGTCTCGGTGACCGTCAAGCCGATCCCGCCGACGCCGACCGCGCCGGAACCGCAGCCGACCGTGTCGATCGGTCAGGGCGCGCCTCCCGGCTTCCAGGTGAGCCCGCCGCTCTGCACGACCGACCAGGGCCTGCAGGTCTGCGTCGAGGGGCAGTACGCGGGCGACATGCTGAACGAGGTCGGCGGAGCCACCGGCCTGCTGGGGAAGATCACGCTGTTCGGGCTGGACGACAGCAAGTGGACCACCCGGGTGCTGGACTGACGAAGCCGCAGGGTCGGTGCACCACGGGGGCGCACCGGCCCTGCGGCCGCGTTCGGGTCAGCTCAGCTCACCGTCTGGTCAGTAGCGGTACTGCTCCGCCTTGTACGGGCCCTCGACCGGGACGCCGATGTAGTCGGCCTGGTCCTTGGTCAGGGTGGTGAGCTTGACGCCGAGGGCGTCCAGGTGGAGGCGGGCCACCTTCTCGTCCAGGTGCTTGGGCAGCACGTAGACACCGACCGGGTACTGCTCGGTCTTGGTGAACAGCTCGATCTGCGCGATGGTCTGGTTCGCGAAGGAGTTGGACATCACGAAGGACGGGTGACCGGTCGCGTTGCCCAGGTTCAGCAGCCGGCCCTCGGAGAGCACGATGATCGTGCGGCCGTCGGCCTTGCGCCACTCGTGCACCTGCGGCTTGACCTCGGTCTTCACCACGCCGGGGAGCGCGGCCAGACCGGCCATGTCGATCTCGTTGTCGAAGTGGCCGATGTTGCCGACGATCGCCTGGTGCTTCATCTGCTCCATGTGGGAGGCAAGGATGATGTCCTTGTTGCCCGTGGTGGTGATGAAGATGTCGGCGATCGAGACGACCTCCTCCAGGGTGGTGACCTGGTAGCCGTCCATCGCGGCCTGCAGCGCGCAGATCGGGTCGATCTCGGTGATGATGACCCGGGCGCCCTGGCCGCGCAGCGACTCGGCGCAGCCCTTGCCCACGTCGCCGTAGCCGCAGACGACCGCGACCTTGCCGCCGATCAGCACGTCGGTGGCGCGGTTGATGCCGTCGATCAGCGAGTGGCGGCAGCCGTACTTGTTGTCGAACTTCGACTTGGTGACGGCGTCGTTGACGTTGATCGCCGGGAAGAGCAGCTTGCCGTCCCGGTGCATCTCGTACAGGCGGTGCACGCCGGTGGTGGTCTCCTCGGTGACGCCCTTGATGGTGGCGGCGACCTCGGTCCACTTGCGCGGCGACTCGGCCAGCGTGCGGTTGAGCAGCTCCAGGATGATCCGGAACTCGTCGTTGTCGGCGGTGGACGGGTCCGGCGCGGCGCCGGCCTTCTCGAACTCCACGCCCTTGTGGATCAGCAGCGTGGCGTCACCGCCGTCGTCCAGGATCATGTTCGGGGTCTGGCCGTTCGGCCAGGTGAGCGCCTGCTCGGTGCACCACCAGTACTCCTCCAGGGTCTCGCCCTTCCAGGCGAAGACCGGCACGCCCGACGGGTCCTCGGGGGTGCCCTCCGGGCCGACCGCGATGGCGGCGGCGGCGTGGTCCTGGGTGGAGAAGATGTTGCAGGAGCACCAGCGCACGTCGGCGCCGAGCGCGGTCAGCGTCTCGATCAGCACCGCGGTCTGCACCGTCATGTGCAGCGAACCGGTGATCCGGGCGCCGGCCAGCGGCTGCGTGGCGGCGAACTCCTTGCGGATCGACATCAGACCGGGCATCTCGTGCTCGGCGAGCTGGATCTCCTTGCGACCGAACGGCGCCAGGGAGAGGTCGGCGACCTTGAAGTCACCGTTGAGCTTGGACGACATGCGAAAACTCCTCGCTGCGTGGGCCTTTGCGTACGGGTGTGCTTGGCGGCAGGGCGGCGCACCGACGACGGCGGCACCCTGCTGCTGCGGCACAATCCGTCGGAGGACCTCTCTCCCTCGACCCGGGGCGAGCCCGGATCGACCGCCATCAGCAGCGACGTTTGGCACTGGTGACGAATCTACACCGAGGGACTCGGGGCGTGGGCCCGTTCAGTGCGAGCCGCGCCCACCGGGAGTGGCCTCCGGGTCGGGGCCGGCGGCCGCCTTGGCGGCCGAATAGACGTCCGGCTCCAGGTAGATGGCGCGGGCGATCGGGACGGCGGCGCGCACCCGGACCTCGGCGTCGTCGATCGTCTGGGCGATCAGCTCGGCGCTGTCCTCGCGGTGCACCCCGATCTTGGCGGCGACCAGCAGCTCCTCCGGGCCGACGTGCAGGGTTCGCAGGTGGATCACCGAGGTGATCGCGGGGCTGTCCAGCAGGGCGGCCCGGATCTGCTCCACCGACTGCCGGTCGGCGCTCTCGCCGATCAGCAGCGACTTGGTCTCCAGCGCCAGCACCACGGCGATCACGGCGAGCAGCGCGCCGATGGCGGTGGTGCCGATGCCGTCCCAGATGCCGTCGCCGGTGATCACGGTGAGGCCGACGCCGAACAGCGCCAGCACCAGGCCGATCAGCGCGCCGGTGTCCTCGAGCAGCACCACCGGCAGCTCGGGGGCCTTGGCCCGGCGGATGTAGGCGGCCCAGCCGAGCGTGCCCTTGTCCTTGGCGGCCTCCCGGAAGGCGGTCAGGAAGGACCAGCCCTCCATCAGGACCGCGAACACCAGCACGCCCACCGCCCAGTACCAGCCGTGCAGTTCGTGCGGGTGGCGGATCTTCTCGATGCCCTCGTAGAGGGCGAACAGGCCGCCGAGGCTGAACAGCACGATGGCGACCAGGAAGCCGTAGACGTACCGCTCACGGCCGTAGCCGAACGGGTGCTCCTCGTCGGCGTCCCTGGTCGCGCGCTTGCCGCCGATCAGCAGCAGCACCTGGTTGCCGGAGTCGGCCACCGAGTGCACGCCCTCGGCGAGCATCGAGGAGGAGCCGGTGAACGCGAAGGCGGTGAACTTGCTCACCGCGATCGCCAGGTTCGCTCCCAGCGCCGCGAGCAGCGCCTTCGTTCCGCCTTCGGCGCTCACGTCTTAGAACTCCTCAGAGGGTGACGGTGGCGCGGAAGAGCACGCCGGTACCGGTCAGCAGGGTGTCGGTGCCGGTGGCCGGCAGGTAGGCGGACTGACCCCGGGTCAGCTCCAGCCGCCCGCCGGCGGCGTCGGTGAGCAGCACGGCGCCCTCGGTGCAGAGCAGGATCTGGGCCGTGCGGCCGTCGACCGTGCGCTGCGGGCCGTCGGCGGTCAGCGTGAAGCGGGAGAGCCGGAACTCGTCGATCGGGACCGGGAAGAGCTCCTCGCCGTCCTCGCTCGCCACCGGGCGCAGCACGCCGGGGTCGCCGGCCTCGAAGATGACCACCTTGAGCAGCTCGGGGACGTCCACGTGCTTGGGGGTGAGCCCGCAGCGCAGCACGTTGTCGGAGTTGGCCATGATCTCGACGCCGGTGCCGTGCAGGTAGGCGTGCGGGACGCCGGCGCCCAGGTAGAGCGCCTCGCCCGGCTGCAGCCGGACCACGTTGAGCAGCAGCGCGGCCAGCACACCCGGGTCGCCCGGGAAGTGCTTGGCGGCGTAGGCGTAGCCCGCCCACTCCAGCGCGTGCGGGGAGGCGGGCTGGGCGGCCAGCTGCCGGTTCAGCGCCTCGGCCAGCTCCTTGACGGTGACGGCGACCACGGCCGGGTCGGTGGACAGCACGGTGGCCAGGGTCTCGCGCAGCGCCTGCTCGGCGGGCTTGGTGCGCAGCAGGTCGATCAGCGGCGCCAGGCCCGGCACGGCCAGCCGGTCCATCAGGTCGGCGGTGGCCAGCGGGTCGCGGAAGCCGCACAGGCCGTCGAACTCGTCCAGCGCGCAAATGAGTTCGGGCTTGTGGTTGGCGTCCTTGTAATTGCGGTGGCCGGCCTCGACGGGCAGTCCGGCGGCCTCCTCGGCGGCGAAGCCGGCCTGGGCCTGGGCCCGGCTGGGGTGCACCTGCAGGGAGAGCGGGAGCTCGGCGGCCAGCACCTTGAGCAGGAACGGCAGGGTCGGGCCGAAGTGCTCGACGGCGGCCTCGCCCAGCTCGCCGACCGGGTCGGTGGCGATCACCTCGGCGAGCGCCACCTGGCCCGCGCCGCGGTCCACCCGGGAGGAGTCACCGGGGTGGGCGCCCAGCCAGAGCTCGGCCTGCGGCTCACCGGTGGGCTGCTCGCCGAGCAGGGCCGGGATCGCGGTGGTCGAGCCCCAGGCGTAGGGGCGGACGGTGTTGGCGAGGCGGTCCATGGTGCGGCCCTGCTCCTAGGTCTTCGACGAATGGGTCTTCGGCGGACGATCGTGTCTGAGTGACCTTAGCCGACCCTGTGTCACTGCCCGGAACCGGCCGCCAGACCCAGGTAGACGGCGGCGAAGTCGCCGAGCGCGACCAGTTCGGCCAGCGCGGCCAGCGGCTCGACCCGGTGGGCGGCGAACTCGGTCAGGCGTACGTCGTGGGCGGCGGCCAGCCGGGTGGCGCGGCGGACGCTGTAGGTCTCCGGTCCGGGCTCCGGCACCGTCTCGGGCTCGGCGCTGGGCGGGACCTCCTGCGGGGTGTGCCGCAGCAGCAGGACCTGCAGGGTGAGCGGGTCCGGCTCCTCGACCCGGTCGCGGAAGAAGTCCTCGGGGTCGGCTCCGGCGGCGAGCTGACCGGTGAACATGCCGCGGTGCGCGATCAAGGCCTGCGGCAGCCGCCCGGTGACGGCGGGTCGGCCGGCCCGGTCGGCGAGCATCGCGGCGAACCGTTCGGCGGCCACCGCGGCCAGCTCGCCGTCGCTCCACAGCAGCGGGACGGTGCCGGCCAGTTGGGCCGCCAGCCCCTTGGCGGGGTTGAGGTAGGAGCCGGCGTCGGGGCGGTGCCGGACCGCGAGTTCGTCCAGCAGGTCGGCGAGGGAGCCCAGCGCGGTGGCCCCGAGCTGGACCACGTCGATCCGGGCGGCCAGGGCCAGCAGCGGGGCGAGGTAGGCCCAGAACGCCCCCGGGTCCTCGGTGGGCAGGTCGGGCTCGGCGGCGGGCCCGGTGGGCTCCTCGACGGCGGAGGGCACGTACGGCAGGGGCAGCGCGCGCACCTGCAGTGCGGCCTCGGCCAGCGGCCGGCCCTCGGGGGTGATCACGGCGATCGCGCAGCCGCGCGCGTAGGCCTGCTCGGCGAGCCTGATCAGCCCGTCCTCGACGCCGTCCGCGCTGGCCACCACCAGCAGGTCCAACGGTCCTGCCCAGCCGGGCAGTTGCCAGCTGAGGCCGATGCTGAACGAGTCACTGGGCCGGGCGTCCGCCGGGGCCAGCGGGTACACCAGGGTGCCGTTGCCGGCCAGTGCGGCCAGTGCCTGACCGGCCGTCAGCGCACTGCCGGGCCCGGCCACCAGGACGGCCCGCGGCCGTCCCTCGGGGCGCAGCCGGCTCAGGCCGGCCGCGTCCGCCAGCCGTAGCGCGGTCCGCACCCGGGCGCCGGCGCCGGCCAGCGCCAGCAGGGCGTGGTCCCGGTCGGCGCGTTGGAGGGCGGCCGGGTCGTCGAGCAGGCTGTCGTCGAGCATGCGGCTGGACCTCCGGGTCCGCTCGGGTGGGGAGGGTCAGGCAGGGCGGCGGGCCTCGTCCACCAGCAGCAGCGGGATGCCGTCGCGGATCTCGTAGATCAGCCCGCAGTCGGCGCCGGTGCAGACCAGCTCGGGCTGACCGGCCTCGTCGCGCTCGTTCAGCTTCGCGTGGCAGCGCGGGCAGACCAGGATCTCCAGCAGGAAGGGTTCGAGCGTCATGGCGTTGGGTCTCCGTGGGTCAGGCGGGACATGACGCGCCCCGGCCGGTAACAACCCTACCGGCCGGGGCGCGTACAGAAGAGGATCGGGCGCGTGCGGAAGTGGATCAGCCGCGGACGATCGCCAGCACCGCGTCCCGCAGCTCGGCCATCTTGGCCTGGTCCTTGGCCTCGACGTTGAGGCGCAGCAGCGGCTCGGTGTTGGAGGCGCGCAGGTTGAACCACCAGTCGGCGCCGGCGATGGTCAGGCCGTCCAGCTCGTCGACGCTGACGCCCTCCAGCGAGCCGTAGGTGGCGCGGACCTCGGCGGTCTTGCCGGCCTGGTCGGCGACCTCGCTGTTGATCTCGCCGGAGGCGGCGTAGCGGTCGTACTCGGCGGTCAGCGCGGAGAGCGTGCCGTCCTGGCCGCCGAGCGCGGCGAGCACGTGCAGCGCGGCCAGCATGCCGGTGTCGGCGCGCCAGAAGTCGCGGAAGTAGTAGTGGGCGGAGTGCTCGCCACCGAAGATCGCGTCGGTCTCGGCCATCTCCTGCTTGATGAAGGAGTGGCCGACCCGGGTGCGCACGGCCTTGCCGCCGTGCTCGGCGACCACCTCGGGCACCGTCCAGGAGGTGATCAGGTTGTGGATGATGGTGGCGTTCTCTTCGCCGTTGGCCCGGGCCCGGGCCAGCTCGCGCACCGCGACCAGGGCGGTGATCGCGGACGGCGAGACCGGCTCGCCGCGCTCGTCGATCACGAAGCAGCGGTCGGCGTCGCCGTCGAAGGCCAGGCCGATGTCGGCGCCGACCTCGCGGACCTTGGCCTGCAGGTCGACCAGGTTCTTCGGGTCGAGCGGGTTGGCCTCGTGGTTGGGGAAGGTGCCGTCCAGCTCGAAGTACATCGGGACGACGTCCAGCGGCAGGCCCGCGAAGACGGTCGGGACGGTGTGGCCGCCCATGCCGTTGCCCGCGTCCACCGCGACCTTGAGCGGGCGGATCGCGCTGAGGTCGACCAGGCCGAGCAGGTGGTCGGCGTAGCCGCGCAGGGTGTCCTGCTGGGTCAGCACACCCGGCTTCACGTCCACGGCCGGGACGGTCACGGTGTCGTCCTCGTTGATCCAGGACTGCACCAGCTCGCGGATGTCGGCCAGGCCGGTGTTCTCGCCGACCGGGGCGGCGCCCTTGCGGCACAGCTTGATGCCGTTGTACTGCGCCGGGTTGTGGCTGGCGGTGAACATCGCGCCGGGCAGGTCCAGCTTGCCGCTCGCGTAGTACAGCTGGTCGGTGGAGCAGAGCCCGATCTCGGTGACGTCCGCGCCGCGCGCGGCCGCACCCTCGGCGAAGGCCCGCGACAGGCTCGGCGAGGAGGGGCGCATGTCGTGGCCGACGACGATCGCCGTGGCGCCGGTGACCTGCACGAATGCGGCGCCGAAGGCACGGGAGAGGTTCTCGTCCCACTGGTCCGGGACGACGCCTCGGACGTCGTACGCCTTCACGAGCTGCTTGAGGTCGCGCACTGCGGTTCCACCTTGATGTGTGTCTGGCGAACGGGCTCGGTCGGCCCTCGAGGGCAGCAGCGTACCCGGTGCGCGTTACTGTTCGGGAACGCTCAGCTGTCGGGCGAGCGCAGCACGCGCAGGTGCCCGCGGCGGCCGGCCTCGGCCGGGTCCGCGTCCGGGCCGCGCACCGGGCGCGGTCCGCGCTCCTGCGGGCGGGCGGCCTCGCGCACCGCGTTGGCCAGCGCCTCCAGGTCGTCGCTGCTGCGGCGCATCGGTCCGCCCTCGGTGGCGAGCCGGACCACCTCCCAGCCGCGCGGGGCGGTGAGCCGCTCGGCGTGCTCGGCGCACAGGTCGTAGCAGTGCGGCTCGGCGTAGGTGGCGAGCGGGCCCAACACGGCGGTGGAGTCCGCGTAGACGTACGTCAGGGTCGCGACGGCCGGTCGGCCGCACGCGGTCCGCGAACAACGACGTACAGGGCTCACGAGGGTGGACGGTACCGCACCGGAGCCCGCCTGGCTAAGACCGGCTGCCGCACGGCGCTCCGTGTCGCGTGGGAGCGCGCCCGTGTCCGTGTCTGTGTGGTCCATTTCCTGGCCTCCAAGGACTAGGCTCGTCTTTGATATGGACAGCTCCGCACCCCAACCGCCCGCTCCTGGCCCCTCCGGGCCGCCGCCCGCAGGTGCGCCGCGCCCTCGGCGCCGCGACCGGCACGGACGTGGCCTGCGCGGGCCGTTGGCGCCCCCGCAGGTCCCGATCTCGCTGAGCCGGTCCGAGCTGTTCGAGGACTACGTCCGCGAGTCGGTGGAGCGCCTGGAGCGCCGCTGGCCGCAGCTGATCGACGTGGAGTTCGAGGTCGCCGAGGTGCCCGACGGGGACGGCGAGGCGCCGCCGGCCGAGGGCGGCGGGGTGCCGCTGGGCCAGGTGAGTCCGGCCCGCCAGGGCCGCAAGAGCCGGATCACCGTCTTCCGCCGCCCGGTGGAGATCCGGGCCAAGTCCCGCGAGGACCGGGCGGCGCTGGTCCACGAGATCCTGATCGAGCAGGTGGCCGAGCTGCTCGGGCTGTCGCCCGACGCCATCGACCCCCGCTACGACGAGGACTGACCGGCGGTCAGTGGATCAGCAGCCCCGGGTCCTGGTTGGCCTGGGGAACCTGGACGTAGCTGTGGTCGTCCTGCAGCGCCTGGATGGTGAACATCGGCACGTCCTTGGTGGTCAGCGCCAGCATCCGGGCCGCGACCACCGGGCCGCCGGAGACCGTCTCCACGGTGAGGCCGAAGTTGCTGTTGCCGCCGCCCGGCTCGGGTGACGGCAGGGAGACCGTGGCGCCGGCCGGGATCTGCACGTCCTTGCTGGTCGGGGTGCCGCCGCCGGTGCCCGCCGAGGCCGTCACCCGGACGGTGGCGGCGTCAACCGTGGAGGTGAGCAGCAGCGTGGCCGCGCCGCCGCCCCGGGAGTCGGCGACCGAGGCGCGCTTGCCGACCGGGCCCGCACCGGTGATCCAGGCGGCGTCGGACTTGCTGCCGTTGGCCCGGTCGATCCGCACCGTGGCGATCACCGGGGTGGGGTGCTGCTTCGGGTCGGTGGGGCTCAACCGCAGCGCGGAGACCTGCTGACGGTTGATCTGGTCGAGCGCGATCGCGTTGACCATGCCCGCCTTCACGTGGATGGTCTCGTGCCCGGCCGGGGTGAACCAGCCGTTCGGGCCGGAGAGCTGGATCTTCAGGTCGGCGTCGTCCTCGCTGCCGGGGGCCGCCACGATCAGCCGGGAGCCGGACAGGTCGGCGGGCAGTCCGGGCAGTACCACGGTGGGGGCCGGATCCACCGAGGCGGGGATCCAGTCGGCGCCGGCCGAGCCGTCGGTGGCGTGCAGGTAGGCGCCGACCCGGCCGCTGCGCACCGTCACCTCGACCGCGAGGTCGGGGTTCTGGTTGGTGGTCAGGCTGCTCAGCAGCACGGCCTGCGAGGTGCCGGGGTCGATCTTGATGCCGCTGCCGGACTCGCCGGTGTCGACCGGGCCCTTGTCGCCGTACAGGTGGACGTCGACCACGGCGGCTGCGGCCTCGGCGTTGGTCAGGCTGAGGTAGTCCTTGCGGTCACCGGAGGTGCCGGCCCCGGCGAACCAGAAGTGGGTGCCGGCGGGCGAGCAGGTGACCCCGGACAGGCCCAGGCCGCGCGGGTCGGTGACGGTGGTGGTCTGGGTGACGGTGAAGCCCGGGGCGTAGGAGCCGGTGGCGACGGCGGAACTGCCGTTCGCGGTGTCGCCGGGGGCGGCGTTGACGCTGACCGGGGTGCCGGGCTTGGTCAGGCTCAACCGGGCGTCGTTGGTCTGGCCCTGGGCGGGGGCCGGTGCGGGCGAACCTGACGGAGCGCCGGCTGACGGAGCGCCGGCCGGCGCCGGGGCGGACGGTGCGACGACCGCCGGCGGTGCCACGTCGCGCACCGCCGCGCTGCCTCCGGCCGAGCCGCCGCTGCCGGGGCTGAAGGCGGTCAGCTGGGTGGTGCCGCTCAGTCCCTGCATCGGCTGCGGGCAGACCGCCGCGGTGCGCTCCACCTGGGCCCCGGTGACCGCGCCGGCCGGCGGCGCGGCGGGTGCGGCCGGCGGGCGCAGCTCGGCCACGCCGAACACCACCGCGAGCACGGCCGCGCAGGCGAGCAGCGAGCGGCCGGTGCGACTGCCGCCGGACCCGTCGGACCCACCGGATCCGCCGTCACCGTCGCCGGAGCGGCCCACCGAGAGGGCGGAGAGGCTGGGCATCTTCTTCATCGCGGGTCAGCTCCGTCGTGGTGCGGGTGGCCGCCGTAGCTCGGGTCGTCCGGGTCGTAGGGGCGCGGCTGGCCGGGCAGCCAGGGCTGCTGCTCGCCGTTGCCCTGGTAGCCCTGCGGGTCGTAGCCGCCGTAGCTGTAGTCGGGCGGGTAGGGCTGGTTGTACGGGTCGCCCGGCTGGCCCTGCTGGTCGTAGTGCTGCTCGTAGCCCTGCTCGCCGTAGCCGTCCGGCACCGCCTGGGGCTGCGGCGCGTACGTCTGGTAGGGCTGCTGGGCCGCGTACGGGTCGTAGCCGTACGGGTCGGCCTGCTGGTAGTCCTGCTGGCCGTAGGGGTCCGGCGCGTACGGGTCCTGGTGGGCCGGCAGCGGCTCGGCGACCGGGTAGGCCTGGCCGGCGGGCTGGGCGGGGACGCCCGGCGGGGTGCCGTAGACGCCGGGGTCGTTCTCCTCGACCGGTTCGCCCTCGCCCTCGCCGCGTTCGGCCATCCGCCGGGCCCGGCGGCTGCCGGGGGCGGGTGCCTGGGCCTGGGCGGCGGCGGCCAGCGCGGCGGCGGCCACCACCTCCTCGGGCAGGTCGTCGTCCTTGGTGCTGCGCCGGCCGGGCAGCGCGAGCACCAGCACCACGGTGCCGAGCAGCAGCTGCGCCCAGATCCAGCCGGTGTGCAGCAGCGGGGCGGTGCGGGTGACGGCGAGCGTGCCGCCGCCGGCCGGGAGCTGGAAGCCCTGCGCCCAGCCGTCCAGGGTGACCGGCTTGAGTGCGGTGCCGTCCAGGGTGGCGTGCCAGCCCGGGTCGGCCTGCTCGGCCAGGCGCAGCACCCGACCGTCGGGGCCGGCCGGGACGGTCGCGTGCACCGACTCCTCCCCGGCGGGGACCGACACCGGCAGGGTGTTCGGCGCGGTGATCACGGCCCGGGTGGCCGCGATGCCGGTGACCTGCCAGAGCGCGGTGCCGTTGTCCTGGCTGAGCCGGACCAGGCCGGGGGTGGTGTCCAGGACGTCCCGGACCTTGGCGATCATCGGGTCCCGGACCACCACGTAGGCCACGCCGTAGCCGGCCAGCGCACTGGCCTGGTCGGCGCCGGAGCCGGCCAGCAGGCTGCCGACCAGCTTGGTCAGGCCGTCCTTGGTGGAGCCGCCGGTGTCGACCGTGCCCTCGGCCTGGCCCAGGGTCAGGCCGGCGCCGCGGACCAGCGTGAAGCGGACCGAGGAGGCCTGGTCGTCGCCGGTCAGCACCAGGGTGCGGGAGCGGTCGCCGGTGCCGGCCTCGGCGGCGATGAACGCGGGCACCTGGCCGGCCGAGCTGCGCCGCAGCGGTCCGTCGGCGCCGCTGACGGCCCACCAGAGGGCGGTGCCGAGCGGCGCCAGCACGGCGGTGGCGAGCACCAGGGCGGCCACCGGTTGGCGCCAGCCGAAGGCGATCCCGGCGACCCGGGCGTTGGCGCCGTCGGCGCCGATCGCGGCGGCCGCGAGCAGCGCGATGCCGCTGAGCAGGGTGGCCGGGCCGGCCCACGCGGCGACCGGCAGGCCGCCGGAGGCGGGGGTGACACTGGTGCCGGCCACCACCACGGCGAAGACCAGTCCGGCCCCGGCCGCGGCCCAGGCCGCCAGCACCGCGCGGCGCCGGTCGGCGCGCAGCAGTGCGGCCAGTGCGGCGAGCAGCACGCCCGCCGAGAGCCAGATCGGCGGCACCCCGGCGCCGCCGGGGTTGACCAGCACCAGGCCGAGCGGGCCGGCCCGGTGGCCGCTGAAGCCGGGCAGCCCGGCCTCCAGCAGCAGTCGCGAGGGGTGGCTGAGCACGTGCACGGACCAGGGCGCGAGCACCAGTACCGGCACCCCGAGGATCACCGCGATCCGCGGGCCGAGCAGGCGCAGCGCCGCCCCGCCGGTGCCGTAGGCGCCGCCGCGCAGTATCGCCGCGGCGAGCGCGGCGAGCGTCAGCGGAACGGCGATCGCCCAGGTCAGCGGCACGAAGGCGGTGCACAGGGTGAGCAGCAGGACGGTCATCCAGGTGGACCGCCAGCCGGGCCTGGCGCCCTTGGCGGCGGTCTCCTTGCGGATGCCGAGGCCGGCCGAGATGGCGGCGGCGCGGGCCAGCGGCGGCAGCAGCACGGCCAGCACCGCGGTGCCGATCCGGCCCTGGGAGATGGCGCCGATGGCGGCGGGCAGCAGGGCGTAGCTGGCGCTGGCCCAGGCGCGGACCAGCTTGGAACCGAGCAGCGGCCGGGAGACCAGGTAGGCGCTGACCGCGGCGAGCGGGACCGAGAGCAGCAACAGCAGGGTGATCGCCAGGTCGGCGTGGTCGAAGAGCAGCCAGGAGAGCACCGCGAGCACCGCGAGGTAGGGCGGGGCGGTGGCGGTCGAGCCGGGGCCGACGGCGTGCCAGCTGCCGGCGTACATGTTCCAGATGCCTGACGCACCGTCGGTGGCGGGCAGCAGCGCCCCGCCGAGCAGCGGGGCGCTGCCGAGCAGGTTGCGGCCGGCCACCAGGGCGAACAGCAGCAGGGCGGCGAACAGCACCGGGGCCGGGCGCCGGGCCAGCTTCTTGAGCAGCGCGAACTGCTCGACCTCCAGGACCTCGTTGTCCTCGTCGCCGCCGGTGGCCTCGGCGGTGCCGCCGTGCCGGCCGATGGAGTTGTCGTCGGTGCCGCCGATGCCCAGCGAGCTGATCGCGCCCTCGATGGCGAGGCGGGCGGTGGCGCCGGGCGGCGGGAAGAGGCTGCGGTCGTCCAGCGAGTCGTAGGAGCGGGTGCGGGCGCGGCGTTTGCGGGCCAGCAGCAGCCGGGGCAGCCGGATCAGTTCGTGGCCGAGGCCGGCGATCTCGTCGAAGGCCTGGCGCGGGTCCTTGCCGACCAGGTTGGCCAGCACCCGCAGCAGGGTGCCGAGCACCAGGCGCAGCAGCACGTACGGGAAGACCGCACGGCGGGAGTTGGCCAGCAGGGTGTAGACGGCGCCGGCCTTGTCGACCCGGTGCGGGTGGCCGGCGCCGCAGTCGATCGCGCGGCGCTCACGGCTGGCGGCCTCGGCGTGCCGCAGCACCGCGTCGGGGGCGACCACCACGCGGTGTCCGGCGGCGTTGACCCGCCAGCAGAAGTCGGTGTCGTCGCGCATCAGCGGCAGTGCCTTGTCGAAGCCGCCGAGCTGCTCGAAGACGTCGCGGCGGACCAGCATGCCGGCGGTGGAGACAGCGAGCACCGGGCGCACCTGGTCGTGCTGGCCCTGGTCCTGCTCGCGGCGGTCCAGGCCGGTCCAGCGGCGGCCGGAGCGGGCGATGGTGACGCCGACCTCGAGCAGCTGGCGACGGTCGTACCAGCTGCGCAGCTTGGGGCCGATCACGGCGGCGGACGGGGTGGTGTCGGCGACCTGGAGCAGCCGGCGCAGGGCGTCGGTCTGCGGCTCGCAGTCGTCGTGCAGCAGCCAGAGCCACTCGACGGGCTGGGTCTCGCGCGGGCCGGAGGAGTGCAGGTCGTGCTCGGCGGAGAGCGGGTCCCCGAAGTCGTCCCAGCCGCCGGTGACCGGGTCGTAGCCGGAGGGGTCGAGGCTGTAGGGCAGGTCCTCGGGGCGCAGCGGCGGGCTGTTGAAGACGGCCTCGGCGACGGCGGTGCCGAAGCCCGCGCGGCGGCCGAGCACGATCGGGCCGCTCTCCGGCAGCCAGTCGCCCAGGGTGTCGCGCAGCAGCTGGGGGGAGGTGTCGGTGCTGCCGGTGTCGATCGCGAGGATCCGCTGGACCTGCCGGTCCTGGCCGAGCAGGCCGGCCAGCGCCTGGGGCAGCCAGCGGGCGCCGTCGTGGCTGACGATGACGGCGGTGACCAGGTGGCGCGGGTAGGCGGGCGGGCGTGCTCCCGCACCGCCGAAGCCGCCGGAGGACAGCGGGGCGGACGACGGCTGGTCTGGGTAGCCGTGCTGGTGGCTGTAGGCAGTCATCGAGTGCGCAGGCCCCGGTTCCGAGTGGACGGCAGGTGGCGCACCACACTAACGGCTTCGGCCGATCGTGGTTCCCACCTGGTGGGGGGCTGCGGACAACGCGGGACGCCCGGGCGCATCGGCGGTGCGCGAGGCGTGCGGAAATGCAAAAGCGCCCCGCCGTGTTGGCGAGGCGCTTGCACAACTCCTGTGGATACCGCACAGATTCTGCGAAGAGGAAAGCGGATGTCCGATCCTATGGTCAGACTGCGCGCTTTCAGACAGCGCTCTTCTTGAGCCGACGACGCTCGCGTTCCGACAAGCCACCCCAGATACCGAATCGCTCGTCGTTGGCGAGGGCATACTCCAGGCATTCCGATCGCACCTCACAGGCGAGGCAGACCTTCTTGGCCTCGCGGGTGGACCCGCCCTTCTCCGGGAAGAAGGACTCCGGGTCGGTCTGCGCGCACAGTGCACGCTCCTGCCAACCGAGTTCCTCTTCCTCTTCGATGTCCTCACCGATCAACAGCTCAAAGAGCTCGCTCATTGGCGCGCCTCCTCTGCCCCTCTTGGCGTCCCCGTGCGTGTGGCCGCCGGCTGGTTCGGCCGAACGACACGACTGAAATTACATGTGCGTCACTCTGGCTCAGTCAAGCCGAGCTCTGGTATTGGGTCGCGAATTCACTCCCCGGAACCAAGCCACTACAAATAGTGTACATATCCGGACAGAACGGACTTTCCGCAGCTCGCAGCCGACGCGGCAGGTCCAGACCCGGCTCAACCCCCGCTCGCGGAGACGTCTGCCGAACCGATCCGGTTGCGATCCGATTGCGATCCAGTTGCACGAACCGATCCGATTGCGGCCGCCAACACACCGGTCTGACACGGGATCAACCCGGTCAACCGGCTGCCTTCCCGGCTATCCGCACATCGAAACATAGAGGATGACTTATCACCTGATTCGGCGTTTCGTCCCTGATGTCCCTCTGATGGCCGTAAGGGTGGACTTGACACGAAGCCCCTCGACCCTGTCTCCTGTACGGCATGTCAGAGTCCATCGCCCAGCGGAGCCGCCACATCGTGCTCCGTCGTGCCGCGAGCGCTCTGTGTCGGTGTCGCCGCTCCTGCTGTCGATAGGCGCGCCGCTCCCTCTCCGGACCTCTCTTCCGGCCTCGGCGCGCCTCCTCAGGAGCCCCGAGGCCGCCCGCGTGTCCACCCCGAATCCCCGCGGACCGGCTGACCACCGCCGACCACCCGCGAGGACCTGTGATGCGCCGTCGAATCCGCCCCCGCAAGCGCAACCGTGACCGCAACAAGCTCGCCCGCCGGGCGGCGGCCGCCGTGCAGCCCGCAATGCAGACCGTCGTGCAGCCCGCCGTGCACCTCCCGGCTCCCGCCAAGGGTTGGGCCGACGGACTGAGCGATGTCAGCATCGCCGGCGACCCGCTGGCCTTCCCGCACCTGGCCCGCACCGACCTGCCCGGCCACCCGACCACGGTGGCCGGCTACGCCCGGCTGGTCCGCGAGATCGCCGCCGACCGCGACCGCTGGGCCCCGCTGGTCCGCTACGACGCGCTGACCCGCTGGTACGCCCGGCTGGAGACCGGCCCCGGCTACGAGGTCTGGCTGCTCAGCTGGCTGCCCGGGCAGAGCAGCGGGTTCCACGACCACGGCGACTCCTCCGGGGTGATGACCGTGGTGCAGGGCGAGTTGGTGGAGCGCTCGCTGACCCACGCGGGCGAGGGCGCCCGCACCCTCAAGCCGGGCGGGATGGGGGTCCCCCCGGCCGGAGGCTGGGGGAGGGTCTTCTCCTCCGGCTACCTGCACGAGGTGGTCAACGCCACCCTCGAACCCGCCGTCAGCATCCACCTGTACTCCCCCGGACTGACCGAGATGAACCAGTACGGCGCGGTGGTACCGGAGCTGGAGCCCGAGCAGTCCTGACCGGGCCGACGATGGTGCTGACAGTGCCGACGACGGCGACAGTGCCGCCGCTGGCACCCGGGCAGTCCTGACGGACTGGCAGGATGAGCGCATGCGTATCGTGGCACTGGCAGGCGGGATCGGCGGCGCGCGCTTCCTGCGCGGGCTCAAGGACGTGGTCGCTCCCGGCGACGAGATCACCGTCATCGGCAACACCGGGGACGACATCCACCTCTTCGGGTTGAAGGTCTGCCCCGACCTGGACACCGTGATGTACACGCTGGGCGGCGGCATCCACGAGGAGCAGGGCTGGGGCCGGGCCGAGGAGAGCTTCGCGGTCAAGGCGGAGCTGGCCGCGTACGGCGTCGGCCCGTCCTGGTTCGGGCTCGGCGACAAGGACTTCGCCACCCACATCGTCCGGACCCAGATGCTCGGCGCCGGATACCCGCTCAGCGCGGTGACCGAGGCGCTCTGCGACCGCTGGCAGCCCGGTGTGCGGCTGCTGCCGATGAGCGACGACCGGGTCGAGACCCACGTGAAGATCACCGATGCGGAAGGCACCCGGGCGGTGCACTTCCAGGAGTACTGGGTCCGACTGCACGCAGCCGTCCCCGCCGAGGCGATCATCCCGGTCGGCGCGGACACCGCCAAGCCGGCGCCCGGCGTGCTGGAGGCGATCGCCGCCGCCGACGTGATCCTCTTCCCGCCGTCCAACCCGGTGGTCAGCATCGGCACCATCCTGGCCGTCCCCGGCATCCGCGCCGCGGTGGCCGCCGCGGCCGCGCCGGTGGTCGGCCTGTCCCCGATCATCGGCGGTGCGCCGGTGCGCGGGATGGCGGACAAGGTGCTCGCGGCGGTCGGCGTCGAGGCCTCGGCCGCGGCCGTCGCGCTGCACTACGGCGCCGAGCTGATCGACGGTTGGCTGGTGGACCAGGCCGACGCCGCGTCAGTGGCCGAGGTGACGGCGGCGGGCATCACCTGCCGGGCCGTACCGCTGCTGATGAGCGACCCGGCCGCGACCGCCGCGATGGCCCGGGCGGCGCTGGAGCTGGCCGAGCAGGTGCGGGCGTGACGCAACCGCTGGAGATCCTGCCGGTCCTCGGGCTGCCCGAGATCGAGGTCGACGCCGACCTGGGCGCACTGATCGCCAAGGCCGTCGAACTGCGGCACGGCGACATCCTGCTGGTCACCTCGAAGATCGTCAGCAAGGCCGAGGGGCGGCTGGTGCACGCCGTCGACCGCGAGGCGGCGATCGACGCCGAGGCGGTCCGGGTGGTGGCCCGGCGCGGGCGGACCAGGATCGTGCAGAACCGGCAGGGCCTGGTGATGGCCGCCGCCGGGGTGGACGCCTCCAACACCGCGCCCGGCACCGTGCTGCTGCTGCCGCTGGACCCCGACGGATCGGCGCGCGCGATCCGGGCCCGGATCCACGAGCTGACCGGCCGTCAGGTCGCGGTGATCGTCACCGACACCTTCGGCCGCCCCTGGCGCAACGGCCTGACCGACGTGGCGATCGGCGCGGCCGGCCTGGACGTGCTGGAGGACCACCGCGGCCGCACCGACAGCCACGGCAACGAGCTGGTGCTCACCATGACCGCCGTGGCCGACGAACTCGCCGCCGCCGGCGACCTGGTGAAGGGCAAGGCCACCGGCACCCCGGTCGCGGTGGTGCGCGGCCTGGCCGCGGCCGTGACCGAGCAGGACGGCGACGGCATCCGGCCGCTGGTCCGGCCGATCGAGGAAGACATGTTCCGGCTCGGCACCTCGGAAGCGGTCCGCGAGGCCGTGACGCTGCGCCGCACGGTGCGCGAGTTCAGCGAGGAGCCGGTGCACCCCGAGGCGGTCCGCCGCGCGGTCGCCGCCGCCGTCACCGCCCCCGCCCCGCACCACACCACCCCGTGGCGCTTCGTCCTGCTGGAGTCGCCGGCCGCGCGCACCGAACTGCTGGACGCCATGCTCGCGGCCTGGCAGCGCGACCTGCGCGAGCTCGACGGCTGGGACGAGGCCAAGGTGGCCCGCCGGACCGCCCGCGGCGACGTGCTGCGCAAGGCCCCGTACCTGGTGGTGCCCTGCCTGGTGATGGACGGCTGCCACCCCTACCCCGACCCGCGCCGGGCCGCCGCCGAACGCGAGATGTTCACCGTCGCGATCGGCGCCGCCGTGCAGAACCTGCTGGTCACCCTGGCCGGCGAGGGCTACGGAACGGCCTGGGTCTCGTCCACCATGTTCTGCCGCGACACCGTCCGCGAGGTCCTCCACCTCCCCGACACCTGGGACCCGATGGGCGCCGTAGCCGTCGGCCGCCCGCTCGCCCAACCGAAGGACCGCCCACCCCGCGGGGCAGCGGAGTTCATCACCGTGCGGTGACGAGGGGTCAGATGCTCCGGTACACGTCCCGGCGGTTCCCGATGTGGACCACCAGGATCACCAGGACCTCGCCGTGCACCTCGTAGATCACTCGGAAGTCGCCCGCCCGGAGCCGGTAGAGGCCTTCGTGGCCGCTGAGCTTCTTCACGTCGAGGCCATCGGCATAAGGGTCCGCGCCCAGCGGGGTCAGTGCGGTGAGGATGCGCAGCGCCGCGACCTGACCGATCGCCCGCAGCTGGCGCTGGGCATGGGTGGTGAAGCGGAAGGCGTACTTCACGCAGCGCCGCCCGAGGCATCCCTGGGGTCGGCGAAGAGGTCCGCGAGCAGTTCGGCCATGCTGACCGTGGGGTCGCCCCGGTGCTCCTCCGCCTCCCGCGCGGCCAGCTCGTCCGCCGCCTCCTCTATGGCGTCCAGGATCGCGATCGGCACCACGGCTCCGACCCGCTCCCCCTTGCGGGTGATCACCGTGATTTCGCCCGCCTCGGCCTTGGTCACCACCTCGGCGAGATGGGCACGGGCCTCACGGATGCTCAGTGCGTCAGCCATGGATTCAGCGTACGCGAGCCGGTGTACACCAGGACAGGCTCAGCGGGAGCGGTGGTCGTTCGGGGTCAGGCGGGGGCCGTAGCGGGGTGGGTGGAGGCCGGTGAGGGCGATCAGGCGGCAGGTGCGGTGGCGGTGGGGGGTGTAGGGGGCGAGCAGGGTGAGCAGGTCGGCGTCGGTGGAGCGGGGGCGGCCGGCCAGGGCCCAGCCGACGAAGTTGGCCAGGTGGAAGTCGCCGACCGAGACGGCGTCGGCGTCGCCGTTGCTGCGTTGCAGGGTCTCGGCGGCCGTCCACTCGCCGATCCCGGGGACGGCGGTGAGGCGGGCGTAGGCGTCCTGGTGCGCCATGCCGGCGGCCTGCTCGAGGCGCGGGGCGAGCCGGACGGCGCGCTGGATGGTGGCCGAGCGCTTGGGGTCGACGCCCGCGCGGTGCCACTCCCAGGACGGGATCAGCGTCCACTCGCGGGCCGAGGGCGGCACCCGCATCCGCAGCTCGGCGGCCGGGCCCGGGGCCGGGGTGCCGAAGTCGCGCAGCAGCAGCCGCCAGGCACGGTAGGCCTCGTCGGAGGTGACCTTCTGCCCCAGGATCGCCGGGACCAGCGACTCCAGCACCAGCCCGGTGCGGCAGAGCCGCAGACCGGGGTTGGCGCGCTGGGCCTCCCGGACCGGACCGGGCGGCAGCACCAGTCCTGACGGATCGTCGGTGGCACCGAGCAGCTCGGGCAGCCGGTCGAGCAGCCAGTCCGCAGCGGGGCCCCAGGCCTGCGCCCGCACCTGGCCGGGCCCGGCCTCGACCCGCAGCGTGCCGATCCCCGCCGGGGTGCGCGATGCCCGCCAGACGGCGCCGTCGCCGGTCACCCGGCAGGCCGGGTCGCCGGGGCCGTGGCGCAGCGGGGCGAGGGTGCGGTGCAGGTCGAGCGGGTGGCCGGGGAGCCAGACCCGCTCGCGCGGTGCGTGGTCGTTCACCGGTCCAGTCTGGACCTCGGCACTGACGCTACCTACGCCCCTGCAGGTGGGCGGCCCGGTCGCGGATGGCGTCGAGCTTGGCGAAGAGTGCGTCGCCCGGGCACTCGGTGTTGAAGGCGTCGCGGTGGCCGGAGATCGCGTCGAAGGTGTGGCTGGTGCCGGCGGGGTAGCGGCTTCCGTCGTTCGTCGAGGTCAGGGTGGTGGTGCCGGTGGCGTCCTGGTCGGTGAGGCCGAGTTTCCAGGCGGCGATCTTGGCGATGCCGTCGAGCTGGGCCTGTGGCGGCGGGTCGGAGACGTAGGTGCCGATCGCGGCCACGCCCGCCGAGTCGGTGTTGAAGCCGAGCGTGTGGGCGCCCAGCACCGACCGGGCGACGCCGCCGGCCCGGCCCTCGTAGATGATGCCGCAGCGGTCGACCAGGAAGTTGTAGCCGAGGTCGCGCCAGCCGTTGGAGCGCACGTGGTACTGGTAGATCGCGCGGATCACCCTGGGGCTGTCGCCGCAGTTGTAGTCGTTGCCGCTGTCGGTGTGGTGGACGAAGACCGCCCGGACGTCCCCGGTGTAGACGAAGCCCGGCTCGCGCAGCGACTCGTCGGCGCCCCAGCCGGAGCGGGTGACGATGCCCGGGCGCGGGGCCGGGTGCTCGGCGGCGGGCAGCACGCGCGGGGCCCGCTCGGCCGGCGGCGCGGCGGCTGCGGCTGCAGCTGACGGCCCGTCACCCGGGTCCACCAGTTCCACCCGCAGCCCGTTCGGCAGCGGCCCGGCACCGCTGACCCGGACCTCGACGCCGTCGCTGGGCCCGACCCAGAGCGGGGCGGTGGCACCGCGGGCGCGCGAGCCGGTGGCCTCGGCGGTGTCGGGGCGGTCCTCGGAGTCGGCGACCAGGTCGTGCCAGCCGCTCCACCGGCCGGCCGCGCGGGTGCGGACCTGGACGGTGCCGGTCAGCCGGGCGCTCGGGTCGTCCCAGCTGACGCCGAGCAGTGAGTAGCCGACGGTGGGGCGCGCGGTGAGGCCGCGGAGCTGACCGCCGGTGACGCGGTCGGCCGCCAGCGGGGTGAGCGCGAGGGTGCTGGTACGCGCTGTCGACACGGGGGCGGCAGTGGAGCCGGGCGCCTGGAGGAGCAGGGTGAGGGCGCAGCCGGCGCCCAGTAAGGAGGCGAGATGAATACGCATAAAACGGATAATCGGCCCAAGTCGCCCGACTCGCCACCCGCCCGACGCCCACGATCTGACGGGTATTCGACAAGGTCACAGCCGTCTTCGCAGGCGCGTTGGCCCCTCCCGCACGGCCCCCGGCAGGCCTTAGGCTGGGCTGCACCATGACTGCGCCCTTCGCTGCCGACGCCCGTACCCCCGCCGAGCTGCTGCGAGCCGCCCTCGGTGAGGATCCCGCCCGACCCCTGGTCACTTTCTATGACGACCGCACGGGGGAGAGAGTCGAACTCTCGGTCAAAACCTTCGACAACTGGGTGGCCAAGACCGCCAATCTGCTGCAGGACGAGCTGAACGCCGGTCCCGAGGACCGTGCGGCACTGCTGCTCCCCGCGCACTGGCAGAGTGCGGTCTGGCTACTGGCCTGCTGGTCGGTGGGCGTCACCGCGGTGCCGGGCGGCGACCCCGCCGAGGCCGCGCTGGTGGTCAGCGGCCCGGACGGGCTGGAAGCCGCCCAGGCCTGTTCCGGCGAACGGGTGGCGCTGGCGCTGCGCCCGCTCGGCGGCCGGTTCCCGCAGCGCCCGGACGGCTTCCTCGACTACGCGGCCGAGGTGCCGGGCCAGGGGGACCGCTTCGCGCCGTACTCCCCGGTGGTCGCGGACTCGCCCGCACTGGAGACCACGGTGGACGGGCTGCCGCTCAAGCTGAGCAGCGAGCAGACCGTGCGACTGGCCCGCGAGGGCGCCGCCCGGCTCGGCCTGGAGCGCGGCTCGCGGGTGCTGAGCACCCTGTCCTACGACGACTGGGCCGGCCTGGAGGCCGGCCTGCTGGCCCCGCTGGTGGCCGGCGGTTCGGTGGTGCTGTGCCGCAACTCCGGCGAGCTGACGGATGATCAGTGGCGCAGCCGGATCGACGCGGAGCGAGTGACCCTGAAGGTCGGCTGAGGCTCCGCCGGAACCCGTGCGGAAGCCTGCGCGGAAGCCTGGGCGGAAGGTTAAATCTCCGCGCAAATGTTCTGATGGTGTAACTGATTAGCCGACCTGTCGTATTCGCACGGTAGGTTCCCCTCTGGAAGTTGCAACCGGGGGGAACCACCATGACGACCAGGCAGCGGCGCGAGCCTGCCCGCAGGAGCGGCACGCGGCGGCGGCTGAAGCCCATTGCGGCGACCCTGGGCCTGACTCTGCTGGCCGGGTGCGCGGCGGGTTACGTCTACCTCAAGCACCTGGACTCGAACATCAAGCACACCCCGCTGCGCGCCGCCGTGGCGCTGCCCCCGCCGCCGCCGGGGCCGACCGACACGGCAGGCCGCAGTGCGATGAACATCCTGGTGATCGGGACGGACAGCCGGGCCGGCCTGGACGGCGCGTACGGCGACCGGGACAACACCGGGATCGGCAACAACGACGTCGACATCGTGCTCCACATAGCCCCCGACCGGCGCTCGGCGGTCGCCGTCAACCTGCCCCGGGACACCCTCGTCGACCTGCCCGAGTGCAAGGACCCGAAGACCGGCGAGGTGTTCCGGGCGACCACTCACCGGCCGCTCAACGAGGCGCTCGGCCGCGGCGGTCCGGGCTGCGTGACCAGCACCGTGGAGTCGGTCACCCAGCTCAAGATCGACCACTACGCGCTGGTCACCTTCCAGGGCGTCAAGGACCTGACCGACGCCGTGGGCGGGGTGCCGGTCAACCTCTGCACCCCGATCCACGACAGGGAGTCGCACCTCGACCTGTCGGCCGGCCCGCACACCCTCGACGGCGAGCAGGGCCTGGCCTTCGTCCGCACCCGGATGGCGGTGCAGGACGGCAGCTCGCTGGGCCGCTTCACCATGCAGCGCGCCTACCTGTCGGCCCTGCTGCGCAAGGTCACCAGCGCCGGGACGCTGCTCGACCCGACCACCGCGTTCCCGGTGGTGGAGGCGGCCACCCGGTCCATCACGGTGGACGACGCGATCGACGGGACCACCAAGCTGGTCGGTCTGGCCAACGAACTCAGCAACATCAAGCCGGGTTCGGTGCAGTTCGTGCAGCCCGAGATGCACTACACCGAGGACGACCCGAGCCCCTCGCTGCGCCAGAAGGCCGCGTTCACCCAGCCGGCGGCGGACCAGCTGTTCCGGCTGGTCCGGGACGGGCAGCCGCTGACCCCGAACACCGAGCCGAGCCCGGCGACGGGCACGGGCACTGACAGGCCGTCAGCGACCACGCCCACGCCGAGCGGGACGCCGTCCGCGAGCGACACCGACACCCCGACCGACGCTCCGGCCGACGCCCTCGGCAGCACCCCCAGCGCCTCGCCCTCCGGCCTCGGAGTCACCGTGCACAACGGCGACGAGGCCGGCTGCGTCAAGGGCTGGACCGGCTCGCTCGAGCAGTGACCAGGACCGGCCAGCAGACCGGCCAGCAGACCGGCTAGCGGACCGGCTCGCGCACCGCGTTCGGCGCCGTGCTGGCGATCACCCTGGCCGCCAGCCTGCGCGGCGAGGTGAGGAAGCCGAAGCCCCAGCTGAAGTGCATGGTGGCCAGCGCGACCGGCAGCTGCAGCCGGGCCTTGGTGGACAGTCCCCGCCCCTCGAGCAGCGAGCCGCCGAGGATGCCGGCCGCGTAGCCGCCGGGCAGGACGAAGAAGACCGGGTGCACGGCGGCCCCCAGCACCAGGCCGAGCAGCACGGCGAGCAGCGCGGCCGGCGGGGCGAGGTAGCGCAGGTTGACCGAGCCGCGGTGGTAGCGGGTCACCACCCGGCGCCAGCGCCCGTAGTCCTTGTACTGCTTGGCCAGTGCCCGGACGCTCGGCCGCGGCCGGTAGGTCACCTTGAGCTGCGGGGTGAACCAGATCAGGCCGCCGTCCTGGCGGATCCGGTAGTTGAGCTCCCAGTCCTGGGCCCGGATGAACTCCTCGTTGTAGCCGCCGAGCTTCTCCAGCACCTCGCGGCGGAAGACTCCGAGGTAGACCGTCTCGGCCGGGCCGGCCAGGCCGCCGGTGTGGAAGGCGGCGTTGCCGACGCCGATCTTGGCGGTCATCGCGGCGGCGACCGCCTTCTCCCACTCGGTCTCGCCCTCGGCGTGCATGATCCCGCCGACGTTGGCCGCGTCCATCTCGCCGAGCAGCCGCACGGCGGTGGCGATGTAGCCCGGCGTGAGCAGGCCGTGGCCGTCCACCCGGACCACTATCGGGTGGCTGGAGGCCCGGATCGCGGCGTTCAGCCCGGCGGGCGTGCGACCGGTGGGGTTCGGCACGGTGCGCACCCGCGGATCCTCGGCCGCCAGCTCGGCGGCGATCGCGTCGGTCCTGTCGGTGGACGGACCCAGCGCGATCACCACCTCCATGGCGCCGGCGTACTCCTGCTCCAGGATGCGCCGCACGGCGGTGCGAAGGTGTCGTTCCTCGTTGAGCACCGGCATGATCACAGAGACCGCCGGCAGCTCCTCAGCAGCCATGGTGTTCATCGCGCCCCACCGTACCGGAAGCTGTTGAACGCCAAGGGCCGGGCGCTCCCCCCCGTGGGAGCGCCCGGCCCTGGTCGGCTGACGGGTGGTCAGCCGGTGGCGATCGCGTCCAGGACGTTCATCCGCGAGGCCCGGAAGGCCGGCAGCAGCGCGGCCAGCAGGCCGACCACTGCGGAGGCGATCAGCACCCCGATGATGGTGCCGGTCGGGATGGTCAGCACGTCGAGGCCGGTGTTGCGCAGCACCCGCTGGGTGGTGACGCCCCAGGCCAGGCCGAGGCCGGTGCCGAGCACGGCGCCGAAGACCGCGATCACCACGGACTCCAGCCGGATCATCCGGCGCAGCTGGCGGCGGGAGATGCCGATCGCCCTCAGCAGGCCGATCTCCCGGGTCCGCTCGACCACGGAGAGCGCCAGCGTGTTGACCACGCCGAGCACCGCGACCAGGATGGCCAACCCGAGCAGGCCGTAGACCAGGTACAGCAGGACGTTGACGTTCTGCTGGAAGAGCTGCTTGAGGCCCTCCTGGTCCTTCACGGTCACCTGCGGGTAGTCGCTGAGCGCGTCCTGCAGGGCCTGGTAGGCCTTGCCCTTGTCGGCTCCCGCGGCCGCCATGCCGTAGAAGGCGCGGTCGACCGGCTGCTGGTCGGCCGGGACCACCCGGGTGACCGTGTCGATGCCGGTGTAGAAGTGGCCGTCGAAGATCTGGCTGCCCTTGGTGGTGATCACCGCGACCGGCAGGGACTGGGTGCGGCCCTTGCCGTAGTCGATGGAGAGCTTGTCGCCGAGCTTCAGGTTGTGGTCCTTGGCGAAGGTCTCGTCGACCGAGATCCCGCCGCCGACGATCGCGTCCTGCGGCGAGCCGGAGGCGACCGGGAAGTGGAAGTCACCGGCGAAGGTCGAGGACTCCGCAGCGACCGCCGACTCGGTGGTCTTGCCGTCCGGCGTGGTGAGGGTGGCCGGCAGGTACTTCTCCTCGGTGATGTGGTCGATCCCCGGGGCGTGCTTGGCCGCGTCCACCATGGCCGGGGTCAGACCGGTCCGGTTGGCGAAGGCCAGGTAGTCGGCACCGACCTGCTTCTCGATCTGCGAGTCGGTCGAGCTGACCATCGAGGAGGTGACCACGCCCGCACCGGTGACCAGGGCCAGGCCGATCATCAGCGCGGCCGCGGTGGCGCCGGTGCGGCGCGGGTTGCGCATCGCGTTGCGCTGGGCGAGCTTGCCGGACGGGCCGAACAGAGCCGGCAGGACGCCGCCGAGCAGCCGGATCAGACCGGTGGCCAGCAGCGGGCCGAGCACCACGAAGCCGACCAGGGTGAGCGGCACGCCCAGGCCCAGCAGCGAGCCGCCGGTACCGGCCTTGCTCGCGGTGCCACCGGCCACCAGCAGCGCGGCCCCACCCAGGGTCAGCACCAGGCCGATGATCACCCGGACCTTGTTGGAAGCGCCCTCGTTCGGGGTGCCGTGGTCGCGCAGCGCGGCCATCGGAGCGACCTTGGAGGCGCGGAAGGCCGGGATCAGCGCGGAGAGCACGGTGATCACGATGCCCACCGTGTAGGAGGCGATCGGCACCGAGGCGGTGAACTCCAGCGAGGAGGAGATGTTCATCCCCACCAGCTTCATCAGCCCGATCAGCAGCTGCGCCAGGCCGAGGCCGGCCAGCATGCCGAGCGTGGAGCCGACCACCGCGAGCAGCAGCGCCTCCAACAGCACCGAGCCGTTGACCTGCCCGCGGCTGCCGCCGAGGGCGCGCAGCAGGCCGATCTCCCGGGTGCGCTGGGCGACCAGCATGGAGAAGGTGTTGATGATCAGGAAGCCGCCGACCAGCAGCGAGACGCCGGCGAACCCGAGCATCACGTACTTCATGAAGTCGAGGAAGGAGCCGATCCCCTTGCTGTCGTCGGCCTGCTGCTCGGCCGCGGTCTTCACCTGGAAGCCGCTGCCGAGCGCGCTGACCGTCTCGCTCTTGAGCTGGTCGTTGGAGACGCTGCCGTCGCCGAAGGCGGAGATCGAGGTGAAGACACCGGTCTCGCCGAGCAGGTCGTGCTGGGCGGTCGGGACGTCCAGGAAGGCCAGCGCCGCACCGGGGTTGGTGCCGGTGAAGGTGGCGATGCCGGAGATGGTGTAGTCGAAGGTGCCGAGCGAGTTGATCACCCGGACCGGGTCGCCGAGGCCGAGCTTGGCCTTCTTGGCGGTGTCGGCGTCGATCATCACCTGCTTGTCGCCGGCCGGGGCCGCGCCTGAGGTGATCGTCATCGGCGAGCGCGGGCCGGGCGTCCAGGAGCCGACGATGGTCGGGGCGCCGCCGGTCGGGCCGACCTGCTTCTTGGTCTTCGGGTTGACCAGCGTGGCGTCGACGACCGAGACCTCGCCCTTGGCGCTCTTCACGCCGGGCTGGGTGGAGACCTGCTGGACCGCCGAGGCCGGGACGGTCAACGGCCTCTGGCCCGGCCCCTGACCCTGGCCCTGGGCGTCCTTCTTGACCGGTGCCTGGGTGACCTGGATGTCGGCGGCGGTGGAGGCGAAGAGCTTGTCGAAGGTGCTGGTCGCGGTGTTGGAGAAGACCAGGGTGCCGGAGACGAAGGCCACCGACAGCACGATGGCGATGAGTGAGAGCACCATCCGGCCCTTGTGGGCCAGGAAGCTCCGTAGTGAGGTTTTGAGCAACATGAGTTCTGACCCCGCCTCAGCTGGTGCGCTTGCCGTCGAAGCGGCGCATGCGCTCGAGGACGGAGTCGGCGGTCGGGGCGTGCATCTCGTCCACGATCACGCCGTCGGCCAGGAAGAGCACCCGGTCCGCGTAGCTCGCGGCCACCGGGTCGTGGGTGACCATGACGATGGTCTGGGACAGCTCGTCCACCGAGCGGCGCAGGAAGGTCAGCACCTCGGAGCCGGAGCGGGAGTCGAGGTTACCGGTGGGCTCGTCGCCGAAGATGATCTCGGGACGGGCGGCCAGCGCCCGGGCCACCGCGACGCGCTGCTGCTGACCGCCGGAGAGCTGGGTCGGCCGGTGCTTGAGCCGGTCGGCCAGGCCGACGGTGGCGACCACCTGGTCCAGCCAGCCCTGGTCCGCCTTGCGGCCGGCTATGTCCATCGGCAGCGTGATGTTCTCCAGCGCGTTCAGCGTCGGGAGCAGGTTGAAGGACTGGAAGATGAAGCCGATCTTGTCGCGGCGCAGCTGGGTCAGCTGCTTGTCCTTCAGACCGGTGATCTCGGTGTCCCCGACCCAGATCCGACCGTCCGTCACGGTGTCCAGACCGGCGAGGCAGTGCATCAGGGTGGACTTGCCGGAGCCCGAGGGCCCCATGATCGCGGTGAATCGGCCGCGCTGGATGTCCACGTCCACCGCGTTCAGCGCCGTGACCCGGGTCTCCCCCTGCCCGTACGCCTTCGTCACCTGCCGCGCCGCCGCGGCGTTGGCGGACGGGCCGCCAGGGTTCTCGGATGTCTGCACGGCTGCGGATGCCGTCGTCACGGTGTGCTCCTTGGTTGGTGTTCCCCCGAGCCCGACCCCAGGACAGACGGAGGCCGAGCCGATGTCACTAACCTAGAGCCTGCTCCTCGACGGCTCGTCATCCGACGGGAGGACCCTGGATGACCAGAGTTGTACGGGTGGCGGACGACCTCCCCCTAGGGGACCAGGACCGAGGTCTCAGGGACGGGCCGCGAGGACCGCTTCGGCGCGCAGTCGCAGCGCCTGGGAGAAGCCGTCCACCATGGGCTGGAGCAGCACGTCCGTCTCCCGTTCGAGCACGGTCAGACCGTCCTCGCGGACCGAGATGTCCCGGTCCAGCACGAACCAGCCCTGGGTGATGTGCGTGGCGCCCATCGAGGCGAGCACCGGGCGAAGCGCGTAGTCCACCGCGAGCACATGCGCGGTGGAGCCGCCGGTGGCCAGCGGCAGCACCGTCTTGCCGGCCAGCGCGTACTGCGGCAGCAGGTCCAGCAGGGTCTTCAACAGGCCCGAGTAGGCGGCCTTGTAGACGGGGGTGCCGATCACCACGCCCTCCGCCTCGGCCACCAGCTCGACGGCCCGGGCTATCGCGGGGTGGCGGGTGTCCGCGTGCAGCAGCGCCTCGGCGGGCAGGTCGCGGACGTCGAGGGTGCGCACCTGGTGGCCCTGCTCGGTGAGCTGGGCGCCGACGTGGCGCAGCAGTCGGGTGGTTCGGGAGGTGGCGGACGGGGAGCCGGAGACGGCGAGGACAGTGGCCATGGGTTCACCTCGGGGCAGGACGGGGCGCGGCGGAGCCGCCGTGGTCGTGGGGGCTGCTGCGGCGCGTGGTCAGCCGCGGGTGAGGGAACGACAGAGCGAGCCGGAGACACGCTGCAGGTCGACGTGCCGTCGACGCGTGAAACTCCACCTCTGATCCATGGCTCTCATGACAACACGCAGTGGTTGAGGGGGTCAAGGATCGTCCCACCCGGTGAACTTTCCCCCGATCCGTCGCGTGCCTGCATCAACTCTGCTACAAGAGCCCAGGTCGGGGGTGCCGACCGGGTCGGATCGGGCATCCTCGTGGACATGAACACGTGGCAGCAGGGCCGCCCGGGCGGCGGTGGTGGCGGTACCTCCCGGCCGAGGGCCGGCGCAGGTCAGGGCGGCGTGGCCGGTGGCGGCGCCGAGCCGCCGTTGCCGGCTTCACTCAACCCGCGCGGCCCGGGGGTACCCCGACCGGCCGGCGCACCCACCGGTCCCTCCGGCGCACCCACCGGTCCTCCCGGCCCTCCCGGCCCTTCCGGCGCACGCACGGGTCCTGCCGGCCCCGCGGGCCCGGCCGGTCCCGGTGGTCCTGGTGGCCCCGGCGGCCCGGGGGGCCAGCGGCCGGCGGCGGCCAAGCGCTGGCCGCGCCGCCGCAAGGTCAAGTACATCTCCTTCGGCCTGCTCGCCGCGCTGATGCTGCCGCTGGCCGTCGGCGTGGGCACCTACCTGTGGGCCGACTCCAAGCTCAACCACCAGGACGTGCTGAGCGGTTACGACGGCCGCCCGGCCGCGGGCAAGGGCACCAACTGGCTGATCGTCGGCTCGGACAGCCGCAACGGTCTCAGCGACGCCCAGAAGCAGGACCTGCACACCGGGTCCGACGAGGGCAAGCGCAGCGACTCGATGATGATCCTGCACATCGGCGACCACGGGAACACGCTGATGAGCATCCCGCGCGACTCCTGGGTGCCGATCCCGGCCCACAAGGACACCGCGGGTACCGGGAAGACCATCCCGGCCACCACCAGCAAGATCAACTCCGCCTTCAACAACGGCGGCGGCCAACTGCTGGCGCAGACCGTGGAGAAGAACACCGGCATCCACATCGACCACTACGCCGAGGTCGGCTTCGCCGGCTTCGTGGGCATCGTGGACGCGGTCGGCGGTGTGCACATGTGCATCGACAAGGACATCCAGGACAAGGACTCCGGCCTCAACCTCAAGGCCGGCTGCCAGACCCTGACCGGCCAGCAGTCGCTGGCCTTCGTCCGCCAGCGCCACCAGATGGCCGACCAGGACCTGGGCCGGATGCGCAACCAGCAGAAGTTCCTCTCCGCGCTGGCCCACCAGGCGGCCTCGCCGGGCACCCTGCTCGACCCGTTCACCGTCTACCCGCTGATCAGCTCCGGGCTGGACACCCTGATCGTGGACAAGGACGCGGGCCTGACCGACCTGGCCGGACTCTTCGAGGCGATGAAGACGGTCAGCGGGGGCAGCGGCAAGAGCATCACCATTCCGATCGCCAACGCCGACTTCCGGACGCCGAGCGGCGAGTCGGCGGTCAAGTGGGACCAGACCAAGGCCAAGCAGGTGTTCGAGGCGATCCAGAACGACACCGCCGTCCCCGAGGTCAAGTAGTCCGCGAGCAGCTCGCGTACCGCGCGTCGGCGGCCCGCCCGGGCCGCCGATCGCCACAATGAGGCCATGTCGCTGGTCTCTTCGCTGATCTACCGCCGGCGCCACCCCGTGTACGGCCGGCTGGTGCGCGAACTCCTCGCCCTGTACGGCGTGGAGGTGCCGGCCGCCGCCGAGATCGGGCCCGGCCTGACGGTCTACCACCGCGGCTTCGGCACCGTGCTGCACCCGTTCACCACCCTCGGCGCCGGGGTCACCCTCTACAACGGAGTGACCATCGGCCGGGCCGACCCGTGGGTGCCGCAGCAGCAGAGCGCGATGGAACGGATCGTGCTGGAGGACGGGGTGGTGGTCTGCGCCGGCGCGAAGGTCCTCTGCAAGCGGGGTGTGCTGACGGTCGGGGCCGGCACGGTGGTCGGCGCCAACGCCGTACTCACCGACTCCACCGGCCCGAACGAGATCTGGGCCGGCGCCCCGGCCCGTCGGATCGGCGTCCGCACGGACCTGGCGCCGGTCCCGCTGCCGCGCTGAGGCAGCAGGCTTCAGGCGAAGACCACGCCCTGGTTGCTGGGCTGCAGCGAGCCGACCGTGAAGCCGGCCGGCGAGACCGGGAGCGGCTGCTGGAGCGGCTTGCCGTCGATGCCGAGCACGGTCGCGGTCAGCTGGGTGGTCTCGTCCGGCGGGGTCACGCTGACGCCGGCCAGCACCTGGCACTTCGGGTCGGCCTTGTCGCAGGAGGCCCACTTCAGACCGGAGAAGGCGGTGGTGCCGGGCTTCAGGCTGACCTCGACCGGCGCGCCCGGGTGCGCGACGCGGTTGGTCGCCACCACCACGGGGCTGTTGTCGGCCAGCAGTCCGCCGTAGCCGAGGTAGCCGTGGACGGTGCAGGTGCGCGAGCCCTTGTTGGTGAGCAGCACCATGGCCGAGCCGGGGTGATCGGGCTGGAGCTGGATGTCCGCCCGCAGCTCGTTGGTGTGGCAGCGGGCCGAGACCGCGCTCGCCGAGGCCCCGCTCACTGAAGACGTGGCCGTCGCGGTCGGCTGGGAGCCGCCGCCGGCCGTGGTGGCGGAGGTGGGCCGGGCGGCACCGGTCGGCCCGGCGCCGGCGGCCGAGCCGGCGGCCGAGCCGGCCGGCGTCTCGTCGTTGCAGGCCACCGCCCCCAGCGCCAGCACCAGCGTCGTCGCGGCGACGGCCGCGCCCTTGCTCACCCTCATGTCTCCCCCAACGGGTCGGTGTCTCGGTCATGGATCATGACGTGCACCGGTGGACCGTCAGTTCGAGGCGGCCTGTCCCGACTCCGTAACGAGCCGGAGCCGCCCGCCGATCAGGCGAGGGGCTCCGGGCCGGCCATCGGGCAGGCAGTGGGTCAGGCAGTAGGTCAGGCGGTCGGCAGGTTGCGCGCCATGACGATCCGCTGCACCTGGTTGGTGCCCTCGTAGATCTGGGTGATCTTCGCGTCGCGCATCATCCGCTCGACCGGGTAGTCGCGGGTGTAGCCGTATCCGCCGAGCAGCTGGACGGCGTCGGTGGTGACCTCCATCGCGACGTCCGAGGCGAAGCACTTGGCCGCGGCGCCGAAGAAGGTCAGGTCGGCGTCGACCCGCTGCGACTTGGCGGCGGCGGCGTAGGTGAGCTGACGGGCCGCCTCCAGCTTCATCGCCATGTCGGCCAGCATGAACTGGACGCCCTGGAAGTCGCCGATCGGCTTGCCGAACTGCTTGCGCTCCTTGACGTAGCCGGCGGCGTAGTCCAGCGCACCCTGGGCGATGCCGAGGGCCTGGGCGGCGATGGTGATCCGGGTGTGGTCCAGGGTCTTCATCGCGGTGGCGAAGCCGGTGCCCTCCTCGCCGATCATGCGGTCGGCGGGGATCCGGACGTTGTCCAGGTAGACCTCGCGGGTCGGCGAGCCCTTGATGCCGAGCTTCTTCTCCGGGGCGCCGAAGGAGACGCCCTCGTCGCCCTTCTCCACCACGAAGGCGGAGATGCCCTTGGAGCGCTTCTCCGGGTCGGTGACGGCCATCACGGTGTAGAACTCCGAGACGCCCGCGTTGGTGATCCAGCGCTTGACGCCGTTGAGCACCCAGAAGTCGCCGTCGCGCACCGCGCGGGTCTTCATGCCGGCCGCGTCCGAGCCGGCGTCCGGCTCGGAGAGGCAGTAGGAGAACATGCCCTCGCCGCGGGCCAGCGCACCCAGGTACTTGGCCTTCAGCTCCTCGGAACCGGAGAGCTGCACCGGAAGCGAGCCGAGCTTGTTGACGGCCGGGATCAGCGAGGAGGAGGCACAGACGCGGGCCACCTCCTCGATCACGATCACGGTGGCCAGCGCGTCCGCGCCGGCGCCGCCGTACTCCTCGGGGACGTGGACGGCGTGCAGCTCGTTCGCCTCGAGGGCGTCGCGCGCCTCCTGCGGGAACCGGCCGTGCTCGTCCACGTCCGCCGCGAACGGCGCGATCTTGGCCTCGGCGAGCGCGCGGACCGTCTCGCGGAGCATCTCGTGCTCCTCCGAGATCTGGAAGAGGTCGAAGTCGGCACTGCTCGCCATGGTGTGCGCCCCTCTGGGAATGACGTTAATTACTGTTAAGTAAGGCCTCATTCTAGGCCTTCACGCCGCTTGGCTAGGACGTGACGTGGACGACATGCGGTCAGCCGATACCATCGGGCCTGCACCTCCTCCCGTTCTCTGCCGGTCTACTCCGGCAGCCCGTAAAGGGGAACCCCTGTGGCCCTGCGCATCTCGGTGATCGGTACCGGCTACCTCGGCGCGACCCACGCGGCCTGCCTGGCAGAACTCGGCTTCGAGGTGCTCGGTCTGGACATCGATCCGGACAAGCTCGCCTCGCTGGCCGCCGGCCGGGTGCCGATGTACGAGCCCGGCCTGTCCGATCTGCTGCGCAAGCACGTGGCCGGGCACGAGGGCTCCACCGGGCGGCTGCGGTTCACCTCCTCCTCGCAGGAGGTCGCCGAGTTCGCCGACGTGCACTTCGTCTGCGTGAACACCCCGCAGCGCAAGGGCGAGTTCGCTGCCGACATGTCCTATGTGGACGCGGCCGTGGACGCGCTGGCCCCGCACCTGACCCGCCCGGCGCTGGTGGTCGGCAAGTCCACCGTCCCGGTCGGCAGCGCGGGCCGGCTGGCCGAGCGGCTGGCCGCGCTGGCCCCCGCCGGCGAGGCGGTCGAGCTGGCCTGGAACCCCGAGTTCCTGCGCGAGGGCTTCGCGGTCGGCGACACCCTGCACCCCGACCGGATCGTGATCGGCGTGCGTGAGGGCGGCCGGGCCGAGGAGCTGCTGCGCGAGGTCTACGCGACCCCGCTGGCCGAGGGCGTCCCGCTGGTGGTCACCGACTACCCGACCGCCGAGCTGGTCAAGGCCGCTGCCAACTCCTTCCTGGCCACCAAGATCTCCTTCATCAACGCGATGGCCGAGGTCTGCGAGAGCTCCGGCGCCGACGTCACGCTGCTGAGCAAGGCGCTCTCCTACGACGACCGGATCGGCGGCCGCTTCCTCAACGCCGGGCTCGGCTTCGGCGGCGGCTGCCTGCCCAAGGACATCCGCGCCTTCATGGCCCGGGCCGGCGAGCTGGGCGCTGACCAAGCGCTCACTTTCCTGCGCGAGGTCGACTCGATCAACATGCGCCGCCGCTCCCGGATGGTGGAACTGGCCCGCGAGCAGTGCGGCGGCGGCTTCCTGGACCGCCGGGTCGCCGTGCTGGGCGCCGCCTTCAAGCCGGACTCGGACGACATCCGGGACTCCCCCGCGCTCAACGTGGCCGCCCAGATCCAGCTGCAGGGCGCCGAGGTCACCGTCTACGACCCGCAGGCGATGGACAACGCCCGCAAGATGTTCCCCTCGCTCTCCTACGCCGCCTCCGCCGCCGAGGCCGCGGTCGGTGCCCACGTGGTGCTGCACCTCACCGAGTGGCAGGAGTTCCGCGCGCTGGACCCGGTGGAGCTCGGCGCGCTGGTCGCCGAGAAGCGCGTGGTGGACGGGCGCAACGTCCTGGACGGCGCGCGCTGGCGGGCAGCCGGCTGGACCTACCGCGCGATGGGCCGCCCCTCCGTCGAGTAGTCGCTCAGTCGAGCAGCCCCCGCTTGTAGCCCTCGGCGACGGCCGCCGCCCGGTCGCGCACGCCCAGCTTCGCGTACAGGTGCAGCAGGTGGGTCTTGACGGTCGCCTCGCTGATGAAGAGCCGCTTGGCGGCCTCCTTGTTGGTGGTGCCGGCCGCCACCAGGCGCAGGATCTCGAGCTCACGGTCCGTCAGCAACTCCGAGGGCGACGGAGCCGGGGTGCGGACGTGCCCGAGCAGCTTCTGCGCGACGGTCGGCGCCAGCACGGCCTGGCCCTGCTGGGCGGCCCGGACCGCCCGGACCAGCTCCTCGCGCGGTGCGTCCTTGAGCAGGTACCCGGTGGCCCCGGCCTCCACCGCGGGCAGCACGTCCGCGTCGGTGTCGAAGGTGGTCAGCACCAGCACCCTGATGTCGGGGGCCCGTTCGCGCAGCAGGCGGATGGCCTCGACGCCACCCGTACGGGGCATCCGTAGGTCCATCAACACCACGTCGGGGGTCAGGGCCAGCGCCCGGTCGACCCCCTCGGCGCCGTCACCGGCCTCGCCGACGACCTGGAAGTCCGGGTCCCCCTCGAAGACGCCGCGCAGGCCGTCGCGCACGATCGGGTGGTCATCAACGATCAGCAGACGAATGGTCACGGTGCATTCTCCATCGCTGCAGGGGCGCCGTTGACCCGCAGCGCGGGCACGCTGACGCTGATCGCGGTGCCCTCACCAGGACTTGACTCGATCTCCAGGGTGCCGCCGACCTGACGCAGCCGCTGCCGCATCGCGCTCAGCCCGTAGCTCTCATCGCCGGACGGGCTCCCGGCGGGCAGCACGAAGCCGATGCCGTTGTCCAACACGTCCAGCAGCACCACCTCGTGGGTGTAGCTCAGGGTGAGCCCGGCCCGCGAAGCCCGGGCGTGCTTGCCGATATTGGCCAGCCCCTCCTGGGCCGCCCGGAACAGCGCCACCTCCAGCGCGGTCGGCAGCGGGAACGGACTGCCGGTCACCGTCACCTGCGCGGCCACTCCGGAGGACTGGGTCCAGCGCTCGGCCAAGTCCTGGACCGCCTCCGGCAGATGGGCCTCGGCCAACGGGCCGGGTCGCAGTGCCTGGACCGAGCGGCGGGCCTCGGTGAGGCTCTCCCGGGCCAGCCGGCGTGCGTTCCGCAGGTGGCGCACCCGCCGCTCGGGGTCGCCGTCGAAGCGCTCGGCCGCCTCCAGCTGGGTGACGATCCCGGTCAGGCCCTGGGCGATGGTGTCGTGGATCTCGCCGGCCATCCGCTGCCGCTCGTCCAGCACCCCGGCTTCGCGGGCCTGCACCACCAATTGCGCGTGCAGCCCGGCGTTCTCCTCCATGGTCTCCCGGAGCCGCCGGTTGGCTTCGGCCAACTCATCGATATGAGCGGCTCGTCGGCGACTGCGCCGGTCCTCCTCGATGCTCTGGTAGGTGATCGCGCCGGCGATCACCAGATTGACCAGGACCAGCCCGACATAGAGGCCGATCAGCCCGCCGTGCAGGTTCGCCACACCGCCGATCTGGGTCGTGGCCATCAGTGCGGCGGTGATCGCGATCGCCGGCGCCCAGAGCCGGCGTGGCAGTACCGCCACCTGCAAGTACCCGGTGAAGGCGAAGAAGCCGAAGAACGGGCTGGCGGTCACCAGCAGGCCGATCAGCACCAGCAGCCCCGCGTAGAAGACCACCGCCTTGGTCCGCCGCTGCCGGCCCTCGAGGTGGCTGACCGACATCAGCTTCTGCCAGAGCGCGGCGATCGCGACCACCCCCAGCATCGCCGCCCGGTAGCCGGCGGCGCTGGGGCCGAGCGCCAGCGTGAGCACCGCGGAGAGCGCCAGACCGGCGTAGGGCACGTACTGCTGGATCCGGCTCAGCCGGTTCTCCTCAGGATCCTGATCCACAGTCACCATCATGGCGATCACACCTGCCTCCCGAAGACCCGACCCGCTTCCAGCCCGCCCTGCGCCCGGCCTTGCCTACTCCCAGCCCGCCCACTCCCAGCCCGCCCACTCCCAGCCCGCCTACTCCCAGCGGAAGGTCCGAGCGGCGAGCAGGCTGCCTGCCACCGTGTACCCGGCCAGCACCAGCAGGTGCTGCCAGAGCGCGCCGTGCCCGGACCATGCGTCCATCACGGCACCGAACGGGATGAACTCGCAGACCCGCTGCAGCGCGTGCGGCATCTGGACGACCGGGAAGTACAAGCCGCTGGCGAAGAAGTTGAGGATCATCAGCGGGACCCCCAGGGCGCTGGCCGCCCCGCCGGTGCGGGCCCGGGCCGCGATCACCAGGCCGAGCGAGAGCACCGCGGTGCCGCCGAGCAGGAAGGAGGCGATCACCGCGCCGGGGTTGGCCGGGGTCGAGACGTCGAAGGCGAGCGCGCCGATCGCCACGATCACGGCGACCCCGGCGGCAGCCAGCCCGGCGATCACCGTGACCAGGGCGGCCAGCATGCCCGCGGCAGGCACCGGGCTGACCGAGAGCCGGCGCAGCACGTCCTTTTCCCGGAAGCCGGCCATGGTCATCGGCAGTGCGGTGCAGGCCAGGAAGAGCGGGACCATCGCGGCCAGGGTCGGCACGTAGACGTCGATCACCCGCTTGCCGCCGAGGCCGGCCGCTGCGGTCTGGAAGGCCGGGATGTTGCCGAAGACGACCACCAGTAGCACCGGCAGCCCGAGCCAGACCAGTGCGGCCGGCTCGCGCAGCAGCAGTTTGGCCTGGGTGACGGTCAGGGTGCGAAAGCCCCGGCGGGGCATGGAGAGCGCGGAAGACAGGGACATGTCGGCGGATCCTTCGAAGTCGTGGCGGGAGTCGGCGCAGAGGTTGGCGCGGGAGTGGAGTGGTTCAGCGGGGCTCGTGGCGCCCGGTCAGGGCGATGAACGCGTCGTCCAGGCTGGCCTGTTCGACCCGCAGGTCGGCGGCGATGATCTGACGGCGGGCCAGCTGCGCGGTGACTGCCTGCACCAGGTTGCCGCTGCCGCTGAGCTCGACCACCGCGCCGTGCCAGTTCAGCTCCGCCACCTCCGGCAGCGAGCGCAGCAGTTCCTCGTCCAGCGGGGCGGAGGGGCGGAACCGCATCCGCTGCTGCTGCCCGGCACGCGCGGCCAGCCCGGCCGGGGTGTCCACGGCCACCACTCGGCCGCTGTCGATCAGCGCGACCCGGTCGCAGAGCCGCTCGGCCTCCTCCATGAAGTGGGTGACCAGCAGCACCGTGACCCCGGCCGCCCGGATCTGCTCGACCAGTTCCCAGGTGGTGCGGCGGGCGTGCGGGTCGAGCCCGGTGGTCAGCTCGTCCAGCACCACCACCCGCGGGCTGCCCACCATGGCCAGTGCGATCGCCAGCCGCTGTTTCTGGCCGCCGGAGAGCTTCTTGTACCGGGCGCCGGCCTTCTCGGTCAGGCCCAGCCGGTGCATCAGCTCCACCGGGTCGGCCGGCTGCCGGTAGAAGGAGGCGTAGAGCTCCAGCGCCTCGCGGACCTTGAGCTTGTCCGGCAGTCCGCTCTCCTGCAGCTGCACCCCGAGCACCTGGCGCAGCGCCGCACGCTCGGGGCCCGGGTCGAGGCCGAGCACCGAGACCCGGCCGCCGTCGAAGGCGCGCAGCCCGGCCAGGCACTCGACCGTGGTGGTCTTCCCCGCCCCGTTCGGACCGAGGATCCCGAAGATCTCCCCCTCCTCGACCTGGAACGAGACGTCGTGCACCGCGATCTCGTTCCCGTACCGCTTGTGCAGGTGCTCGACCTCGATGACTGCCATGTCCGGTTCTCCCTGGTGGACCGCTTCTCGCTGTGCCACCAGATTCCCGCGCCGCACCCCCGCCCGGGATCGACCACCGAGCCCTCTCCGACCGCGAAACGGCTGACCCCGGCCATCAACCGATCGGTTGATGGCCGGGGTCTCGTCAGGGGTCGCCGGCCCTTGCCGGCGGCGGGGTCAGCCCAGCCGGGGGATCTCGATCGCCGGGCACTTGTCCATCACGATGGCGAGCCCGGCGGCCTGTGCCCGCTCGTACGCCGCCTCGTCGATGACGTCGAGCTGCAGCCAGACGGCCTTGGCGCCGATCTCGATCGCCTCGTCCACCACGGCCCCCGCCAGCTCACTGCGCACGAACAGGTCCACCACGTCGACCGGGAACGGGATCGCCTCGAGGCTGGGGTACCCGGTCTCCCCGTGCACCGTCTCGGCCTTGGGGTGCACCGGAACGATCCGCTTGCCGTACCGCTGCAGCACGTCCGCCACGCCGTAGGCCGCCCGCCGCTGGTTCGAGGACAGGCCGACCACGGCCCAGGTGTCGCCGAGCTCGGTGAGGATCCGCCGAACGGTTTCCGGGTCTCCGTACATCTGCTGCCTCCTGAGGTCTGCTGCCCGATAGCAACGGCTGCCGGCCGCAGCTGATTCCAGCTGTCGGGCCCGGGCGGCTCGGCCGGCGGGTTACTCCCAGGCGGTCCGGCGGGGCTACTCCCAGGCGGTCCGGCGGGGTTACTCCCAGGCGGTCCAGCGGGGTTACTCCCAGGCGGTGGTGGCCGGGACGGTCGCGGCGGCGGTGTGGGTGTCGGCGGTGGCGGACTCCCAGGCGGTGGTGGCCGGGACGGCGGCGAGGGCGAGGGCGATGACCGCGGCGGCCTTGGCGAGGCGGGTGCGAAGCATGGGAGTGGTCCTTGTCACGAGCTGGGAGGTGAACGGTGATCCGGTCCGCGTCCCGCGGTTGACGCTCGGTCCGGTGTGCCCGCCGGGGCTGTTCCCTGCTGGCGAGAACTACTTTCGTCGCAGCTCAGGCAAGGTGGAAGGACTTTCAGGTGGACGGAAACGGTCGTGGCCGATTCAGTCCAGCAAGGCCGGTCTCGGCCAGCAGCAGCTCGTAGAACGGGGCGATCAGCGGCACGCCGACCCGGCCCAGGGCCCAGCCGCCCAGCTCGCCGAGTTCGGTCAGCAGCCGACGGCAGAGCGCTTCCGCCCGGGCCTCGGCCTCCTCCAGCCGCTCGGCGACCAGGAAGACCCCGAGCACCTGGGCGCCCAGTGCGGGTCGGTGCACGACGACGTGCTCGACCTGGTCGTGCGGCACGGCAGCCGTACGGATCAGCGTGGCGATGCCGGGTGGGAGCAGCAGACCGGGCACCGGCGGGTGGAGTTCGACATGGACGAGATGCACGTGGACCACCGTCCCAATCCACCCAGGCAGTCGCATAGAGAATCAATCTGGACGGTTCCGGACATGGACCAAAGTGGCCACCGACGCCTCTGGCCTCGGCGAACACGCTCATGCGATCATCATGCGCGCACGGTCATCATCTTGTGGGGGAAACAAGTGCTTGTCGCGCTGGGACTGGACGCCACTTCGGAAGCGGTTTACCGCGCCATGCTCGCCCGCCCCCGGGACGGGGTGCAGGCCTTGGCCGAGCGGCTGGGGGAGCCGCAGGAGGAGATCCGCCGGAGTCTCGATCTGCTCAGCGAGCTCGCGCTGATCCGGCCCTCGCACGAACGGCAGGGCGAGCTGCGGGCGGTCTCACCCGATGTCGGCATGGACCTGCTGCTGGCCCGCCAACAGGCCGAGCTGGCCGCGCAGCAGCTGAGGGTCGAGGCCTCCCGAGCCGCCGCGGCGCAACTGATCGCCGAGTACACCGAGCTCAGCCCGACTTCCTCGCATTCGGGTGTGGAGCAGTTGCAGGGGCTGGACGAGATCCGGGACCGGATCGCCGCGCTGGCCCGCGAGCTGCACACCGAGCTGATGACCTTCGCGCCGGGCGGCGGGCACCGGACGGAGACCCTCGACGCCTCGAAGCCGAACGATCTGGAGTTGCTGTCGCGCGGCGTGCGGATGCGCACGATCTACCTGGACAGCGTGCGCAACAGCCAGTCGACGGCCGCCTACGCGAGCTGGCTCGGGGCCCTGGGCGGTGAGGTGCGGACGACACCCGAGCTGCCCACCCGGATGATGATCTTCGACCACCGGACGGCGCTGATCCCCGTGCACAGCGAGGACGCGGGCGCCGGCGCGGTGCTGCTCACCGGTCAGGGCACGCTGGCCGCCCTCGGCGCCCTCTTCGAGAACCTCTGGTCGACGGCCCGACCGTTCGACACCGCCGCCCCCAAGGACCCGACCGGCCTGAGCCCGCAGGAGGCGACCATCGTCCGGCTGCTGGCCCAGGGCTTCACCGACGAGGCGATCGCCAAGCGGCTGGCCGTCTCGGCGCGCACCGCGCGGCGGCAGGCCACCGACCTGATGGAACGGCTGGGCGCCCGCAGCCGGTTCGAGTTCGGCGTGCGGGCGGTCCAGCAGGGGTGGCTGCCCGCCCGGGCGTGATCCGGCCCGAACGTGATCCGGCCCGGGCCGGTGCCTCGGAGCTGCGTCAGCCGTCCAGCTGCGCGAGGGTCGCGATCGACGGTTTGCGGGTGCCCCGCAGCTCGCGGGCCACGTCCTCGGCCGCGCGCAGGACCCGGACGGCGTTGCGCCAGGTGAGCTTGGCCAGATCGGCCTCGGACCAGTGGCGGTCCAGGAGTTCGGCGATCAGGTTGGGGTAGCCGGAGACGTCGTCCAGGCCGGCCGGGAGGAAGGCCGTGCCGTCGAAGTCGCCGCCGAGGCCCAGGTGGTCGATGCCGGCCACCTCGCGCATGTGGTCCAGGTGGTCGGCGACGGTGGCCACGGTGGCGATCGGGCGCGGGTCGCGGGCCTCGAAGGCGTGCAGCACCTTCATCGCGTCCGGCGTGTGCGCCAGCGGGTGGAAGCCGTGCCGCTCCAGCTCCACGCTGGCCCGGTCCACCCACTCCCAGGCCGCCGGCAGCACGAACTGCGGTACGAAGGTGGCCATCGCGACGCCGCCGTTGGCGGGCAGCTGGGCCAGCACGTCGTCCGGGATGTTGCGCGGGTGCGGGCAGACCGCGCGGGCCGAGGAGTGCGAGAAGAGCACCGGAGCCACGCTGACCCGCAGCGCGTCGCGCATGGTGTCGGCCGAGGTGTGCGAGAGGTCGACCAGCATGCCGAGCCGGTTCAGCTCGCGGACCACCTCCTCACCGAACCGGGTGAGGCCGCCCGCTGACGGTTCGTCGGTGGCCGAGTCGGCCCACGGCACGTTGCTGTTGTGGGTGAGCGTCAGATAGCGCACGCCCAGCTGGTACAGCGAGCGCAGCGTGGCCAGCGAGGAGTTGATGCTGTGGCCGCCCTCGGCGCCCATCAGCGAGGCGATCCGCCCGTCGGCCCGGGCGGCCTCCAGCTGATCGGCCGTCAGGGCCAGGCGCAGCCGGTCCGGGAAGCGCTCGACCAGGGCGTGCACGAAGTCGATCTGCTCCAGGGTGGCGCTGACCGCGTCGTCGCCGGCCAGCCGGGCGGGCACGTAGACGGACCAGAACTGCGCACCGACCCCGCCGGCGGTCAGCCGGTCGAGGTCGGTGTGCAGCTTGTCGCGCTGGTCGGCCGCCAGGTCGACGGCGTCCAGGTCGTAGCCGGCCACGGAGCGCATCGCCCAGGGCAGGTCGTTGTGGCCGTCCACCACGGGCGCGGCCGAGAGCAGCGCGCGGGCCCGGGTCAGCTGATCGGGAGAAGTCATTCCCCCATGGAACCATCCCCTGATCGACTACCTGCTGAAGCCGAAGGAGGAGGAACCCGCCACCTTGGCCCGCAACTTCTTGCCCTTCTCGGTCGCCTGGGCGTTCAGGTCGGCCTGGAACTCGACCATCTTCTCGGTCAGCTCCGGGTCGAAGGCGGCGACCATCCGGACCGCCAGCAGGCCCGCGTTGCGGGCGCCGGCCACCGAGACGGTGGCCACCGGCACGCCGGCCGGCATCTGCACGATGGAGAGCAGGCTGTCCATGCCGTCCAGGTAGCGCAGCGGCACCGGGACGCCGATCACCGGCAGCGGGGTCACCGAGGCGAGCATGCCGGGCAGGTGGGCCGCGCCGCCGGCGCCGGCGATGATCGCCTTGAGGCCGCGGTTGTGCGCCTGCTCGCCGTAGCCGATCATCTCGCGCGGCATCCGGTGCGCGGAGAGCACGTTGACCTCGTAGGGCACCTCGAACTCGTCGAGCGCCTGGGCCGCGGCCTCCATCACCGACCAGTCGGAGTCGGAACCCATGGCGATGCCGACAAGCGGCGCGGTGCTGGTCATTCGGTGATCGTGCCTCTCAGGTACGCGGCCGCGTGGCGCGCCCGCTCGCGCACGTCCTCGAGGTCGTCCCCGAAGACGGTGACGTGGCCGACCTTGCGGCCGGGCTTCACGTCCTTGCCGTACATGTGGATCCGCAGGCCCGGGTCGCGGGCCATGCAGTGCAGGTAGGCGTGGTACATGTCGGGGTAGTCGCCGCCGAGCACGTTGACCATCACCGTCCACTTGGCGCGCGGACGGGGGTCGCCGAGCGGCAGGTCGAGCACGGCCCGCAGGTGGTTCTCGAACTGCGAGGTGACCGCGCCGTCGATCGACCAGTGGCCGGAGTTGTGCGGGCGCATGGCCAGCTCGTTGACCAGGATCCGGCCGTCCCGGGTCTGGAACAGCTCGACCGCGAGGTGGCCGGTGATGCCCAGCTCACCGGCGATCCGCAGGGCCAGCTGCTGGGCCTCGGCGGCGAGCGAGGGGTCGAGGTCGGGGGCCGGCGCGGTGACCTCGGCGCAGACGCCGTTCTCCTGCAGGCTCTCCACCACCGGGTAGGAGACCGCCTGGCCGCTGGGCGAGCGGACCACATTGGCCGCCAGCTCGCGCACGAAGTCGACCTTCTCCTCGGCCAGCACCGGGACGCCGGCCAGGAACGGCGCCTGCGCCTCCTGCTCGTCGTCGACCACCCAGACGCCCTTGCCGTCGTAGCCGCCGCGGACGGTCTTCAGGACCACCGGGTAGCCGTCGCCCTCGTTGGCGAAGGCGGTGACGTCGGCCGGGTCGGCGACCAGCCGGTGCCGCGGGCTGGGCACCCCGATCGAGTCCAGCTTGGCCCGCATCACACCCTTGTCCTGGGCGTTGACCAGCGCCTCCGGGCCGGGCCGGACCGCGACGCCCTCGGCCTGCAGGGTGCGCAGGTGCTCGCTGGGGACGTGCTCGTGGTCGAAGGTGACCACCTGGCAGTCGGCGGCGAAGCGGCGCAGCGTCTCCAGGTCGCGGTAGTCGCCGAGCACGGTGTCGGCGACCACCTGTGCGGCGGAGTCCTGCGGGGTGTCCGCGAGGAGCTTGAAGCGGATGCCGAGCGGGATGCCGGCGTCGTGCGTCATGCGGGACAGCTGTCCGCCGCCGACCATGCCCACTACTGGAAATTTTGCGCTGCCCGGGAGAGTCACGCGGCCAAGGATATCCGGGCCGGTCGCGGGGGGTGCAGCGGCGGGCGGGGGCGTCGGCGGGGAGCGCTCGGCAGCCCTTCGCGCGCGGAGGGGGGGTTTGCGATGCGGGTAGCCTGGATGGCTCAGTCGCCTGCCGGCGAGATCCGGCCCGCCACAGGAGAGTTACTCGGATGACGAAGCACGCGCATCGGCGCCCCTCCCTCCTGCAACGGCTGCGCGGGGCCTCCGGTGAGGTGGTCAAGTTCGGCATCGTCGGACTGGTCGGCTTCTTCGTCAACTTCGCCGTCTCCAACGCGGTGCTGCACCTGACCCACCTGGCGACGGTGCGCAGCTCGATGGTCGGCACCGCGGTCGCCATCGTGGTCAACTACCTGGGCTACCGGTACTGGGTCTACCGGGACGCGGACGCGGCCTCGCGGCGCCGGGAGATCACGCTCTTCCTGGTCTTCAGCGGCATCGGCCTGCTGATCGAGAACGGCACGGTCTGGTTCACCACCTACACGCTGGGCATGACCGGCACGCTCGCCTACAACGGCGCCAAGGTGATCGGCACCGGCATCGCGACGCTGTTCCGCTTCTTCTGCTACCGCACCTGGGTGTTCAAGGCGATGCCCGAGCTGGCCGAGCAGGCGCAGGGACAGGCGCAGCCGACCGTGGTGGCGCAGGCCGAGCGGATCCTGGTCGCGGAGGACTCGAACCAGTACGTCAGGTAGACCTGGCCCTCGCCAAGCCCCGCTATTTGTTCCTGCCGCTCCGCGCCAAGCCCCGCTATTTGTTCCTGCCGCTCCGCGCCAGACCCCGCTATTTGCTCCTGCCGCTCCGCGCCAAGAAGAGTGCGAACACCGGCGGCTTGAGCGAGAGCAGCTCCAGCCGCCCGCCGTCCGCCTCCGCGAGGTCGCGGGCGACCGCGAGGCCGATGCCGGTGGAGTTGCGGCCGCTGACCGCCCGTTCGAACACCCGGTTGCCCAGCTCGGCCGGGACCCCGGGCCCCTCGTCCTGCACCTCGACCACCACCGAGCTGCCGAACGGCCGCACCCGCAGCGTGATGGTGCCGCCGCCGTGCATCAGCGAGTTCTCGATCAGGGTGGCCAGTACCTGGGAGACGGTGCCCGGGGTGCCCATCGCACTGACCCTGGCCAGGCCCTCGATCACCAGCCGCCGTCCGGTGCCGCGCAGCGAGGCCGACCACTCCTCGCGCTGCTGCTTGAGCACCTCGTCCAGGTCGAAGCCGGCCGCGCTCGGGCCGTGGGTGTCGCGCTGGTTGGTGAGCAGCCGCTGGACCACGTCGGTGAGCCGCTCCACCTGCTGGAGCGCGATGGTGGCCTCCTCGCGGACGGTGTCCGGCTGGTGGGCCAGTGCGGTGATCTCCTCCAGCCGCATCGACAGCGCGGTGAGCGGGGTGCGCAGCTGGTGCGAGGCGTCGGCGGCCAAGCGCCGCTCGGCGGTGAGCATCCGGCCGATCCGCTCCGCGCTGGAGTCCAGCACCTCGGCCACCCGGTCCAGTTCGGGCACCCCGTAGCGGCGGTCACGCGGGCGGGGGTCGCCGGAGCCGAGCCGTTCGGCGGTCTCGGCCAGGTCGGTGAGCGGCCGGACCAGTCGGCGGGCCTGCCAGACCGCGAGTGCCAGCGCGGCCAGCACCGCGAGCAGGGTGACCAGTCCGAGCAGCAGCAGCATGTTGCCGATGTCACGGTCGACGTTCTTGCGGGACTGCGCCACGGTCACGGTCTCGCCGCTGGCGCCGGGCTCGCTGGCGGTCAGCGGGTGGTCTCCGCCGGGCTTGGCGCCGATGGTGATCAGCGGCTGGCCGGGGACCTGGATCTCGGCGTAGTCGCCCTCGATCACCTGGCTGCCGACCCGCTCGCCGGTGACCGGCTCGCCGGCGGCGAGCCGGGTCTCCACCAGGCCGAGCAGCCGGACGGCGGCGGCGTCCACCCGGTCCTGGGCGTTGTTGACGATGCTCTGCTTCTCGACCAGCGCGAGCGGTACGCAGAACACCACCACGACCACCAGGAGCACGCCCAGCAGCGAGTTGATCATCCTGCGTTTCAACGGGGTGGTGCCCTAGTTCTTCTCGAAGCGGAACCCGACACCGCGGACGGTGGCGATGTAGCGGGGGTTGGTGGCGTCGTCGCCGAGCTTCTTGCGCAGCCAGGAGATGTGCATGTCCAGGGTCTTGGTGGAGGTCCACCAGGTGGTGTCCCAGACCTGGCGCATGATGTCCTCCCGGGTGACCACCCGGCCGGCGTCCCGGACCAGCACCCGGAGCAGCTCGAACTCCTTCGCGGAGAGGGTGAGTTCCTCCTCGCCGACCCAGGCCCGGTGGGACTCGATGTCGATCCGCACGCCGTGTGCGCCGGTGGACAGCGAGTCCACGTTGCCGCGCCGCAGCAGGGCCCGGACCCGGGCGAGCAGTTCGGCCAGCCGGAACGGCTTGGTCACGTAGTCGTCGGCGCCGGCGTCCAGGCCGACCACGGTGTCCACCTCGTCGGCCCGGGCGGTGAGCACCAGGACCGGGCAGCTCTTGCCGTCCGCGCGCAGTCGGCGGCAGACCTCCAGGCCGTCCATCTGGGGCAGGCCGAGGTCGAGGACGACCAGGTCGACCTCCTCCTCCAGACCGGCTTCCAGGGCGCTCGGGCCGTCCTCGCGGACCAACACCTCGTAGCCCTCACGGCGCAGCGCACGGGCCAGCGGTTCCGAGATAGCCGGGTCGTCCTCGGCGAGCAGCACACAGGTCATGGGCTGATGGTAGTGCTCCACGGGTTGTGAAGTACTTCACAGTCGGTAGTCGGCGGGAACCGGCTCCGGATAACGGACACGGTCGGTGACACTCCCAGGGCGGCGACAGATTCTGCAGTTGGACCTTGGCATCGAAGGAGACTGTGCTGCCGTACCATCGATTGCCACACCCCTTTGGGACTTGCTTGACTCTTCCGTTATTCACTTGGTGTCTTTTGTCCCGCCATGTCGTGGAATAACGCGACGTACAGTGGTCCGGTCCACGTGTCATGTACCGCTATCCGAACCCGCTCGAGCAGCGAGCGGGATCATGCGGCGCACCGGACCCGCCCGTCCCCCCACACAACGGGCGAGCGGTGTCCCAGACAGTCAGGCAAGGAACAACTACTGATGGCGTCAACCACCACCTTGGACGCCGGCGTACAGCCGGTCGCCCCTTCTGGCGGCAAGACCTTCTTCGGGCACCCCCGAGGACTCGCCACGCTCTTCATGACCGAGACCTGGGAGCGCTTCAGCTTCTACGGCATGCGGGCGCTGCTCGTGCTCTACATGGTCGCCTCGACGCACAACGGCGGCCTGGGCATGAAGGTCGCCCTCGCGACCGCGATCTACAGCGTCTACAACGCGATGGTCTACCTGCTCGCCCTGCCGGGCGGCTGGATCGCCGACCGCTTCCTGGGCGCCCGCAAGACCGTGGCGCTCGGCGGAACGATCATCATGATCGGCCACTTCCTGCTGGCCGTGCCGTTCAAGGCCTCGTTCTTCGTCGGCCTGGTCTTCATCGCAGCCGGTTCCGGCCTGCTCAAGGCCAACATCTCCACCATGGTCGGCCACCTCTACGACGGGCCGAACGACCCGCGCCGGGACGGCGGCTTCACCATCTTCTACATGGGCATCAACCTCGGTGCCTTCGCCGCCCCGCTGGTCATCGGCACCGTCGGCCAGAGCGTCAACTGGCACCTGGGCTTCGCCCTGGCCGGTGTCGGCATGGCGCTGGGCCTGGGCCAGTACCTGCTGGGCACCCGTCACCTCAGCGCGAAGAGCGACGTGGTCGGCTCGCCGATCACCCCGGCCGAGAAGAGCGCACTGCTGCGCAAGGGCGGCCTCTGGTTCGCCGTGGCCGTGGTCTTCTACGCCATCGTGGGACTGGCCGGCTACTTCACCATCGACCTGGCGGTCTGGCCGCTGTCCATCGCGGGCATCGTGATCCCGGTGGTCGTCTTCGCCCGCTTCAAGCGGGACAAGGACCTCAGCGCCGCCGAGCAGTCGAAGATCAGCGGCTACATCTGGTTCTTCGTGGTCGCCGCCGTGTTCTGGATGATCTACGACCAGTCCGGCTCCACGCTGAGCGTCTTCGCGGACAGCAGCACCAACCTGTCGGTCTTCGGCTGGCACTTCCCGTCCAGCTGGTTCCAGTCGCTGAACCCGCTCTACATCATGGCGCTGGCCCCGGTCTTCGCCTGGGCCTGGGTCGCGCTGGCCCGCAAGGCGAAGAACCCCAGCACCACCATGAAGTTCGCCATCGGCCTGCTGATGATCGGTGCCTCGTTCATCGTCATGATGCTCGCCATGGGCGCGGCTTCCGGCGGCGTCAAGGTCAGCCCGCTCTGGCTGGCGCTGGTCTACCTGGTGCAGACCGTCGGCGAGCTGACCCTCTCCCCGGTCGGCCTGTCGGTCACCACCAAGCTGGCCCCGGCCAAGTACGCCAGCCAGATGATGGGCGTCTGGTTCCTCGCCGTGACCGCCGGTGACTGTGTCGCGGCCGTCATCCAGCTCGGCCTGGGCGACGCCACCGGCAGCACCTGGTACTTCGCGATCCAGGGCGTGGCGGCGATCGTCGCCGGCATCGCGCTGGTGATGTACCGCAAGAACGTGATCAAGCTGATGGGCGACGTGCACTGACGCTCGCGCAGTTTGCTCTCCGGTGGCCCGGTACGCGTTTCGCGTGCCGGGCCACCGGCGTCTGCACGCCGCTACGCTGAGCGGTATGGACTACGCGCGCCTGCGAACCATCGCCGACGAGCTCATGGATCGGTACGGCGATCTGTCGAGCAGGGTCGAGATCCGGGACGGCGAGATCACCATGATGATGTCGCCGTCGATGCCGCACGAGCTGAACGCCATGCGGCTGCAGCGCCAGCTGAACCGGCAGCTCGGCGGAGACCTGGTCGCCCTCACCGGGGGCGACGTCGAGGACCCTGCGCTGGGCATACTGCGTCAGCCTGATCTGATCGTCGCCTCGGAGTCCGTTCTCGAACAGTTCGTGGGGGCTATCGACCCGCGGATCCTGCTGTTGATCGCTGAGATCGTCTCACCGTCGAACCATTCCAACGACTACACCGAGAAGATGCAGGACTACCCGGCCATGGGCGTCCCGCTCTACCTGCTGATCGATCCGCGCAAGGGCACCCTCAGGGTGTCCAGCGATCCGAGCGACGGTCCGGACGGCCCGCGCTACCGGGCCACCCACGACTACGTCTTCGGTGACCAGGTGCAGGTAGGCGACTGGACGATCGACTCCGGCGAGTTCAAGCGCTACGCACCACGCCGCTGATTCGACGTCACCCTCCGGCAGCGACGAGCCGAACCCTCTCGCGCCAACCTGCTCGGATCGGCGGCTCGGATGTCGCTTGCGGCGCTGCGGTGCGACAGCTCCGGCACCGCTGCTCACCCATGACCGGCCGGAAGGCGCGCTCGCAGCCGTCGCAGGCGGTCAGCTCGGCGGTACGGGCAGTCGACGGTTCGGGCATCTTCTCGCGCAGGCGGTACCGCAGCAGCGCCGCCGGGCACTTCACCTGCGGCGGCAGGCCGGCGGTCAGCGCATGGCGCAGGCCTGCCGGGGTGACGCCTGCAGCCAGCCACTCGGCGGCGAGCGGCGCGAGGCGGGCGGCTTCGGCGGCACCGAGGACCAGGCGGGCATCGAGCTGACGGAGCGACAGGAGCGGGCGCTCGGCGGTCGGTTCAGCCGGGTCGTGCGGGTCGCGTGGTTCGGGCGGCGGGACCGGGAGGGGGGAAGACGTGTTCTCCCCCAGTGTTTCTCCCGAAGGGAGGGCGGTGCCGGATGACCGGCTGACGGGCGGCCCGTCCTCTCGATCCCCGGCATCCGGCGGGTCGGCGGACTCGTGCTGCTCCTGCTGCGCGAGGATCCGCTCCGCCTCCGCTCGCTGGAGCGGCACGTTGGACACCAGTGACTCCGTGCGCAGTTGCCCAGTCGCATTGCGCCGCTTTCCGCAGTGCAGCAACCCTGCTTTTCCTAGCTGGCGCCGCGCCCGGTCGGCAGTGATCCGACCACCCGTCAACCCGGCGGCCAGCTCCGTCACCGTGGTCTTGCGAGCCGCTGCGTCGGAGAGGGCCAAGGCCCGTACCAGAAGGCGGAAGGCCGCGTCTGACAGATCGTCATCCCAGATGTGAGCGTTGGCGATCTGGGTGAAGTCGCGCGTGGGCGCGGTAACATGCCTGAGCATCCTCGGTGGCTCTCTTCCACTCGGCGGGTGAAGAGCCCGGCACTGGTGCTGCTAACACCGGCCGGGCTCGCCCCTTTGCAGCGGGGCGACCCGTTCATGGCGCACGCTACACGGATTCAAGGTCAAGTAGCGACACACAGCAATCACGCGGTCACTTCACGCAACCCCCGCGCGCCCTTCGCGCCCCCCGCGCAACACCTCAAGCGCAGTTTCCCGAAGCTTGCAAACGGCGAGCCTGAGAAGCACTCAGAGGTTGCGTGGGTGAGCACCGACGCCATCCCACAGGAGTTCGTGTCCACCACCGACACGGCGTTGCTCAGCTACCTCAACAACGGGCCCAGTGTCTCCCTGGACTCGTGGCAGAGCGGATCGCCGGTATCGGCACGGTGAGGCCCTGCGGCCGCCATTTCCCAGTGCGGGCCGCTCGTCCCGCTGCGGGCATGAGCGGCCCTTAGGCGTCGTCAGTTGGTGTCGGGCTCGGGCTTGGCGGGCCCGTCGGCAGCGTCGGGGCTCACAGGCTCCTCGGTCTGGGCGGGCTCGGCGGGTGCCTCCGGCGTCACGGGCTCAGCGGGCTTCGCGGACTCGGCGGGGGCCTCGGACGTCGCGGACTCGGCGGGCGCCACAGTCGGCGCGGGCTCGGCGGGTGCCTCCGGCGTCACGGGCTCAGCGGGCTCCGTGGACTCGGCGGGCGCCACAGTCGCCACCGGCTCCGTGGGCGCCGCAGTCACCACAGCCTCCGCAGGCGTCTCAGGCGCCTCCGGCGTTCCAGTACCCGGGATGGCTTCCGTCTCCGCAGCCCGGCGGCGACGCAGCAGCAGGACGGCGCCCGCCGCCAGTGCGGCCAGCAACACCACCGTCCCCGCCACCCACGGGAGCGCCGAGCTGCCGTGCGCGACGGGCGTGGCCGCCAGGGGGACGGCTGACGGGGAGTCGGCGGGGCTGGGGGCGGCCGAGGCGCTCGGGGTGGGCGTGGGGGACGGGGTGGGGCTGGCGCTCTCCGACGGCGACGGGGACGCGGACGGGGACGGCGCGTCGGTGGACGGGGCGGGCTCGGGCGTCGCTTCAGCGGAGGACGGGCGGGCCGAGGGCTTCCGGGTCGCGGGGGCGGCGGAGGTCGGGGCGGGGACCGGGGCAGGAGCCGGCTTCCCGCCCGTGAAGTAGTAGCTGAGCGACCCACCGGCGGACTCGTGCACCTGGGTGCACGGCTGCTCCATGCGTGCGTCCAGGACGAGTTCGTAGACGCCGTCCTGGTTGCCCGCGGGCACGGACACGGTCGCGTGCACGGTGTGGGTGCCGCGCGACAGGGCGCCGAACTCGACGAAGCCCGAGTTCCACGAACCGAGGGTCCCGGCGACGTACGGCGGGGTCCAGTTGGGCGCGAAGCCGTGCGAGGAGCCGTCGACGCTCAGGTGCACGGTCGGGGTCGGGCCGGGCGCGAAGCCGGCCTGCTGCGGTGACGGGACCACCCGGACCGAGTACGAAGTCGCGCTCTGGTCGGGGCCGTCGAGGTGGATCTGGGTGTCGACCGTGGCCGAGCCGCCGAAGGAGGTGGTGGGGATCTGGCCGTAGACCCCGTCGATCTTCCACGTGCCACTGGTCATGCTGGTGCACACCGGCTGCGGGGTGGAGTCGGCGTGGGCCACGCCGGCGCCGGCGGGCAGGGCTATGGCGAGGGCCAGCATGAGGGCGGGTCTGTTCATGGCCCCGGATCCTAGGGGTGGCCATGAACAGACCCGCACTCAGGTGGCCCCTGACCTGCTGGACCTCCCGCCTAGACCTCCCGCACGCCCGCCCGCCAGACCGCCGCCGTCAGCGGCACTCCGGGCCGGTACGCCAGGTGCACCGGCGACGGCGCGTCCAGCAGCAGCAGGTCCGCCCGCGCTCCCGGGGCGATCCGGCCGACGTCGGTGCGGCGCAGTGCCCGGGCGCCGCCGGCGGTGGCGGCGTGCACGGCCTCGTCCGGGGTCATGCCCATCTCCCGTACCGCGACGGCGATGCAGAAGGCCATGGAAGAAGTGAACGAGGAACCGGGGTTGCAGTCCGTGGACAGCGCCACGGTGGCGCCCGCGTCGAGCAGCCGGCGCGCGTCGGGGTACGGGGCGCGGGTGGAGAACTCCGCGCCCGGCAGCAGGGTGGCGACGGTGGCGGACTCGGCGAGCGCGGACACGTCGGCGTCGGTCAGGTGGGTGCAGTGGTCGGCCGAAGCGGCCCCCAACTCCACCGCCAGCTGCACGCCGGGCCCGTGGCCGAGCTGGTTGGCGTGCACCCGGGGGGTCAGGCCGCGCTCGATCCCGGCGGTCAGCACGGCGCGCGCCTGGTCCCCGTCGAAGGCGCCCCGCTCGCAGAAGACGTCCACCCAACGGGCGTGCGGCGCACAGGCGTCCAGCATCTCGCCGGTGACCAGGTCGACGTAGCCCGCCGGGTCGTCGGCGAACTCCGGCGCCACCACGTGCGCGCCGAGGTAGGTGGTCTCCGGGGTGTGCTCGGCGGCGATCCGCAGCGCCCGGGCTTCGTCCGCGACGGTCAGGCCGTAGCCGGACTTGCACTCGATGGTGGTGGTGCCCTGGCGCAGTGCCTCACGGACGAATCGGGCGACGTTCGAGGACAGTTCCGCGTCGCTCGCCGCCCTGGTGGCGGCCACCGTGGTGCGGATGCCGCCCGCGGTGTAGGCCTGGCCGGACATCCGGGCGTTGAACTCGGCGGTGCGGTCGCCCGCGAAGACCAGGTGGGCGTGCGAGTCGACGAAGCCGGGCAGCAGCGCCCGGCCCTCGGCGTCCACCACCTGGTCGGCGGCCGGGGCGTCGGCGGCGTGCCCGGTCCAGGTGATGACCGAGCCGTCCAGCACCACCGCCGCCTTCTCGACCAGCCCGAGCAGGCCCGGGTGCGAGGGGTCGTTGGTGACCAGGGTGCCGATGTTGGTGATCAAGGTGCTGGTCATGATGCCTTCAGTGCGGCGATGGAGGTGTGGAGGGCTGACGGGACGTCCGGAACCAACTGGTGCACCCCGTCCGTGACGATCTGTCGGCCGCCGACCACCACATGCCGCACGTCCGCCGCCGAGGCGGCGAAGACGGCGGTCTCGGCGCCGAGTCGCGGCGTCGGGCCGGCCGTGCGGACCGAGTCCAGCGCGAGCACGGTGAAGTCGGCGAGCGCGCCCGCCTCGATCCGGCCCGCCTCGGGCCAGCCGAGCGAGGCGTGCCCGTCCTCGGTACCGGCCCGCAGCAGCGCGTTGGCGGTCCAGTGGCCGCGGGTGCGGCTGCGCAGCCGCTCGTTCAGCTCCAGCGCCCGGGCCTCCTCGAACGGGTCGATCACCGCGTGGCTGTCGCTGCCCAGCGTCACCGGGCAGCCTGCGCTGGCCAGTTGGCGGGCCGGGCCGATGCCGTCGGCGAGGTCGCGCTCGGTGGTCGGGCACATGCAGATCACCGTGGAGGAGTCGGAGAGCAGCTTGATGTCCTCCTCGCTCAGGTGGGTCGCGTGCACGGCGCTGGTGCGCGGACCGAGCACACCGTGCTCGGCGAGCAGCCGGGTCGGGGTGACGCCGTGGGCGGTCAGGCAGGCGTCGTTCTCGGCGGTCTGCTCGGACAGGTGGACGTGCAGCGGGGCCTTGCGCATCTTGGCCCAGTGCGCCACCGTGCCCAGTTGCTCGGCCGGCACCGCGCGCACCGAGTGGATGGCCGCGCCGATCCGCGCGTGCGCCCGCGGCTTGAGCTCGGCCGCCCGCGCCGCCCAGGCGTCCGCGTCCCCGTCGCCGAAGCGCAGCTGCGGCTTGGTCAGTTCGGCGCCGAAGCCGGCGGAGAGGTAGCAGGTGTCCAGCAGGGTGATCCGGATGCCGGCCCGGGCGGCGGCCTCGATCAGCGCCTCGCCCATCGCGTTCGGGTCGCCGTAGCGGGCGCCGCCGGGGGCGTGGTGCAGGTAGTGGAACTCGCCGACGGCGGTGATGCCGGCCAGCGCCATCTCCGCGTAGACGGCGGTGGCCAGCGCCAGGTAGCTGTCCGGGTCCAGCGCGCCGGCGAACCGGTACATGGTGTCGCGCCAGGTCCAGAAGGTGCCGGAGCCGACCTGCACGGTGCCGCGCAGCGCCCGGTGGAAGCCGTGCGAGTGGGCGTTCGCCTGGCCCGGCACCAGCAGGCCGGCCAGCCGGACCGCGCCGGGCGGGCAGGGCCCGCTGTCCGGGGTGACCTTGGCGATCTTGCCGTTGGCGGCCACCTCGATCAGCACGTCCGGTTCCACCACCGGGCCGTTGACGTGCGGGAGCCAGGCGTGCTCCGCCCAGAACGTCTGCGTCACTGCTGACATGCCAGGTCCTCCAGGACGTCCGCGAGAGCCGACACACCCGCCAGGCAGTCGGCCACCTCGGCGTGCTCCGCCGGGGAGTGCGAGACGCCGCTCGGGTTACGTACGAACAGCATGGCGGTCGGGACGGCGGATGCCAGGATTCCGGCGTCGTGTCCCGCACCGGTCGGCAGCACCGGGACGCCGTTCAGGGTGCCGGCGATCCGGTCGCGCAGCGGCACGTCGAAGTCCACCACCGGGGTGTAGGACTCGCGGGTCAGCTCGACCTTGACGCCGTCGCGCTCGCCGCGCTCGGCGGCGGCCTGGCGGATCTGCTCGACCACCTCGGTGAGCGTCGCCTCGTCGGCGGCCCGGGAGTCCAACCAGCCGCGCACCAGGGAGGCGATCGCGTTGGTGCCGTTGGGCTCCACGGCGACCTTGCCGAAGGTGGCCAGCGCCCCGGCCAGCTTGGCCTTCTTGCGGGCCGCCAGCACGGTGTTGGCGTAGGTCAGCATCGGGTCGTGCCGGTCCTCCAGGCGGGTGGTGCCCGCGTGGTTGGCCTCGCCGTGGAAGTCGAACCGCCAGCGGCCGTGCGGCCAGATCGCGCCCGCCACCCCGACCGGCTGACCCTCCGTCAGGTACCGGCCCTGCTCGACGTGCAGCTCGACGAAGGCGCCGATCCGGCTCAGCCGCTCCTGGTCGGCACCGATCGCGGTCGGGTCGTAGCCGGCCCGTTCCATCGCGTCGGGCAGCCGGACGCCGTCGGCGTCGCGCAGCTCGTTGGCCTGCTGCCGGCTGAGCACCCCGGCGGTCAGCCGCGAGCCGATGCAGGCCACGCCGAACCGGGCGCCCTCCTCGTCACCGAAGTTGACGATCGCCAGTGGCCGGTCGAACCGCGCTCCCCTCCCGCGCAGTTCGTCCAGCGCCGCGAACGAGGAGACCACGCCGAGCGGGCCGTCGAAGGCTCCGCCGTCAGGCACCGAGTCCAGGTGCGAGCCGGTGACGATCGCTCCCTCGCCCTGCGGATCGCCCAGCCAGGCCCACTGGTTGCCGTTGCGGTCCAGCTCGTAGTGCAGGCCGCGGGCGCGGGCCTGCTGCTCGAACCAGGCCCGGCACTCGGCGTCGGCGCTGTTCCAGGCGTGCCGGCGGTAGCCGCCGGAAGAGGCGGAGCGGCCCACGGGGAGCAGCTCCGCCCACATCTCCTCGAAGGACGAAGTCACAGCTCACCCATCGGGCTGTGCTCGTTCATGGGGACCCGGACCCCGCGCTCGGCCGCGACCTCGGTGGCGATGTCGTAGCCGGCGTCCACGTGCCGGATCACGCCCATGCCCGGGTCGTTGGTGAGCACCCGGCGGATCTTCTCGCCCGCCAGCGCGGTGCCGTCGGCCACCGTGACCTGGCCGGCGTGGATCGAGCGGCCGATGCCGACGCCGCCGCCGTGGTGGATGGACACCCAGGAGGCGCCGGAGGCCACGTTGACCATGGCGTTCAGCAGCGGCCAGTCGGCGATCGCGTCGGAGCCGTCCAGCATCGCCTCGGTCTCCCGGTACGGGGAGGCGACCGAGCCGCAGTCCAGGTGGTCGCGGCCGATCACGATCGGCGCCGAGAGCTCGCCGGAGGCGACCATGTCGTTGAACCGCTCGCCGGCCTTGTCGCGCTCGCCGTAGCCGAGCCAGCAGATCCGCGCCGGCAGGCCCTGGAAGTGCACCTTCTCCTGGGCCATCTTGATCCAGCGGTGCAGCGACTCGTTCTCCGGGAAGAGGTCGAGCACGGCCTTGTCGGTCTTGGCGATGTCCTGCGGGTCGCCGGACAGGGCGGCCCAGCGGAACGGGCCCTTGCCCTCGCAGAACAGCGGGCGGATGTACGCCGGGACGAAACCGGGGAAGGCGAAGGCCCGGTCGTAGCCGGCCAGCTGGGCCTCGCCGCGGATCGAGTTGCCGTAGTCGAAGACCTCGGCGCCGCGGTCCTGGAAGCCGACCATCGCCTCCACGTGCTTGGCCATCGACTCGCGCGAGCGGGTGGTGAAGTCGGCCGGCTTCTCGGCGGCGTAGGTCGCCATGTCCTCGAAGGCGACGCCGATCGGCAGGTAGCTCAGCGGGTCGTGCGCGCTGGTCTGGTCGGTGACGATGTCGATCGGCGCGTCCATCGCGAGCAGCTGCGGGAAGAGCTCGGCGGCGTTGCCCAGCAGGCCGATGGAGAGCGGCTGCTTCTTGTCCCGGGCGGCGGTGGCCAGCTGGAGCGCGTGGTCCAGGTTCTTGGCCTCGACGTCCAGGTAGCGGTGCTCGATCCGGCGGGAGATCCGGGACGGGTCGCAGTCGATGCAGATCGCCACGCCGCCGTTCATGGTGACGGCCAGCGGCTGGGCGCCGCCCATGCCGCCGAGGCCGGCGGTCAGCGTGATGGTGCCGGCCAGCGTGCCGTTGAACTTCTTGTTGGCGACGGCGGCGAAGGTCTCGTAGGTGCCCTGGAGGATGCCCTGGGTGCCGATGTAGATCCAGGAACCGGCGGTCATCTGGCCGTACATGGTGAGCCCGAGGCTCTCCAGCCGCCGGAACTCCTCCCAGTTGGCCCAGTCGCCGACCAGGTTGGAGTTGGCGATCAGCACCCGCGGCGCCCACTCGTGGGTCTGCATCACGCCGACCGGGCGGCCGGACTGGACCAGCATGGTCTCGTCCTGCTTGAGGGTCTCCAGGGTGCGCACCATGGCATCGAACGAGCGCCAGTCGCGGGCCGCCTTGCCGGTGCCGCCGTACACCACCAGCTTCGACGGGTGCTCCGCCACCTCGGGGTCGAGGTTGTTCTTCAGCATCCGCAGGGCGGCCTCCTGCTGCCAGCCCTGGGTGCTGAGCTTCGTCCCACGCGCCGCGCGCACCTCGCGCGGGCCACTCGTCTGCTGCGCCGCCATGCCGTCGGCCTCCTTGCGGATGAATTCATTCAGGATTGAGCAGACTGAATATATCCAAACATTCAGTCGACGACCAGAGCCTGTGACCATCCGATCAGCTTCGGAGCGCACCCGCCCGTCGGCGGGTCAAGCGGCGGCGTCGCCGTCCCAGTCGATACCGATCTCGGCCAGCCAGGCGCGGTCGCGGGCGGCGGTGTCGGCGGGGTCGACGGGGAGCATGGGGAGGTTCGGCGGGCGCGGGATCTCCTGGATCGGGCCCAGCCCGTACGGCTCACCCGGATGGTCGGGCGCGGGGCCCGGGTCGACCAGGCCGATGTGCACCGCGCTCTCGTCCCCCGGGTCGAGCACGGTCAGGCCGGGCTCGGGCGGGCCGACCAACGCCACCCGGCGGCCGCAGCTGGGACAGGCCCACTCCTCGGCGCCGGAGGCGAGCCTGCCGACCGGTCTCATCTCGTGGATCACGCGCATCGCGGACACCCCCGTTCGTCCTGACAAGGGGATGCCCGGATTACTCCAGGAACAGTCCTCGGGCCGCCGCAGACTGCTCGATGGCCTCCAACCGAGCCTCAGCACCCGGGAGTTCGTCGCACATGGTCTGCAGCAGCACCCGACCGAGCACCATCGGGGCGCAGGCCGTGTCGAAGACCAGTCCGGTGCCGACCTCGGCCGGCAGCATCAGATCGGAGAGCTTGGCGACCGGCGCGAAGGCGCTGTCGGCGACGGTGATCACGGTCAGCCCGCAGTCCCGGGCCACCGCGAGCGCGTCCATCAGCTCGCGCGGGTAGCGCGGCAGCGCGAAGCAGAGCAGCGCGGAGGCACCGGCCGCGCTGGCCTGCTCGATCCGGTCGGCGAGCATCGAGCCGCCCTCGTCGATCAGCCGGATGTCCGGGTGCACCTTGGCCGCGAAGTAGGCGAAGCCGTGCGCCTGGGCGGAGGCGGCCCGCAGGCCGACCACCGGCAGCGGGCGGGAGGCGGCCAGCAGCCGGGCGGCCCGGACGATCGGCTCCGGGTCGGCCAGCAGCTCGGCGAGCCGGCGCAGGTGGGCGATCTCGGCCAGCACGGCCTGCTGGTGCTCGTTGCGCACCGCCTCGCTGGGCGTCTCGGGAGCCGGCTGCTCGCCGCCGCCGAGCTCGCGCAGCCGCTTGCGCAGCGCCGGGTAGCCGTCGTAGCCGAGCGCGACCGCGAACCGGGTGACCGAGGGCTGGCTGACCCCCGCCAGGTCGGCGACCTCCACGCTGGACAGGAACGGCGCCTGACCGGCGTGCCGGACCAGGGCGTGCGCGATCCGGCGCTGAGTGGGCGTCAGCCGGTGGCCGTCGAAGAGCTCCAGCAGCCGGGCGGACGGACCGAGGGACGGCTCGCTCATGCGGCCGACTCGCTTCGCTCGCCGGTCGCTTCGCGAAACGCGCGCCCCTGGATGATTCGCTCGCTTCGCTCGCTCATGACTTTGGGTCCCTTCGGTGGTCGGTGTCCGATCGACTGTGCAGTAGCGATGGCTCGGGGGGCAATGATGTCTCGCCCGCCGGACTGGGCGGTGCGGCGGGGGGCCGCTCTCAGGGTGACCCTGATTTCCCCCTGAGAGGGCCGGTTCCGGCTGGACCGCGCCCGCGCGCGACCCTCAGGCTGGTCCCCATGGATCCTCGCCGTGACAGCCGCCCTTCCGAGTTCCGCACCGAACTCGACGCCGCCCTGCAGACCCGCAAGGAACTGGGCCCCGAGTACGAGACCGAACTGGTCGACTCGTTCCTGTCCCGGATCGACGCCCGACTGGACGCCCGGGTCGAGCAGCGGGTCGCCGAGCGGCTGGCCGAGCACGGCCCGCTCCCCCGGCCCGGCCGGGACCGCGAGCGGCGGCGCGGCTGGGGCGGCAAGTCGCTGCCGGCGATGTCGCTGGTCTTCGCGATCCCGCTGACCGCGATCGCCTCCAGCCCGGGCCACGGCTCGGGGCTGAGCGGGATGCTGGTCTGCTGGGCCGGCATCGTCGGGGTCAACTTCGCCGCCGCCTTCGCCGACCGGCGCGAGCAGCGTGAGCAGCGCGAGGAGAAGCGGCGCGCCGCCCGGAGCGAGTGGGCCTGAGACCCACCCGCTCCTGCGGGCGGCTCAGGCCAGCGGCCCGGTGACCCGCTCGACGGCCGTCACCAGCGCGCCGGAGGCGACCAGCGTCTCGGCGGCGGCCAGGTCCGGTGCGAGGAACCGGTCCCGGCCCGCCCCGCCGACGCCGGCCTCCCGGGCGGCGGCGAGCGCGGCCGCGGTGGCCGGGGCCAGCGTGGCGGCGCCGTCGACGGTGCGGATCTCCAGCGCGCGGGCGGCGGCGGTCAGCTCCACGGCCAGGATCCGGCCGAGGTTCTCCACCGCCTGACGCAGCTTGCGGGCCGCGGACCAGCCCATCGACACGTGGTCCTCCTGCATCGCCGAGGAGGGGATCGAGTCCACCGAGGCGGGGACGGCGAGCCGCTTGTTCTCGCTGACCAGGGCGGCCTGGGTGTACTGGGCGATCATCAGACCGGAGTCGACGCCCGGGTCGTCGGCCAGGAAGGCCGGCAGGCCGTGCGAGCGGCTCTTGTCCAGCAGCCGGTCGGTGCGGCGCTCGGAGATCGACCCGAGGTCGGCGGCGGCGATGGCGAGGAAGTCGAGTACGTAGGCGACCGGGGCGCCGTGGAAGTTGCCGTTGGACTCCACCCGGCCGTCGGGCAGCACCACCGGGTTGTCGACGCTGGCGGCGAGCTCGCGCTCGGCCACCGTAAGGGCGTGCGCCAGGGTGTCCCGGCCGGCGCCGGCCACCTGCGGGGCGCAGCGGATCGAGTAGGCGTCCTGGACCCGCGGCGCGTCGTCCTGGTGGTGGCCGGTCAGGCCGGAGCCCTTGAGCACGGCGAGCATGTTGGCGGCGCTCAGCGCCTGGCCCGGGTGCGGGCGGATCGGGGCGTGCAGCTCGGGTGCGAGCACCTTGTCGGTGCCGAGCAGCGCCTCCAGGGTCATCGCGGCGGTGATGTCGGCGGTGGTGAAGAGCCGCTGCAGGTCGGCGATGGCCATCACCAGCATGCCGAGCATGCCGTCGGTGCCGTTGATGAGGGCCAGGCCCTCCTTCTCCAGCAGCTCGACCGGGGCGATGCCGGCCGCGGCGAGCAGCTCGCCGGCCGGGTGCTCGGCGCCGTCGGGGCCGTAGGCCAGGCCCTCGCCCATCAGCACCAGCGCGCAGTGCGAGAGCGGGGCGAGGTCGCCGGAGCAGCCGAGCGAGCCGTACTCGCGCACCACCGGGGTGATGCCCGCGTTGAGGATCGCGGCCATCGTCTCGGCGACCAGCGGGCGGACCCCGGTCCGGCCGGAGGCGAGCGTCTTCATCCGCAGGAACATCAGCGCCCGGGTGACCTCGCGCTCCACCGCCGGGCCCATGCCGGCCGCGTGCGAGCGGACCAGCGAGCGCTGCAGCTGCGCCCGCAGCTCGGGGCTGATGTGGCGCACGGCGAGGGCGCCGAAGCCGGTGGAGACGCCGTAGACCGGGCGCGGCTCGGCGGCCAGCGCGTCGATCCGGGCCCGCGAGGCGGCCATCTCGGCCAGAGCGTCGGGACCGATCTCGACCCGGGCATTGCCCCGCGCGACGGCGAGCACGTCCTCCGCGGTGACGTCGGCCTTGCCGACCTGGACGAGCGGCGCGTCGGGGGCCACAGCACAGTGCATATCCATATGCACTATCAGATCAGCTGAATGAAGATATGACAACAGATGGGAGGCCGAAACTCCGGATGCCTCATGCTTGAGGGTGAACCAGGAGAGGCGGGGCGGGATGACACGGGCGACGGCGCGGCGGCCGGTGGTACGACTGCGCGGGGCGGAGCGCGGGACGCGACCGGACGCGCTGGCGGCGGAGGAGCCGTTGGAGATCCGGGTCGGCGGCGAGGCGCTGACCGTCACCATGCGCACCCCCGGGCAGGACTTCGACCTGGTCGCCGGCTTCCTGGTCGGCGAGGGCCTGCTGCACGGCGGCGAGCAACTGGCCGCACTGCGCTACTGCGCTGGGACGGACGCGGAGGGGGCGAACACCTACAACGTGGTGGACGCGACCCTGCGCGGCGCCACCGCACTGCCGCTCTCCGCGCACCGGAACCTGCTCACCACCAGCGCCTGCGGCCTGTGCGGGCGGGACACTGTGGACGCCGTGCGCACCCACGTCCGCTGGCCGGTCGGCGCCGACCCGCTGACCGTGCCGACGGCGGTGCTGTACGGACTGCCGGACGCGCTGCGGGCCGCCCAGCGCACCTTCGACAGCACCGGCGGACTGCACGCCGCCGGACTGTTCGCCCCCGACGGTGAGCTGCTCTGCGCCCGGGAGGACGTGGGGCGGCACAACGCGGTGGACAAGGTGATCGGCTGGGCCCTGCGCGAGGGGCGGCTGCCACTGACGGGGCACCTGCTGCTGGTCAGCGGCCGTGCCTCGTTCGAGCTCACCCAGAAGGCGGCGCTGGCCGGGCTGCCACTGCTGGCGGCGGTCTCGGCACCGTCCTCGCTGGCCGTGGAGCTGGCCGAGGAGCTGGGGCTCACGCTGGTGGGGTTCCTGCGCGGGGAGAGCGCGAACGTGTACAGCAGGGCCGACCGGATCGGCGTGTGAGCGCACTTCAGTTCGGCGGCGGCGAGGCCGGCCCGGACAGGGCCACCGCCACCAGCGCGCGCAGCGCGGGAGCGATCTGACCCAGCGGCAGGGTGGAGTCGTCCGCGAAGAGTTCGACCAGCCAGCCGCCCGCCGGATTGGCCCCGCCGGCGGCGACCATGCCCCGGTAGCCGCCGACCACCAGCACCGCCTCCTCCGCCGGGTCGTTGCCCGCGGCGCCGGTGCGCAGCGCGAAGCTGCCGCCGCGCACCGCCCGCCGGGTGAGCGGGTAGTGCTGCAGGTCGAAGACGGCGTCGGGAGCCTCGATCCGGGCCCGCTGGTTCTCCGCCCGCCGGGCCGCGCCGGGCGACACCGCCCCCTCGCCGCGGGTGCTCGGGCCGCTGGTCATCCGGTAGACCGCGTGCTGCGCGGTGTGCATCAGCCGCGATCCCGGCGGCACGTACGAGATCCACCAGGCCACCGCGTCCAGCAGCCGGGCGGTGGCCTCCGCGACGGTGGTCAACCGCCCCAGGGTGTCCGCCGGGTGGTGGGCGCGCAGCCCGTGCTCCTGGTCCAGCGCCGCGAACACCACGGTCAGCAGCTGTCCGGGATCCGCGCTGTGCGCCGCCCCCCGGAACCGCCGCCGGTCCCCGTGCGGTCCCCGGGCGGGCGGCCCGGCGCGCCCGCCGCGCCCGTCGGCCCGGTGGTGCGGATCGGCAGCGTCGGCCAGCAGCACGGTCGGGTCCGGCGCGAGACCGGGTCCGTGGCTGCGCCCGGCCACCACCGGATGCGCGGCCCGGGCCGCCTTCGCCCGGTACTGTGCGGCGTCCGCCAGCCGGAACAGCCGGTCCGCGGTGGAGACCGGCCCGATCGCGTCCCCGGTCGAGGCGATCCCGCAGGCCACCCCCTCACCGTCGGCCAGCTGCAGCGCCTTGGCGCACAGCTCCTCGGCCACCGCCACGACCTCGTCGGCCTTCTGACCCTCCGCCAGCAGGCAGAACTCGTCCCCGCCGAGCCGGGCCGCGAGCGAGCCGGGCAGTTTGGCGCCGGCCATCGAGAGCTGGTTGGCGAACCGTTCCAGCAGCCGGTCGCCCATCTCGTGCCCGTGCTGGTCGTTGATCCGCTTCAGCCCGTTGACGTCGCAGACCACCAGCGAGACCACGGTGTTGTCCCGGTTGTGGGCGGCCAGCGCGGACTCCAGCCGGGCGTCCACGGCGCGTCGGTTGGCCAGTCCGGTCAGCGGGTCGGTGAACGCCAGCCGCCGCAGGTCGGCCAGCCGCTCGGTCTGCGCCAGTCCGGCCGAGATCTGCGCGGCCAGCAGGGTGGCGTACTGGGCGTCCGACTCGGTGAAGACCGGCAGGTCGGCGCCACGGGCCAGGTAGAGCTCGCCCCAGGCCTGCCCGTGCAGCACGATCGGCGCCACCAGGCAGCAGGACCGTCCGCGCCGGCGCAGTCCGGCGGCGCGCTGCTGGCAGAAGGCTCCGGCGCCCGGATGCGCGTGTGCGGCGTGCGGGACCAGCTGCTCGGCCGTCTGCACCCAGGCCCTGGGCAGCCGGCCGGTGCTCCAGTGCTCGTCCAGGTAGGTGACGATCTCCGGGAAGTCGGCCACCGGGTAGGACTCGTCCTCCGGGACCTCCTCCTCCCCCGCCGCCAGCTGCCCGTGGTTGACCAGCACCCGCAGCCGACCGGACTCGCGGTCCCAGACCGAGACGGCCGCCATGGTGGCGCCCAGCGCGCGGGTGGCCCGGGCGGCGGCGGCCCGCACCGCCTCCAGCGCGCTCTGCGCCCCGGCCATGTCCTGGGCCAGCTCGACCACGGCCTGCAGCCGCTGGTCCAGGCCGCTGGCCACCACCGGGTCTTCCGCCACGCCATCTGGGTGTTCGAGCTCGGCCATCACGTGACCAGACTAGGGCCGACTTGACACGATATGCCCGCTTTTGGCGCGGAAAACGAGTCAGACCGCCGAGCGGATCTGCCTGCTCAGCAGCCACGGCTCCACCAGCCCGAGCCCTCGCACCGGCCGGCGCCACATCGCCTGCAGGTGGAAGCGCGGCACCGGCCCGGCGCCCGCCGGCTGCCCGAGCGCCCCGAGCGGCGCCCCCGAGTGAGCCGCCAGCGCCTCGGCCAACTGGGCCTGCGCGGTGCCGGTCCCGTCCGCCGCCCCCTGCGCCGCCGCCCCCGCCTGCTCCAGCGCGGCGGCGAACTCGCCGTCGATCAGCACGGCGTCGCGCTGCGCGATCGAGGTCAGCCGGCTGGCCAGGTTGACGGTGGTGCCGAAGACGTCGCCCATCCGGGAGGTGACCGTGCCGAAGGCCATCCCGACCCGCAGCGCCGGGATGCTCTCGTCCTGGGTCAGCGTCTCGACCAGGCTCAGCGCGATCTCGGCCGCCGTCACCGGGTCCTCGGAGACGAACAGGATCTCGTCGCCCAGGGTCTTGATCAGCCGCCCGCCCTGACCCGCGATCAGATCGGCGCAGGTGGACTCGAAGGTCTCCACCAGCGAGCCGAGCTCCTCCTCCTCCAGCCGGCGCGACAGCCGGGTGAAGCCGACCAGGTCGGCGAATCCCACCGCGAGCCGGCCGCTGGTGATCTCGGCGTCCTCGGCGGCCTGCACCACGCGTCCGGTGACGGCGGCCAGCTGGCGGCGCCAGACGTAGACCAGGAACTGCTCGAGCTCCGGGAGCAGCAGCTCGACCAGGGGGTAGGCCACATCGGCCCGGGTCAGGCCCGGTTCGGCGGCCTGGGTGAGGCTCTCCAGGAAGGTGTCCATCTGCCAGCCGGCCAGCCGGGCGGTGGTCTGGCCGGTGGAGCGGGCCACCTGGATCGCCATCGCCTCGTTGATCAGCCCGGACTCCACCAGGCCGGCCAGTCGGCGCAGCGCGATCACGTCGCCGTCGTTCAGCGCCCTGGACTGGCCGATGTCGGGGAAGCCCATGGCCCGCCAGAACCGGGTGGCCAGCTCCATCGGCACCTCGGCGGTGCGGGCGGCCTGGTAGGGGGTGTAGCGGCGCGGGGCCCCGAGGATCAGCTCCTCCAGGTCGAGCGCGACGGTGTGGTCCACCTCGTCGGGCCCCCCGTCGCCGCGCGCGCTGTCCTGAGCCGCGTGCCCGCCGCCGTCGTCGTCTGCCACCGGTCCGTCCCCGTGCGGTCGCCGCACTTGCCGTTGAGGTCCCATCCTGTGGTGAGGCGCGACTGCCACCAGACAGTGGCGCGCCTCACACCGTGCCAGGTGGAATGGTCGCACGGAATCGTCCGATCCGGGGCATCCGGACCGCACAGCGCGACGTCACGGCGACGCCGGCGCCAGGTCAGGGCGACGTCACGGGGTGCGCGGCTCCGGTCGCACGTGCACCACGTCGCCCGCGCCGACCGCCTGCCGGCTGCCGTCGGCGGTCCGCACCACCAGGCGGCCGTCAGCGTCCAGCGCGACCGCCTCGCCGCGCAGTTCGCGCTCGCCCGGCAGCTGCACCAGCACCTGGCGGCCCAGCGTGGTGCAGCGGGCGGTGTAGGCCGGCAGCAGTCCGCTGGCCTGCGGGTCGCCGGCGCTCGCCTGCCACTCGCCGTAGAGCTCGGCGAACTCGCGCAGCAGGGCCCGCAGCAGGATGGCCCGGTCGGTGACCTCGGCGCCGGCCAGCTGGAGCGAGGCGGCGGTGGGCACCGGCAGTTCCTCGGCGCGCAGCGAGACGTTGAGGCCCAGGCCGGCCACCACCGCGTCGCCGGTCAGCTCGGTGAGGATGCCGCCGATCTTGCGCTCCTCGCCGTCGATCTCGACCTGCAGGTCGTTGGGCCACTTCAGGCCGACCTCGACACCGGCCACCCGGCCGACCGTGGCGGCCGCCGAGACGCCGACCAGGATCGGCAGCCAGCCGAGCCGTTCGCGCGGCACGGTGGGGCGCAGCAGCATCGACAGGAACAGGCCGGAGCGGGCGGGAGCGGTCCACTGACGGTCCAATCGCCCGCGTCCGGCGCTCTGCTGCTCGGCGACCAGCACGGCGCCCTCGGGCGCGCCCTCGCGGGAGCGGGCGGTCAGGTCGCTGTTGGTGGAGCCGGTCTGCTCGACCACGTCGAGCGCCGTCCACAGCCCGCCGGGCTGCAGCAGGTCGTGTCGGAGCGCCTCGAGGTCCAGCGGCGGGCGGTCCAGGTCGGTCCAGGGGGACGGGCCGGCGTGGCCGAAACCACGCAGTCCGCTGCGGCGGGGACGATCTGCCTCGGTCATGGCCCCAGAGTATGGGGTGCACGACAGGCGGTAGCCGTAGGCCGACCCATCGTCCCGCAGAAACGCTCGTTAACACACTGTGTCGCTGGCCATAACACCAACGGCGTGCGGCTGGATACGCTACTCAACGGTAGTTCGTGGCACCGTCCTGCCCGGACTCCGCGGTTTTCTTTCACCCTCCATCGCGCCTGTTCACGTGAGGAACTCCTCGGGATGACCGACCTGCCCACCGACCCCTCGCTTGACCCCCACACCACCGCGGGCAAGCTCGCCGGCCTGCGGCGCCGGATCGACGAGGCGGTGCACTCCGGCTCCGCCGCGGCGGTCGAGAAGCAGCACGCCAAGGGCAAGCTGACGGCCCGTGAGCGGGTTCTCGAACTGCTCGACGAGGACTCCTTCGTGGAGTTCGACGAGTTCGCCCGGCACCGCTCGACCAACTTCGGCCAGCAGAAGAACCGCCCGTACGGCGACGGCGTGGTGACCGGCTACGGCACCGTCGACGGCCGTCAGGTCGCCGTCTTCGCCCAGGACTTCACCGTCTTCGGCGGCTCGCTCGGCGAGGTCTTCGGCGAGAAGATCGTCAAGGTGATGGACTTCGCGCTGAAGACCGGCTGCCCGATGATCGGCATCAACGACTCGGGCGGCGCCCGGATCCAGGAGGGCGTGGTCTCGCTCGGCCTGTACGGCGAGATCTTCCGCCGCAACGTGCACGCCTCCGGGGTGATCCCGCAGATCTCGCTGATCATGGGCCCGTGCGCAGGCGGCGCGGTCTACTCCCCTGCCGTCACCGACTTCGTGGTGATGGCCGACCAGACCTCGCACATGTTCATCACCGGCCCGGACGTGATCAAGACGGTCACCGGCGAGGACGTCGGCATGGAGGAGCTGGGCGGCGCCCGGACCCACAATACCAAGTCCGGCAACGCGCACTACCTGGCCGCGGACGAGAAGGACGCGATCGAGTACGTCAAGAGCCTGCTGTCGTACCTGCCGTCCAACAACCTGAGCGACCCGCCGGTCTACCCGGAGGTGGCGGAGCTGACCGTCACCGAGGAGGACCTCGAACTCGACGCGATCGTGCCGGACTCGGCGAACCAGCCGTACGACATGCGCAAGGTGATCGAGCACATCCTGGACGACGGCGAGTTCCTCGAGGTCCAGGCGCTGTACGCGGGCAACATCGTCACCGGCTTCGGCCGGGTCGAGGGCCACCCGGTGGGCGTGGTCGGCAACCAGCCGATGGACCTGGCCGGCTGCCTGGACATCGCCGCCAGCGAGAAGGCCGCCCGCTTCGTGCGCACCTGCGACGCCTTCAACATCCCGGTGCTCACCTTCGTGGACGTGCCCGGCTTCCTGCCCGGCACCGGCCAGGAGTGGGACGGCATCATCCGGCGCGGCGCCAAGCTGATCTTCGCCTACGCCGAGGCCACCGTGCCGCTGATCACCGTGATCACCCGCAAGGCCTTCGGCGGCGCCTACGACGTGATGGGCTCCAAGCACCTGGGCGCCGACCTCAACCTGGCCTGGCCCACCGCGCAGATCGCCGTGATGGGCGCGCAGGGTGCGGCCAACATCGTCTACCGGCGCGAGCTGGCCGAGGCCGCCGCGGCCGGCCAGGACGTCGACGCCCGCCGCGCCGAGCTGGTCGCCGAGTACGAGGACACCCTGCTCAACCCGTACCTGGCGGCCGAGCGCGGCTACGTGGACGCGGTGATCGCCCCGTCCGAGACCCGCAGGCACATCGTCCGCGGCCTGCGCGCGCTGCGCGGCAAGCGCGAGGTGCTACCGCCCAAGAAGCACGGCAACATTCCCCTGTAAGGCATTTCCCTGCAAGGCCCGACAACGGTAAGGACGACCCGCGATGCCCCCCATCCAGGTGCTGCACGGGCAGCCGACCCCCGAGGAGCTGGCCACCGTCCTGGCGGTGGTCCAAGCCCGGGCCGCCGCCACGCAGGCCGCCCTCGACGCGGCCCGCAGCGCGGCGAGCGGCCCGGCCTCCCCGTGGACCGACCGCTCCCGCACCGTCCGTCCCGCCCTGCGCCCCGGCGCGCACGCCTGGCGCACCTCGGGCTGGGCGCAGTAGCCGGCCGGAGCTGTAGCCGGCCGGAGCAGTAAACGGACGGAGCAGTAAACGGGCAGATCTGAGTACGGCTACTCATGCGTCCGCCCAGGTCGACCAGGCAGGCTGAGGGCATGCTCTGGTCAGATCCCCCCGACGACGAGTCGACCCCGGCGCGGCGCACCCAGGCGAGGTTCCGCCGCGCCGGACGGCTGCTGGCCGTCGCGCTGGTGCTCGGCGCCCTGCTGCTCATGCTGTGCGACACACTGCGCTGACCGGCGGCGCGCGGACCATAGGGTGGTCGGCATGACTGATCGCCGCCTCCTCGTCCTCGCCTCCGCCTCGCCCGCCCGGCTGGGTCTGCTCCGGCAGGCGGGCCTCGACCCCCGCGTGATCGTCAGCGGCGTGGACGAGGACGCGCTGCAGGCCGCCACCCCCGGCGAGCTGGCCCTGGTACTGGCCCGCGCCAAGGCGGCCGCGGTGGCCGCCGAGCTGACCGACGGCGAGCTGGTGATCGGCTGCGACTCGGTGCTGGAGCTGGACGGGCAGGCGCTCGGCAAGCCGGCCGACGCCGCCGAGGCGGTGCGGCGCTGGCACGCGATGCGCGGACGGTCGGGCGTGCTGCGCACCGGCCACTGCGTGATCGACACCGCCAACGACCGACAGGTCAGCGCCACCGCCTCCACCACCGTGCACTTCGCCCGCCCCGACGACGCCGAGATCGAGGCCTACGTGGCCACCGGCGAGCCCCTGCACGTGGCCGGTGCCTTCACCCTGGACGGCCGCTCCGCCCCGTTCGTGGCGGGCATCGAGGGCGACCACGGCAACGTGATCGGCCTCTCGCTGCCACTGCTGCGCGAGCTGCTGGCCGAACTCGGGGTGCGGATCACCGACCTGTGGGGCTGAGACCTCCCGCTCTGCGCACGCTCGGCCCGATTCCTCTGGGTCTGGCTCCCGCACCCCGCTAGGCTGGCGCCGCCGTCGATCAGGGAGGGGCTGGGATGGCGGACATCGTGCTCAACATCGTGCTCGGCCTGCTGACCAGTGCCATCGGCGCGGCGGCCGGCTGGCTGGTGCAGCGGCTGCGCCGCCGGCGTCGGCTGGCCCGGATGCAGGAGTTCTTCGGCATGCCCGGCGGCAGCGACTGCCTGCTGGTGGTGAACCGGCACGTCAGCAGCGCGCACGGGCACAGCGTGCACCGCGACGACGTCAGCGCGCTGATGGAGCTGGCCGTGCTGGTCAACTCCTGCGGCGCCCGCCCGGAGATCCTGGCGCACGACCAGACCCGCCAGGGGCTGGGCGACAAGGCCGAGTTCTGCCTCGGCGGGCCGGCCAGCAACGAGCGGGCCGCCGCCCACCTGGGCTGGCGGCTGCCGAGCGTGCAGTTCAGCTATGACCCCGGCACCTCCAGCGGCGCGATCCAGGTCGGCGAGCAGGAGTTCCGCCAGGAGCCGACCGCCGAGCACTCGCCGGGCTGGACCTACGCGCTGCTGGCCCGGCTGGATCCGGGCAACGGCGGGCGGCCGACCTTCCTGATCGCCGGTCTGACCGCGATCTCCAACCACGCCGCGGTGCGCTACCTGATCGGCCGGCAGGGCGAACTGATGCGTCGCCACGGGTCGCACGGCAGCTTCGCGCTGATCCTTCGGGTGATCAACCCGGGCCGCTACGGACCCGACGTGGTCGAACGGGTGGCCGACGTCAGCGAGGCCGCGATCGCCCCCGCCGCCGCCCCCGTCGGCGCCCTCCCGGCGCCCTCCGCCCCGGCCCGGACCCCCTGATGTGGCGAAGGCCACGGCGGCTCCAGCGACTGCCGACCGCACGTCGAGCGGCAGGCGTACGGTTGCCACCTGCGGTCCTCCCGCTGTGTGCGCGCATGATCACGATCTGCGTCACGCTCCGTGTGGGCAAGCTCACCACCTGGGGCTACTCGCCGGTACCACCCCGTCATCCCTAAACTCCATCGAGGTTCAAGAAGGGAGCCACAGTGCGCAAGGTGCTCATCGCCAACCGCGGAGAAATCGCCGTCCGCGTCGCCAGGGCCTGCTCGGACGCTGGTATCGCCAGTGTCGCCGTCTATGCCGAGCCTGACCGGGACGCGCTGCACGTCCGCGCGGCCGACGAGGCCTACGCTCTCGGCGGCGACACCCCCGCGACCAGCTACCTGGACATCGCCAAGGTCCTCAAGGCCGCCGCGGACTCCGGTGCGGACGCCGTCCACCCCGGCTACGGCTTCCTGTCGGAGAACGCCGACTTCGCCCAGGCCGTGATCGACGCGGGCCTGATCTGGATCGGTCCGCCGCCGCAGGCCATCCGCGACCTCGGTGACAAGGTCACCGCCCGGCACGTGGCCCAGCGGGCCGGCGCGCCTCTGGTGGCCGGCACCCCGGACCCGGTCGCGGGTCCGGACGAGGTGGTCGCCTTCGCGAGCGAGTACGGCCTGCCGGTGGCCATCAAGGCCGCCTTCGGCGGTGGCGGTCGCGGCCTGAAGGTCGCCCGCACCCTGGAGGAGATCCCGGAGCTGTTCGAGTCCGCGGTCCGCGAGGCGGTCGCCGCCTTCGGTCGCGGCGAGTGCTTCGTCGAGCGCTACCTGGACAACCCGCGGCACGTCGAGACCCAGTGCCTGGCCGACCAGCACGGCAACGTGGTGGTCGTCTCCACCCGTGACTGCTCGCTGCAGCGCCGGCACCAGAAGCTGGTCGAGGAGGCGCCCGCGCCGTTCCTGACCGAGGAGCAGAACGCCGAGCTCTACCGGGCGTCCAAGGCGATCCTGCGCGAGGCCGGCTATGTCGGCGCCGGGACCTGCGAGTTCCTGGTCGCCCAGGACGGCCTGATCTCCTTCCTGGAGGTCAACACCCGGCTGCAGGTCGAGCACCCGGTGACCGAGGAGGTCACCGGCATCGACCTGGTCCGCGAGATGTTCCGGATCGCCGACGGCGAGGAGCTCGGCTACGACGACCCCGCGGTCCGGGCGCACTCCTTCGAGTTCCGGATCAACGGCGAGGACCCCGGCCGCAACTTCCTGCCGGCCCCCGGCACGGTGACGCTCTTCGCGCCGCCGTCCGGCCCGGGCGTGCGGCTCGACGCCGGCGTGGAGACCGGCTCGGTGATCGGCCCCGCCTGGGACTCGCTGCTCGCCAAGCTGATCGTCACCGGCCGGGACCGCAAGCAGGCCCTGGAGCGGGCCAAGCGCGCCCTGGCGGAGTTCAAGGTGGAGGGCATGGCCACCGCCATCCCGTTCCACCAGGCGGTCGTCGCGGACCCGGCCTTCGCGCCGGAGACGCACGGCTCCGACGCGCCGTTCAGCGTCTACACCCGCTGGATCGAGACCGAGTTCAACAACACCATCCCGCCGTTCGCCGGCGGTGCGGTGGAGGGCGAGGAGCCGGACGGCCGGGAGACCGTGGTGGTCGAGGTCGGCGGCAAGCGGATCGAGGTGTCGCTGCCCGCCTCGCTCGGCGTGGGCACGGCACCGGCCGCCGCCGGTACCGCCGGCAAGGCCAAGCGCCGGGTGGGCACCAAGAAGGCCGGCGCGGCCGTCTCCGGTGACACCCTGGCCTCGCCGATGCAGGGCACCATCGTCAAGGTCGCGGTGGAGGAGGGTCAGGTCGTCGCAGAGGGCGAGCTGATCGTCGTCCTGGAGGCGATGAAGATGGAGCAGCCGCTCAACGCCCACAAGGCCGGCACCATCGTCGGCCTGAAGGCGGAGGTCGGCGCGAGCGTCAGCAGCGGCGCCGCGCTCTGCGAGATCAAGGACTGAGCCTGCTGGACTGACGTCCGCTCAGCTCACCCCGTGGCCCGCTGGTTGCTCGTCAACCGGCGGGCCGTCTGCTTACCGGGCGCCCGCCAGCCGGGTCGGCAGGTGACCGGGCGGGGGGCCGCCGTGGGTGCCAGGGCGGCGCTGGCCGGGCAGCGGGGCGCCACCCGGCTGCCCGGGGCCGGGGACCGCCCGGCGCGGGCCGCCAGGGGCCTGCTGCGGGTGCCGGTCCAGGCCTGGGTGACCTGGTGGCTCGGCCGCCAGCCCCAGCGGGGCGAGCACGATCTGCACCCCGCAGTCGGCCAGCGCGTCCAGCTCGCGGGCGGTCGGGTCGTGCCCGGCCGCGTGCTCGTCGGTCACCAGGCGGGTGATCGCGTCGGTCGGCACCGTCTGGAACATGGTGTCCGCGCCGAGCTTGGTGTGGTCGGCGAGGACGATGACCTCGGCGGCCGACTGCACCAGAGCTCGGTCCACGCTCGCGGAGAGCATGTTGGTGGTGGACAGGCCGCGCTCGGCGGTCAGTCCGCTGCCGGAGATGAAGGCCTTGGTGACCCGCAACCCGTTCAGCGACTGTTCGGCCCCGCTGCCGACCAGGGCGTAGTTGGAACCCCGCAGGGTGCCGCCGGTCATCACCACCTCCACCCGGTTGGCGTGCGCGAGGGCCTGGGCGACCAGGAGGGAGTTGGTGACCACCGTCAGGCCCGGTACCCGGGCGAGCCGGCGGGCCAGTTCCTGGGTGGTGGTGCCGGCCCCGATGACCACCGCGTCCCCCTCCTCGACGAGCGTGGCCGCCAGGTCGGCGATCGCGCTCTTCTCGGCGGCGGCGAGGTGGGTCTTCTGCGGGTAGCCGGGCTCACGGCTGAAGCCTCCGGGTAGCACCGCGCCGCCGTGTCGGCGGTCGAGCAGCCCTTCGGCCTCCAGCGCCCGGACGTCTCGGCGGACGGTCACTTCGGAGGTCTGGACGACACGGGCCAACTCGCGGAGCGACACGGCTCCGTTGGCCCGCACCATTTCGAGGATCAACTGGCGACGTTCTGCTGCAAACACAGAACCGACGGTAACCCCCATGACGGTCGGCTTTCAGGCGTTTGCCGCTAGTAACAGGAAGTCCGCCCCGAACGGCGGCGCACGGCCGTACAATGCGCGCCGTTACACCTCCGGCGCACCCCCGCCGCGCGGGCGAGATGCCCGCGCAACCGGGTGAAACGGTCAGGATTCGCTCTCGGCCCGCTTGCGAATGTGCAGCTGGCGGGCGGCCTCGGCGGTCGAACCGGACAGCGACGGGTACACCGTGAACGCGCCCGCCACCTGCTCGACCGTCAAGTTGTTGTCCACCGCGAGCGAGATCGAGTGAATCAGTTCGCTCGCGCGCGGCGCGACCACCACACCGCCGACCACGATGCCGGTGCCGGGGCGGCAGAAGAGCTTCACGAAGCCGTCCCGGATGCCCTGCATCTTGGCCCGCGGGTTGCCGCGCAGCGGCAGTTTGATCGCGACCGCGTCCATCTTTCCGCAGTCCACGTCCGCCGCGGTGTAACCGACGGTGGCGATCTCCGGGTCGGTGAAGATGTTGGAGGCGATGGTCTTCAGGTTGAGCGGCTGCACCGCGTCGCCCAGTGCGTGGTACATCGCGATCCGGCCCTGCATCGCGGCCACCGAGGCGAGCATGAAGACGCCGGTGCAGTCGCCGGCCGCGTAGACGCCCGGTGACGAGGTGCGGGAGACCCGGTCGACCTTGATCTGACCCCAGTCGTTGAGCTTGACTCCGGCCTCCTCCAGGCCCATCTCCGCGGTGTTGGGGATCGAGCCGACCGCCATCAGGCAGTGCGTGCCGCTGATCACCGAGCCGTCACTGAGCGTGGCCTCGACCCGGTCGCCGACCCGCTTGACGCTCTCCGCCCGGGAGCGGCTCATCACGTTCATGCCGCGGCGGCGGAAGACGTCCTCCAGCACCTCGGCGGCGTCCGGGTCCTCGCCCGGCAGCACCCGGTCACGGCTGGAGACCAGGGTGACCTTGGAGCCGAGCGCCTGGTAGGCACCGGCGAACTCGGCGCCGGTGACACCGGAGCCGACCACGATCAGCTCGGCGGGCAACTGCTCGAGGTCGTAGACCTGCTTCCAGTTGAGGATCCGCTCGCCGTCCGGCTGGGCGTCCGGCAGCTCGCGCGGCCGCACGCCGGTGGCGATCAGCACGGCGTCGGCGCGCAGCGACTGGACGGTGCCGTCGAGGGCCTCGACCAGCACCTCGCGCGAGCCGTCCACCGCCTGGCCGCCGGAGCCCAGCTTGCCCTTGCCGCGCAGCACGGTGACGCCGGCCCGGGTGACGGACTGGGTGATGTCGTGCGACTGGGCGATCGCCAGCCGCTTCACCCGGCGGTTGACCTTGCCCAGGTCCACGCTGATCGCGCGGTCACCCGCCGCGGAGTCGGCTGATGTCGCCGTGCAGGCCAGGGTGATCCCGAGCTCCTGGTAGGAAGCGTCGAAGCCGGTCATCACCTCGGCGGTGGCGATCAGCGTCTTGGACGGCACGCAGTCGGTGAGCACCGCCGCTCCGCCCAGTCCGTCGCGGTCGACGACGGTCACCTCCGCGCCGAGCTGGGCGGCCACCAGGGCCGCCTCGTATCCGCCGGGTCCGCCACCGATGATCACGATCCGAGTCACGTGCACCATTGTCCCGCACGCCGACTCCGGCGCGAGCACGGGGCTGTTGATTCGTGCGTACCACCAGCGGCTGTGACGCACGGCACAGCGGGCACCACTCGGGCACACCGCCGCCCCCGCGGCCGGGGAGGCCTTGATCCGTTTGCCAACTCCCGTAGGCTGACGCCCATGTCGCTCTACGCCGCGTATGCCACCAATCTCGATGCCCGGCAGATGAGCCGGCGCGCCCCGCACTCCCCACTGCGCGGGACCGGCTGGCTGGACGGGTGGCGGCTGACCTTCGGCGGCGAGCAGCTGGGCTGGGAGGGATCGCTGGCCACCGTGGTGGAGGACGAGAAGGAGCAGGTCTTCGTCTCGCTCTACGACGTCTCGCCGATGGACGAGGACGGGCTGGACCGCTGGGAGGGCCTGCAGCTGGGCATCTACCGCAAGATCCGGCTGCGCGCGCACACCCTGGACGGGGACATCCCGGTCTGGACGTACGTGCTCAACGACTACGAGGGCGGCCTGCCCGCCGCCCGCTACCTGGGCCTGATCGCGGACGCCGCCGAGAGCGCCGGCGCGCCCCATGACTACGTGCTGGACCTGCGGCGTCGTCCCTGCTGACGGCAAGTGAACGATCCTACGAGCCGGGCCGCCGAAAACCGGCCATAGCTGGTGTTTTTGGGTCAACCGGGTAACGATCCGGCATGACCGGGGCAGGTGTTCTACGCGCGTAGGAATTTCTTGTCTATCCTCGGCTGTGTGAACGCTTCTCCTCAGACCGCCGTGTCCGCCGACCCCTACGCCGCCGCTCAGGCCGCCGCTGCCCGCCTGCGCGAGCTGACCGGTGTCGAGCACCACGACGTCGCCCTGGTGATGGGGTCCGGCTGGGTGCCGGCCGCCGACGCCCTGGGCACGACGGTGGCCGAAATCTCGGTCACCGACCTTCCCGGCTTCCCCGCTCCCGCCGTGGCCGGCCACGCGGGCAAGATCCGGTCCGTCAAGATCGGCGACAAGTACGCGCTGATCTTCCTCGGCCGCAACCACTACTACGAGGGCCACGGCGTGGCCACCGTGGTGCACGGCGTGCGCACCGCCGCCGCCGCCGGCTGCGGGATCATCGTGCTCACCAACGGCTGCGGTGGTCTGCGCGAGGGCTGGGTGCCCGGCCAGCCGGTGCTGATCAGCGACCACATCAACCTGACCGCGGACTCGCCGATCGTCGGCGCCAACTTCGTCGACCTCACCGACCTGTACTCCAAGCGGCTGCGCGAGCTCTGCCGCGAGGTGGACCCGAGCCTGGACGAGGCCGTCTACGTCCAGTTCCGCGGCCCGCACTACGAGACCCCGGCCGAGGTCCACATGGCCCGGGTGATCGGCGGCGAGCTGGTCGGCATGTCCACCACGCTGGAGGCGATCGCCGCCCGCGAGGCCGGCGCCGAGGTGCTCGGCATCTCGCTGGTCACCAACCTGGCCGCCGGCATCACCGGCGAGCCGCTCAACCACGCCGAGGTGCTGGAGGCCGGCAAGGCCTCCGCCGAGCGGATGGGCGCCCTGCTGGCGAAGGTCCTGGAGCGGATCTGATCTCCCTTCGGCCCGGGTTCCCGGTTTCCGGGGCGCCCGGGCCGATTCTTGTCCTTGGACCGACCGGCGATTGGGGGTTGGGTGAAGGAGCGGGGTCCGGGCCGAGTCTGGGCGGTGCCGACGAGGGAGCCACTGCGGAGCATTGGCGACTGAGGAGAAGCCGTCCAGGCGAGAGTCCGGGCGTCGCGACGCCGCCCCCCCAATCGCCGGTCGGTCTTCACCCGACCTACCGGAGTTAGCGATGGCTGAGACCACCACCCTCCTCGCCCGGGCCCGCCAGTGGCTGGCCGAGGACCCCGATCCCGAGACCCGCGCGGAGCTGGCGGCCCTGCTGGAGCGGGCCGACGACGAGGCCGTCGCGGCGCAGCTGGCCGAGCGGTTCGCCGACCGCCTGCAGTTCGGCACCGCCGGCCTGCGCGGCGAGCTGGGCGCGGGCCCGATGCGGATGAATCGCGCCGTGGTGATCCGGGCCGCCGCCGGGCTCGCGGCCTACCTGCGCAAGGCCGATGCCGGCGATCTGGTGGTGGTCGGCTACGACGCGCGGCACAAGTCCTACGAGTTCGCCCTGGACACCGCGGCCGTGATGGTCGGCGCCGGTCTGCGCGCCGCCGTGCTGCCGCGCTCCCTGCCCACCCCGGTGCTGGCCTTCGCGATCCGCCACCTGGGCGCGGCCGCCGGCGTGATGGTGACGGCCAGTCACAACCCGCCGCGGGACAACGGCTACAAGGTCTACCTGGGCGACGGCTCGCAGATCGTGCCGCCCGCCGACGCCGAGATCGCCGCCGAGATCGACGCGATCGCCACCCTGGCCGAGGTCCCGCTGGCGGCCGAAGGCTGGCAGCTGCTTGGCGAGGAGGTGCTTGACGCCTACCTGGCCCGGGCCCTGACCGTGCTCGACCCGGCCGGCCCGCGCGACCTCGAGGTGGTCTACACGCCGCTGCACGGGGTCGGCCGGGACACCCTGCTGGCCGCCTGGAAGCAGGCCGGCTTCCCGGCCCCGACGGTGGTCGCCGCCCAGGCCGAGCCGGACCCGGAATTCCCGACGGTGGCCTTCCCCAACCCGGAGGAGCCCGGGGCGATGGACCTGTCCTTCGCCGCCGCCGCCTCGGTCGGCCCGGACCTGGTGATCGCCAACGACCCGGACGCGGACCGCTGCGCGGTGGCCGTGCCGACCGCCGGCACCGGCACCGGCTGGCGGATGCTGCGCGGCGACGAGGTCGGCGCACTGCTCGGCGCAGCGCTGGTGGCCAAGCGGGCCCAGGGCACCTTCGCCACCACCATCGTCTCGTCCACCCTGCTCGGCCGGATCGCCGAGGCGGCCGGCCTCGGCTACGCCGAGACGCTGACCGGCTTCAAGTGGATCTCGCGCACCGAGGACCTGCGCTACGGCTACGAGGAGGCCCTCGGCTACAGCGTCGACCCGGACGGTGTGCGGGACAAGGACGGCATCACCGCCGCCCTGCTGATCGCCGAACTGGCCGCCACCCTGAAGCGGTCCGGGCGCACCCTGTCCGACCTGTTGGACGATCTGGCGCTCACCCACGGCCTGCACGCCACCGACCAGCTCTCGGCCCGGGTCGAGGACCTGTCGCTGATCGCCGACGCGATGCGCCGGCTGCGCGAGCAGCCGCCGGTCTCGCTCGCCGGCCTGACCGTCGCCCGCGCCGACGACCTGAGCGCCGGCTCGGCCGAGCTGCCGCCGACCGACGGGCTGCGCTACTACCTGGCCGGCGAGTCGGTGCGCTCGGCGCGGATCGTGGTCCGCCCCTCCGGCACCGAGCCCAAGATCAAGTGCTACCTGGAGGTGGTGCTGCCGGTCGGCACCGCCGCCGAGCTGGCCGGCACCCGGGAGCGGGCGGCCGAGCTGCTGACCGCGCTGAAGCGGGACCTGGCCGGCGCCGCCGGGATCTGACCGGAAGTCACGCACCCTCCCTCGTACGGGCGATCACCCGTACGAGGGAAGATCAGCGCCAACGGCAGCGACGATTCGCCCACGTACGGTTGAGTACCTCCCGGGAACCACCTGAGGAGGACTCACGATGCACCCCCGCCTGACCGTCCGCCGCGTCGCCGCCGGCCTGCTGGCCGCCGCCGTGCTCGCCGTCGGCCTGCCGAGCCTGGCCACCGCCGCACCGACGCCCGTCGCCCCCGCCGCCGACTCCGCGCCGGCCCCGAGGCTCGCCCCCGGCCCGTACGTCTCCCCCTGGGGCAGCGCCCAGGTCAGCTGGGATCCGGGCTTCAAGTCCGCGCTGGACGATGCCGGGATCACCGTCACCCCGATCGCCCCCGTCACCACCATGCCGGGCGAAGCCGGGCTGATCAGCGACATCGGCTGGACTTCGGACGACTACATCGACCTGATCGACTTCGGGCGGGTCTACTACCCGGGCGGCTGGACCTTCAGCAACCCGGCCACCGGCGGGAGCTGGACGGCCAACGAGTTCTGGCTGCGGTTCTTCCCCAACCAGGGCCTGTCCACCTATCCGGAGATCAACGGCTCGAAGAGCCCGACCGAGCAGCGCTTCGTCTCCTACACCCTGGGCAGCGCCTTCACCGGCGGCGCGGGCTGGGGCCTCGACCTGTCGCGGGTGGCGATCAAGACGGCCAAGGTCCCGCTGACCCTGACGCCGGAGGGCGCGGCCGGGATCAACCAGGCGCTCAACACCACGTTCCACCCGGGCGACCAGCTGGGGACCCTGTCGGGGACCTTCCGCTACCTGCCGTGACGGCCGAGCCGCCGTCGGCCCCGGATGTGGGGGCCGACGGCGGCTCAGTAGCGCCCAGGCTGAGCAGCACTCAGGCTCAGTACCGCTCAGGCTCAGTACCGCTCAGGTGACGCCTCAGGCGACGATCAGGGCGATCAGCACGGCCAGGCCGACCAGGGTGGGCGCGATCACCCACCAGCACCACTCGACCTTGACCTCGCCCTTCGCCGTCGGGCGCACCGCGTTGACCTCCGCCTGCTCGCGCAGCATGTCGACCACCTGGTCGGACCAGGCGCGGGTCGGGTCCGGGGCGCCGGGCACCGCGCCCCGGGACGGCCGGCCCAGACCGGCCAGCCGGCTGGCCCGCGGGTCACCCGCTCCGGCGGACATCAGCTCGCGGCGGGTGGCCTTCTTGCGCTGGCGCAGCGAGACCGGGACGGCCCACATCTGGTAGGTCCGGCCGCCCGCCGTCAGCTCGGCCGAGAAGCTGGAACGCAGCTCCTGGACCTCGGCCCACGGGACGGTGATGGTGCGCAGCGGATTGCGGACCACCATCCGGTCCAGGCCGGCCAGCACGGCCGGGCGCAGGGTGTAGGCGATCACCGGGAAGGCGAACACCGGAGCTGCGGCCAGCGCGACCCACGGGGTCTTGCCGCTGCTGGTGAGCATGGCGTCGACAATCAGCCAGCCGGCGACCACCAGCAGCAGGACACCGGAGATGATGCCGGGGGTCGAGCGGAAGACGCTGTCGGCGTACTTCGGCCCGTCGGCGGGGGCGGCAGAGCCGTGGTCGGGCGTGCCGTCGGATTCGGTCATGAGGACGATTCTGCCGCATTGGTCCCGGCTTCCCTCGGGGCGCGAGTGTCACTTTTCGGCCGCGACCTCGGGGCGGGCCGTCGCGCAGGCCGTCGCGCGGGCCGTCACGCGGGCCGTCACGCGGGTTGCCACTCGGGGACAGCAAGTAGTTTCCGCAAGTTTCCGCAATTCTTTGCGAGATCTCTTGACGGCTCCGCGACTGAGCGGGAGGGTCGTGCACCGCTGCACCCGTACCCCCCGTCACCGCCGGGCCCCACCCCCCGACGGGACGGCCCCACCCCTATGGGAGCGCTCCATATGAGACACCTGCGTCCACTGCTCGCCGCTGCCGCTTTACTGGCAGGCGGCCTGCTGCCGTTGAGCCTGCAGAGCACCGCTCAGGCCGCGGCGACCCCCAACGGCGGCGACGCGATCGCCAACCTCTTCGAGTGGAACTGGCCCTCGGTGGCCGGAGAGTGCACCACCGTGCTCGGCCCCAAGGGCTACGGCGCCGTCCAGGTGGCCCCGCCCGAGGACTCGATCCGGCTCAACAACGGCACCCACCCCTGGTGGGACGTCTACCAGCCAGTCGGCTACGACCTCAACAGCCGGATGGGAACCGAGGCCCAGTTCGCCGCGATGGTGACGGCCTGCCACAACGCAGGCGTCAAGGTCTACGCCGACGCGGTGGTCAACCACGCCGCCGGATCCAACCAGACCAGCACCGACTCCTACGGCGGCGCGAGCTTCAACCCGGCGACCTACAACTACTGGAGCATCGGCTACAACCGCTCCAGCTTCCACGACTATCCGGCCGACTGCCCCAACTCCGGGAACGTCATCAACGACTGGAACAACGTCCAGCAGGTGCAGGAGTGCCAGCTGGTCTCGCTCTCCGACCTCTACACCGAGAAGGACGAGGTCCGCGCCAAGATCGCCGGCTACCTCAACAAGCTGATCGGCTACGGCGTCGACGGCTTCCGGGTGGACGCCGCCAAGCACATCGCGCAGGCCGACTTCGGCAACATCATCTCCCGCCTGAACAACACCGCCTGGGGCTCGCGGCCGTACATCTACCAGGAGGTGTTCCCGGGCAGCAGCGGGCAGTTGGCGCCCAGCGCCTTCGAGAGCAACGGCAGCCTGCTGGAGTTCGACTACGCCTACGACATGAAGAGCCGGTTCACCGGAGACATCGCCAACCTGCAGGGCTTCGGCCAGAGTTCTGGACTCGAGCCGAGCGACAAGGCAGCGGTCATGGTGACCAACCACGACCTCGAACGCAACGGCTCGACCCTCAGCTACAAGGACGGGTCCAAGTACACCCTGGCCACCGTCTTCGAACTGGCCTACGGCTACGGCACCCCGCAGGTCTACTCCGGCTTCAGCTTCAGCAGCAACGACCAGTCCCCGCCGGCCGACGCCAACGGGTACGTGACCGCGACCGACTGCTCCTCCTCGGCCTGGGTCTGCACCGACCGCAACCAGGGCATCGCCAACATGGTCGGCTGGCACAACGCGGGCAAGGGTCGGCCGGTGGCCAACTGGTGGAGCGGCAGCAACGCGATCGCCTTCAGCCGGGGCAGCGCCGCCTGGGTGGCGATCAACAACAGTGGCAGTGCTCTCACCCGGACCTTCGCGACCGGCCTGGCGGCCGGGACGTACTGCGACGTGATCCACGGGGACCTGCAGACCGGCGGCGGTTGCGGCGGCCCGACGGTGACGGTGAACGCGGCCGGCCAGGCGACCGTGACGGTGGGCGCCGGGGACGCGGTGGCGCTGTACGCGACGGGGGCGCCGTGCAGCTCCTGCCCGACGTCGACGCCCACTCCGACGCCCACACCCACTCCGTCGAGCAGTCCCTCGAGCAGCCCGTCGTCCGGCCTCGTCAACGAGACCTTCAACGAGACCAGGACCACCGTCGCCGGCCAGAACGTCTACCTGGTCGGCTCGCTTCCGGCGCTCGGCAACTGGGCCCCCGCTGCGGCGGTCCCGCTCTCCTCGGCGGCGTACCCGGTGTGGAGCGCTACGGTCGGCCTGCCGGCCAACACCTCCTTCGAGTACAAGTACATCCTCAAGGACGCGGCCGGGAACGTAACTTGGGAGTCCGGCAGCAACCACGCCGCCGGCACCGGCAGTTCGGGCGGCACGCTGAACGACAGCTGGAACGGCGGCTCCTCGGCCGGCCAGGTGACCGTCGACTTCAGCGAGAACCGGACGACCGTCTGGGGCCAGAACGTCTACCTGGTCGGCTCGCTCGCCGCCCTGGGCAGTTGGGACCCGAACACCGCCGTCGCGCTCTCCTCGGCGGCGTACCCCAACTGGACCGGCTCGGTGACGCTGCCGCCGAACACCTCCTTCGAGTACAAGTACCTCGTCAAGGACGCTGCGGGGAACGTGACCTGGGAGTCCGGCGCGAACCGGACCGGCACCACCGGCGCGGCCGGCTCGGTGAACCTCAACGACAGCTGGAAGTGATCGGCCCTCGGTAACACGCGGTGACGCGTGCCCACTCGACCCAACGCGCCTCCGCCGCCTGTGCGCTAACCCCGCAGGCGGCGGAGCACGATGATCGCCCCGTACAGCAGCAAGCCGGCCACCCCCGCGACCGCCAGCCGCGCCAGGTCGTCGGTCACCGCGAGCACCGAGCTGTTCGCCCGAAGTATCCGCGGCCCGGCCCCCACCACCGCGATCAGACCCGCCAGCCCCGGCAGCCACTCCAGATGACTCGACCGCCGGGCCGGCCCGTTGCGCCGGTGTCGGTGCGTGCGAACCGTCACCGCCAACCGGACGCTCACCGCCATCAAAAGGAACCCGGTCCACACCACGGGCCACTGCGCCGTTTCGAACACCGTGCCACCTCCCCCGGCTGACCTCCCCCTACCAGCACGCTACCCGCGTTGCGTGGCGCCCTATCCGCAGGTCAGCCGGATCTGCGGGAGATTTGAGGTTTCTGGGCCGTTCTTATGACAACGGCTCAGTACCTCTGGCATATTCACCGCCGCTGACATGAACGGGCTGACGATCACTCAGCAGATGACCCGCTCCCAGCCGCGCTCACCGTCCTGCCACCGGTCGGTGGGAGTGAGCCCGACCGCCGCCGCCACCGCCGCGGATGCCCAGTGGTCCGGGTGGATGTGCGCCAGGAGGCGGCGCACCGGCTGCGGCGCCAGCCAGTCGACCAGCCCGCGGGCCGCCTCGGTGGCGATCCCCCGCCCCTGCCAGCTGGTGCCGACCACCCAGGCGAGCTCCGCCGCGCCGTCGCCGATCGTCGCCTGGACCGTTCCCACCAGGCAGGCCTCGGCACGGAGTTGGATCACCCAGTTGCACCAGGAGACGGCCGGGTCGGGGGATCCGGCCGCCCACCGTCGGTAGCGGGAACGCAGGGCCTGGGCCGTGTCCGGGGCGCCGCCGATGAAGGTGTGCAGGGCGGGGTCGGCGAGCGCCTCGGCCATCTCCTCCGCGTGCTCGACCCGGACCGGGAGCAGCAGCAGGCGGTCGGTACGGATGGCCTCGGCCGTGACGGTGGTCATGCGTCAAGCCCACACCCTGGCCCGCGGTCGGCGCCACCCCTTAGAGTCCGATCATGCGATGGAAGGATGAGCACGGCGTCCGATGGACCCTGCGGCAGCGGCGGTTGGCCGGCCGTCAGCGGGTCAAGCTGGAGATCGTCCAAGACCTCGTCCCGGGCGGGCTGGGGACCGACCCGATCTCGTTCGTCCTCGCGCTGCCCGCCCTGGTGGTGCTGGCCGTCATGCTGCCGCTCTGGCTGCTGGAGTTCGTGATCCGGCTGCTGCTGAGCCCGGTGGCGGCGGTGCTGCGCGCTGTCGGGGCGGTGCCGTACCGGCTGGAGCTGGAGCGCGAAGGCCGACCGGTCGCCTCGCACGCGCCCGTCGGACGCCGGGAGCTCCGGCGGGTGCGCACCGAGCTGCGTGAGCAGCGACGCTGAAGCGCACCCCAGCACCAGCCCGGGCAGCAGCGCCCCGCTACGCCGTCCGCCGCCGCAGAGTGGCCGCGCCCAGCGTCAGTGCCAGCAGGGCCGCGCCCGCCACCACCGCGAGGTCGGCCACCGTGCGCCCGCCGACCCCGGCGTCCACGGTCAGCCGGGTCATCGCGTCCACCGCATAGGAGAGCGGCAGCAGGTCGGAGACCCAGTGCAGCCCCGTCGCCATCTCGGCGCGCGGCACGAACAGGCCGCAGAGCAGCAGTTGGGGCAGCAGGACGGCGGGCAGGAACTGGACCGCCTGGAACTCGGTGGCCGCGAAGGCCGAGACGAAGAGCCCGAGCGCCATCCCCAGCAGCCCGTCCGCGACCGCCACCGCGACCAGCAACCAGGTCGGTCCGGCCACCTTCAGGCCGAGCAGGCCCAGCGTCAGCGCGGACGCCAGCCCCGCCTGGACCAGCGCGATCGCCCCGAAGGCGAGCGCATAGCCGAGCAGTAGGTCGAGCTTGGCCATCGGCATGGTGAGCAGCCGCTCCAAGGTCCCGGTGGTCCGCTCGCGCAGCATCGCCACCGAGGTGACCAGGAACATCACGACCAGCGGGAAGATCCCGAGCAGTGCGGCGCCGATCCGGTCGAAGGCGTGCGGCTGGCCGTCGTACATGTAGTGCAGCAGGGTGAGCAGCACGCAGGGGACGACCAGCAACAGGGCGATGGTGCGCGGGTCGTGGCGCAGTTGGGCCAGCACCCGACGGGCGGTGGCCAGGGTCCGGGCGGCGTTCACGCGGGCACCTCCACGGTGGCGACGAGGGCGAGGAAGGCGGCGTCGATGTCGGCGGTGCCGGTGCGGCGCAGCAGTTCGGCGGGGGTGTCCTCGGCGAGCAGTCGCCCCTCGCGCATCAGCAGCAGGCGGTCGCAGCGCCCGGCCTCGTCCATGACGTGACTGGAGACCAGCAGGGTGGCGCCGGCGTCGGCCAGTCGGCGGAAGAGCTGCCAGAGCTCCTGGCGCAGCACCGGGTCGAGGCCGACGGTCGGCTCGTCCAGAACCAACAGCTCGGGGTTGCCGAGCAGGGCCGCGGCCAGCGAGACCCGTGCGCGCTGGCCGCCGGACAGGTCGGCGACCAGGTCGTGCTCGCGTCCGGCCAGGCCGACCTGGGCGATCACCCGGGCCGGATCGGTGCGCGGTGCGCCGAGCACGGCGGCGAAGTAGCGCAGGTTCTCGGCCACCGACAGGTCGGCGTAGACGGAGGGCGCCTGGGTGACGTAGCCGACCCGGTCGCGCAGCGCCGCCGCGCCGGCCGGGTGGCCGAGCACCTCGACGCTGCCGCCCGCCAGGCGCTGCACGCCGACGATCGAGCGGAGCAGCGTGGTCTTGCCGCAGCCGCTCGGGCCGAGCAGTCCGGTGATCGCGCCACGCGCGACGGTGAGGTCAAGTCCGGGCAGCACCGGTCGGCCGCCGCGGACCACGGTCAGGCCGTCCACCCGGATCGCAGGGGAGGCGTCGGCCTCGAAATTCATCATGCGTTGAGTTTCCTGCGGCATGCGTCCGCCGTCAAGCACCGCGGCGTGGCGGAACCACGCCGCGGTGCTCGACGGCGGACGAGAGCTCGGACTACGCCCCGGTGAGATACCGCTGGAAGGTCGGCGCCAGCAGCGGAACCAGCTCCTCGGTCGTCGCCGAGGCGAGCGGCTCGACCTTGATCACATACCGCACCATCGCCAGGCCGATGATCTGCGAAACCATCAACTCCGTGCGCAGCTCAGGATCCTCGACCTCCAGACCGGCCGCGATCCGCCCGATCAGCTGCCCGACCGCGAACTCCCGCATCAGCTGCGCCACCGCCTCCGTGGTCGCCGCCGCCCGGATCAGCGCGAGCAACCGCTCCAGCACCGCCGGCTGCTCCCACAACCCCAGCACGAACCGCGCCACCCGCTCCCCCACCACCCCCCGGTCGCCCCCCAGCACGTGCGCCACCACCTGCTCCGGATCCACCGGAAACTCCAGAGCCGCCAGGAAGAGCCGGTCCTTGCTCCCGAAGTAGTGGTGCAACAGCGCCGCATCCACCCCGGCCCCACGCGCAATCGCCCGCATGCTGGCCTTCTCGTACCCCCGAGCAGCAAACTCGGCCCGAGCCGACTCCAGCACAGCAGCCCGGGTATCAGCCCCCCCGGGACGCCGCCCGACCTTCTTCCGGGGAGCGGGGGACGGAGCGTCGGCGGCGGAGCGGTCTGCGGAGGTCACCGGCCCATTCTCCGCGACCCGCCCAATACCGGTGAGCAACAGCCTGCTGCGCCATTCACCAGGCAGCCGAGGCGCCGAGCACCTCCACCGGGCAGCGCACGCCAGGCACCGGGACCCCAGATCTCGTTCCCGCATCGAACCCGTGCCCTCGCTACCGTTCGGCTACGCGCGTAGATATGCTGGTCTGGTGACTATGTCCACTGTTGCAGCCAATGCCCCCGGTGCCGCGGGCGGCGGCCTGAGCGACGTCGCCGCATCCGAGGCCTCGCTCCGCCGCTTCCTGCACGGCTTGCCCGGCGTCGACGCCGTCGGCCTGGAAGCCCGCGCCGCCGCTCTCGGTACGCGTTCGATCAAGACGACGGCCAAGGCCTTCGCGATCGACCTCGCCATCTCGATGATCGACCTGACCACGCTGGAAGGCGCGGACACGGTCGGCAAGGTGCGCGCGTTGTGCACCAAGGGTCGGTATCCCGATCCGAGTGACCCGTCGGCACCGCAGGTCGCGGCGATCTGTGTCTATCCGGACATGGTGGCCACTGCGAAGGCCGCGCTGGCCGGCAGCGGCATCCAGGTCGCCTCGGTCGCCACCGCGTTCCCGGCCGGGCGGGTCGCCCTGCCGGTGAAGCTGGCCGACACCGCCGACGCGGTGGCCGCCGGTGCGGACGAGATCGACATGGTGATCGACCGCGGCGCCTTCCTGTCCGGCCGGTACCTGGACGTGTTCAACGAGATCACCGCGGTCAAGCAGGCGTGCAAGCGCCCGGACGGCACCGCCGCCCACCTGAAGGTGATCTTCGAGACCGGCGAACTGCAGACCTACGACAACGTCCGCCGCGCCTCCTGGCTGGCGATGCTGGCCGGCGCGGACTTCATCAAGACCTCCACCGGCAAGGTCGCGGTCAACGCGACTCCCCCGGTGACCCTGCTGATGCTGGAGGCGGTGCGCGACTTCCGCGCGCAGACCGGTGTCCAGGTCGGCGTGAAGCCGGCCGGCGGGATCCGGACCACCAAGGACGCCATGAAGTACCTGGTGATGGTCAACGAGACGCTCGGCGCGGACTGGCTGACCCCGCACTGGTTCCGCTTCGGTGCCTCCAGCCTGCTCAACGATCTGCTGATGCAGCGTCAGAAGCTCAGCACCGGCCGGTACTCCGGTCCCGACTACGTGACGGTGGACTGATCACGATGGCCAAGAAGAACACAGCAGCGGTCGAGGCCCCCAAGGCCTTCTTCGAGTACGCCCCGGCTCCCGAGTCCCCCGCGGCGGCCGGCGACATCGCCACCTCCTACGGCCACTTCATCGGCGGCGAGTTCGTCGACTCCAGTGGCAGCGAGGCGCTGAAGACGGTCAACCCGGCCACCGAGCAGGTGCTGGCCGAGTTCGCCCAGGGCACCGAGGAGGACGTCGACCGCGCGGTCGCCGCCGCCCGCAAGGCCTTCGCCGACTGGTCGGCGCTGCCCGGCAGCGAGCGCGCCAAGTACCTGTTCCGGATCGCCCGGATCATCCAGGAGCGCTCGCGCGAGCTGGCGGTGCTGGAGTCGATCGACAACGGCAAGCCGATCAAGGAGACCCGCGACGTCGACCTCCCGCTGGTCGCCGCGCACTTCTTCTACTACGCGGGCTGGGCCGACAAGCTGGACTTCGCCGGCTTCGGCAGCAACCCGAAGCCGCTCGGCGTGGCCGGCCAGGTCATCCCGTGGAACTTCCCGCTGCTGATGCTGGCCTGGAAGATCGCCCCGGCGCTGGCCACCGGCAACACGGTCGTGCTCAAGCCGGCCGAGACCACCCCGCTGACCGCGCTGCGGTTCGCCGAGATCTGCCGCCAGGCCGGTCTGCCCAAGGGCGTGGTCAACATCGTCACCGGTGACGGCCGCACCGGCGCCGCGCTCACCGCGCACCCGGACGTCAACAAGGTCGCGTTCACCGGCTCGACCAACGTCGGCCGCTCGATCGCGCGTCAACTCGCGGGCAGCCGCAAGAAGCTGTCGCTGGAGCTGGGCGGCAAGGCGGCCAACATCGTGTTCGACGACGCGCCGATCGACCAGGCGGTCGAGGGCATCGTCAACGGCATCTTCTTCAACCAGGGCCACGTCTGCTGCGCGGGTTCGCGGCTGCTGGTCCAGGAGTCGATCCAGGACGAGCTGCTGGACGCGCTCAAGCGCCGGGTGGAGACCCTGCGGCTGGGCGACCCGCTGGACAAGAACACCGACATCGGCGCGATCAACTCGGCCGCCCAGCTGGCCCGGATCACCGAGCTGACCGCGGCCGGCGAGGCCGAGGGCGCCGAGCGCTGGTCGCCGTCCTGCGAACTCCCGTCCACCGGTTACTGGTTCCGTCCCACCCTGTTCACCGGCGTGAGCCAGGCGCACCGGATCGCCCGCGAGGAGATCTTCGGCCCGGTGCTCTCGGTGCTGACCTTCCGCACCCCGGCCGAGGCGCTGGAGAAGGCCAACAACACCCAGTACGGCCTCTCCGCCGGCATCTGGACGGAGAAGGGCTCGCGCATCCTCTGGATGGCCGACCGGCTGAAGGCCGGTGTGGTCTGGGCCAACACCTTCAACAAGTTCGACCCGACCTCGCCGTTCGGCGGCTACAAGGAGTCGGGCTACGGCCGCGAGGGTGGCCGCCACGGTCTGGAGGCCTACCTCGATGTCTGACATTGCCACGCGACTTGACGCCAGTGCACGAATCCAGGTCAGCAAGACCTACAAGCTGTTCGTCGGCGGGAAGTTCCCGCGCTCCGAGAGCGGACGGGTGTACGAGGTGACCGACACCAAGGGCCAGTGGCTGGCCAACGCCCCGCTCGGCACCCGCAAGGACACCCGCGACGCGGTGCTCGCCGCCCGCGCGGCGGTCAAGGGCTGGGCCGGCACCACCGCCTACAACCGCGGCCAGGTGCTCTACCGGGTTGCCGAGATGCTGCAGGGCCGGCGCGAGCAGTTCACCGCCGAGGTGGCCGCGGCCGAGGGCCTGGGCGCCAAGAAGGCCGCCGCACTGGTGGACCAGGCGATCGACCGCTGGGTCTGGTACGCGGGCTGGACCGACAAGGTGGCGCAGATCGCCGGCGCCGCCAACCCGGTGGCCGGCCCGTACTTCAACCTCTCGGTGCCCGAGCCGACCGGCGTGGTCGGGATCCTGGCCCCGCAGGCGGGCTACGGCCACTCCTTCCTCGGCCTGGTCTCGGTGCTGGCCCCGGTGATCGCCACCGGCAACACCGCCGTGCTCGCGGCCGCCGCCGACGCCCCGCTGCCGGCGCTCTCGCTGGGCGAGGTGCTGGCCACCTCGGACGTCCCGGGCGGCGTGGTCAACATCCTCTCCGGCCGCACCGCGGACCTGGCCCCGACGCTCGCCTCGCACCAGGACGTCAACGCGCTCGACCTGACCGGTGCGATCGCAGACGAAGGACCCGGCGCGGCGGCTTCGCTCGAGGCGGCCGCGGCGGATACCTTGAAGCGGGTGCTGCGCCCGGCGGTCGATCCGTCGGCGCAGGACTGGACCAATGCTCCGGGTACCGACCGGCTACTCTCCTTCCTGGAGACCAAGACGGTCTGGCACCCGATGGGCCAGTAGCCCGGCTCACCCGCCGGACCGCCTTCCCAGAGCTGGCCGTCCCCAGCGCCCCTACCCCCCCAGGGGCCCGGACGCGCCACTGACGGGCCCGCGCCTCTCCCCCCCTGGCGCGGGCCCGTCCTGCTGTGCCGCGATGCCGCCGCCCTACGGACTATCTCCTTGTGTCCTATGCCATTTACCTACCACCGGGTTATCAGCACGGGGTCCGATGCGTCAGACTGGTGTCTCGTGAGTGACTCCCCCATGAACCCCGCCCCCACCACCCGTGCCCGCGTGGTGCTGCTCTCCGGGCCCTCGGGATCCGGGAAGTCCTCACTGGCCGAGCGCTCGGGCCTGCCGGTGCTCCAGCTGGACGACTTCTACAAGGACGGCGACGACCCGACCCTGCCGCTGCTGCCCGACGGCTCCGGCACCGACTGGGACTCGCCGCTCTCCTGGCACCGCTCCGACGCGCTCGCCGCGATCCGGGTGCTGGCCGAGTTCGGCCGCGCGGAGGTGCCGATCTACTCGATCCCCGCCAACGGACGCGACGGCTCGCACATCCTGGAACTGGCCGGCGCACCGGTCTTCATCGCGGAGGGCATCTTCGCGGCCGAGCTGGTGGCCGCCTGCGCCGCCGAGAACCTGCTCGCGGACGCGCTCTGCCTGCGCAACCGCCCGCTCACCACGGCCTGGCGCCGGTTCCGGCGCGATGTGCGCGAGGGCCGCAAGTCCGTCCCGTACCTGCTGCGCCGCGGCTGGCGGCTGATGCGGGCCGAGCGCGGCATCGTGACCCAGCAGGTCGGGCTCGGCGCCCACGCCTGCAACGGGCCGGAGGCCGCCCGCCGGCTGCGTACGGCGACCGCGCTGCCGGCGACCGTGGCGGTCAGCGCCTGACCGGTCGGTGCCCAGCCGGGCCGACGCCCGGTCCGGTCAGTGCCGGACGGTGACGAGCACCTTGCCGACCTGCGCGTTCGACTCCAGGTAGCGGTGCGCCTCGACGATGTCCTCGAAGTCGAAGACGCGGTCGACGACTGGTGCGATGGTGCCCGCCCGCAGGCCCGCGGCCAGGAAGTGCTCGACCCGGCGCCGGACCGCCGGATCGCCCGTGGTCTGCAGATTGGCGTAGCCGATGATCCGCAGCCCCCAGTTCATCGGCAGCGGCGCCGGCTGCTGGTCCAGCCAGCCGTAGACGATCAGCAGGCCCCCGGGCGCCACCGCCTGCGCCACCGTCGCCAGGCCGGGCCCCGCCACCGAGTCGAAGACGATCTCCGCGCCGCGCCCGCCGGTGACCGCGCGCACCCGCTCCAGCAGGTCCTCCTCCTCGGTCACCACCACCCCTGCGGCGCCCAGCTTCAGCAGCTGCTCGCGCTTGGCGGCGGTCCGGGTGACGGCGATCGGGATCGCGCCGAGGTGGTTGGCGATCTGGATCGCGGCCACGCCCACGCTGCTGGAGGCGGCGGTGATCAGCACGGTGTCGCCGGGGCGCAGGTTGCCCTGCTCCACCAGGGCGCCGTAGGCGGTGCTGTACGCGAGCCAGAGCGCGGCGCCGGTCACCGCGTCGGTGCCGGCCGGCAGCCGGAGCAGCGTGGCGGCCGGGACCACGATCCGCTCCGCGTAGACGCCCTCGGTGCTCATGTGGCCGCCGGCGGCCCGCAACACCCGGTCGCCGACCGCGAAGCCGGTCACCGCCGAGCCCACCGCCTCCACGCTGCCGGCCGCTTCGTAGCCGAGCCGGGAGCCGGGCAGCTCGGCCGGGTAGTAGTAGCCGCCGCCGCGCAGCAGCGCCTCGGCCCGGTTGAGCCCGATCGCCTCGACCCGGACCAGCACCTCCTCGGGCCCGGGTGCGGCGAGTTCCAGATCCACGATCCGCAGCACCTCGGGGCCGCCGGTCTCGTCGAAGACAACTGTCCTGGTCATGGTGATGGTTCCTCATCTGACGCGGTGTCCTGCTGACGAGTTCCACCGTAGGAGCGGTGGACGAGACGGCCCATGCCGGAAAGTCTTCGCTCCATGTCCGATCGTCTCGTCCGTAGGCCAGGACCGACCGGTCTAAGCTCCCGATCATGGACGTGCTCAGCGACGCGATCACCGTGATGCGCACCGGGCGGCCGCATGCCGGACGCCATCCGCGGGTCGGACGGTGGGGGATCCGCTTCCCGGACAGCGGGGGGATCGGGTTCCACTCGGTACTGCGCGGCTCGGTCTGGCTCTACCCGCCGGACGGCGCCGAGCCGTTCCGACTCGACCCGGGCGACCTGGCACTGCTCCCGCACGGCCGCGGCTACGGGCTGGCCGACGCCCCGGACGCCGAGCTGCGCCCCGCCCGGATGGACCCGGACGGCCGGCTGCGCCCGCAACCCACTCCCGCCGACCCGGACGACCCGGACGCCAGCCGCACCCTCTGCGGCGCCTACCTGCTCAACCAGGCCCGCCCGCACCCGCTGATCGCCGAGCTGCCCCCGGTGCTGCGACTGACCACCGCCGGCGGCCGCCACCCCGCACTGCGTGCCGTGATCGAGCTGCTGGACGCCGAACTGACGGACCGTCAGCCCGGTGCGGACGCGGCCGTCCAGTCCCTGCTGGACACCCTGCTGCTCTACACCCTGCGCGCCTGGTTCGCCGAGCAGTCCGCCCGCACCACCACCGGCTGGGCCACCGCCCTGCAGGACCGGGCGATCGCCGCCGCCCTGGGCGCCATCCACGCCGACCCCGCCCACCCCTGGACGGTCGAGGAGCTCGGCGCCCTGGCCGGCCTGTCCCGCGCCGCCTTCGCCCGCCGCTTCACCGCCCTGGTCGGCCAACCCCCGCTCGCCTACCTCACCTGGTGGCGGATGACCACCGCCGGCCGACTGCTCCGCGAATCCGACGCCCCACTCCGGAGCGTCGCCCAACAGACCGGCTACCTCAGCGAGTTCGCCTTCGCCAAGGCCTTCAAACGCGAATACGCCCTCCCCCCGGGCCGGTATCGCGACCGAACCGCGTGAAGGCGCACGACAGAAGAGCCGGACTCGGCATCCTCTCCCGAGATGCCGGGTCCGGCTCTTCCGCATGGGCGCGGCTTCCCTGCCGGCGGGGGCTCCCCCGAGCCCCGCGCGACTCCGCGCCCTGTTCCCCGTCCCCCGACGGGAGTTCAGTGGTTGGTGCAGTGGTTCAGGCAGCGGCTCAGGCGACCAGCTCGCCGAAGGCGTGGTTGGTGTCGCCGGTGCGGTTGAGCTGCTCGTCCTCGCGCAGCCGACGCAGGGCGCGCCAGATGCTGCTCTTCACGGTGCCGACGCTGATGTTGAGGATGTCGGCGATCTCCGGGTCGGTGCGGCCCTCGTAGTAGCGCAGCACCAGCATGGTGCGCTGGTTCTCCGGGAGCTTGGCCAGTGCCTGCCACAGCACGGCGCGCAGCTCGGTGCCGCCCATCGCGTCGGTGTCGCCGACCGTCTCCGGCAGCTCCTCGGTCGGGTACTCGTTGAGCTTGCGCCGGCGCCAGGCCGAGATGTGCAGGTTGGTCATGGTGCGGCGCAGGTAGCCGCCGACCGCGGCCTTGTCGGTGATCCGGCCCCAGGCCCGGTAGGTGCTGAAGAGCGCGCTCTGCAGCAGGTCCTCGGCCTCGAAGCGGTCACCGGTCAGGTGGTAGGCAGTGGCGTACAGGGAGGCGCGACGCTCGCGCACGTACGCGGTGAACTCCGTGAGGTGGTCCACCTCGGCGGCCGAGTGCTCCCCCTGCGCGCCTCCCTGCTGGCCCTGCTGCGGGACGCGCTGCTCTATCGGCGCGAGCCGAAGAATCGTGGTCCCCTTGTTCCCCCCGGCATTCCCCCCGAAGGTCCCCCCGCTGTTCCCCCCGTGGACCCGTGCGCTCCCGCCGCTCACCCGGCAGAGGTCGACCCGCAGGGTCCCCGAGCCCCGCTCCACCCGACCGCGCTGTGACGAGCGCACACCGTGGACGGCCGGGCGGTTCGCATCCAGGATGCCCCGGGTCTCAAGCGTTGCGTTCATCGTGCGCCCCCATGATCGGTACGAGCGGGTCCTTTCGGTGCCCCCGCCTCGGCCCGGTGCTGCCGGTCCGCTGCGGTGACATGGAAAATCCTGCCCGCCGCCCGTCATGGCGGTGTCCGGCGACTGTCACAGCGGTGTCACAAGCACTGGGACCTTGGTCCCACAGTGGCGCTCGACACCCATGACGTCTCGGGTGCCTCGGACGGTTCCCGGCGGCACACCCGGTGAGCCAGAATGAACAGGTGCCTTTCCTCCTACTGATCGAGGACGACGACGCCATCCGTACCGGCCTCGAACTCGCCCTCACCCGCCAGGGCCACCGCGTGGCCGCCGCTGCCTCGGGCGAGGACGGCCTGCGGCTGTTCAAGGAGCAGCGCCCCGACCTGATCGTGCTGGACGTGATGCTGCCCGGCATCGACGGCTTCGAGGTCTGCCGCCGGATCCGGCGCTCCGACCAGCTGCCGATCATCCTGCTGACCGCGCGCTCGGACGACATCGACGTGGTGGTGGGTCTGGAGTCAGGGGCCGACGACTACGTGGTCAAGCCGGTGCAGCCACGGGTGCTGGACGCCCGGATCCGCGCGGTGCTGCGCCGCGGCGAGCGGGAGAACTCGGACTCCTCGGCCTTCGGCTCGGTGGTGATCGACCGCTCGGCGATGACCGTCACCAAGGACGGCGAGGACCTCCAGCTCACCCCGACCGAGCTGCGGCTGCTGCTGGAGCTCAGCCGCCGGCCCGGTCAGGCGCTCTCCCGCCAGCAGTTGCTGCGGCTGGTCTGGGAGCACGACTACCTGGGCGACTCGCGCCTGGTGGACGCCTGTGTGCAGCGGCTGCGGGCCAAGGTGGAGGACGTCCCGTCGGCACCGACCCTGATTCGCACGGTGCGCGGGGTGGGCTATCGTCTGGACCCGCCCGCCTGACCCGCAGACCCGGACCGAATGGCTGACCGACCTCGTGACAGACCTGACAACGTGACGGCCCCCCAGAACGGCCGCCGGCTCGTCCCCGACCTGTGGCGACGGCTGCGGCTGAGTTCGCTGCGGGTCCGGCTGGCCGCCGTCTTCGCCGTGGTGGCGCTGACCGCCGCCGTCTCCGCCTCCGGCATCGCCTACTGGCTGAACCGGGACGCGGTGCTCAAGCGTGCCCAGAACACCGCGCTGAACGACTTCCGGGTCTCGCTCAGCCGCAGCGTGTCCGCGCTGCCGATGAACGCGAGCTGCCCGGCGCTGGTCCAACTCGCCAATGACGTGGCCGCGTCCGGACTCGGCTACAACGTCGTGGTGGTGGACGAGGGCCACCCCGAGTGCACCGCCTCCTCCGACCCGCGGTTCACCGTGGCCCAGGTGCCGGCCCCGCTGCTGGCCGCCGTGCCGAAGCCGCGCCCGGTGGGCGAGGGCAACCCGTACGCGTACCACCTGTACTGGCAGCGGGTGAACATCGGCGGCGAGCCGTTCGTGGTCGGCGGGACCAAGGTGGTGCCGACCGGACCGACCGCCTACATGTTCAAGTCCCTGGACAACGAGCGGGACGATCTCAACACGCTGGGTTGGTCGTTGGCGGTGGCCACCATGCTGGCGCTGATCGCCGCGACCCTGCTGGCCCAGGCCGCCTCCGCCACCGTGCTCCGTCCGGTTCGCCAACTCGCCGAGGCCGCACGCAGGCTGGGCGAGGGCAAGTTGGACACCCGGCTCGAGGTCAGCGGCGCCGACGAACTCGCCGACCTGGCACGGACCTTCAACCGGACCGCCGAGTCGCTGCACGAGCAGGTCGAGGAGTTGAGCGCCCGGGAGGCGCAGAGCCGGCGGTTCGTCGCCGACATGTCGCACGAGCTGCGCACCCCGCTGACCGCGATGACCGCGGTGACCGACATCCTGGAGGACGAGGCCGAGTCGCTGGACCCGATGATCGAACCGGCCGTGCGGCTGGTGGTCAGCGAGACCCGCCGGCTCTCCGACCTGGTGGAGAACCTGATGGAGGTGACCAGGTTCGACGCGGGCACCGCCAAGCTGGTCGCCGACGAGATGGACATCGCCGACCTGATCATGTCCTGCATCGACGGCCGGGCCTGGTACGACGCCGTCGAGCTGGACGCCCCGCGCGGGGTGCTGGCCGTGGTCGACCCGCGCCGACTCGACGTGGTCTTCGCCAACCTGATCGGCAACGCGCTCAAGCACGGCGGCTCGCCGGTCCGGGTGACGGTGCGTCAGGGAATCGGCCCGACCGGTGCCGGCGAGGTGGTGGTGGCGGTCTCGGACAGCGGTCCCGGCATCCCGGAGGATGTGCTGCCGCACGTCTTCGACCGCTTCTACAAGGCGGACAAGGGCCGGGCCCGCTCGGAGGGCAGCGGCCTCGGCCTGTCCATCGCGATGGCCAACGCGCAGATCCACGGCGGCACCATCACCGCCGCCAACGGGCCGGGCGGTGGCGCCGTCTTCACGCTGCGGCTGCCGCTGCGGCCACCGGCACCGGCTGCCGGCCGACCGACGCAGGAACCGAGCGGAGGTCGCAACGGTGCTTAAGCCCCTTCGAAGGACACCGAGCAGTGCTGCCGGTCCGAGCCGTCAGGTCGGGCGCTGGGCGCTGGCGCTGGTCGGCGCCGCCGTGACGGCCGCGCTGGCGACCGGCTGCGGGATCCGGCCGACCGCCGTGCCGGTGGACGCCGGCGCGCCCGCCAGCCGGACCGCCTGCCCGAGCCCGGTCCACCCGCCCGCCGTGGCCTCCAGCCAGGCCATCGGCGCGCTGAAGGGCTCGGCCCGCCCGACCCCCGAGGTCTCCCCGGCGCCCTCGCTCTCGCCGCCGAGCGGCAGCCTGTTCAGCGCGCAGCCCTCGCCGACGCCGAGCCCGAGCGGCAGCCTGCGCTGCGAGTAGCCCCGCCGAGCCGTCACCGTGAGCCGCCGCCGTGAGCAACTCAGCCGCGCGGCGAGCAGCTCGGCCGGGCAGCCACCGTGCAGGCCCGCTGAGCAGCCACTGTGAGTGACCCCACGGGTGAATCCTCGCGATCATCGGGAACCGCCCCGGCGTGACACCGCGTCCTTCGGGGCGTGCAGCGTGATGGCACCGGCGTGCGGGAAGCGCGCGACAGGGTGCGGATCGAAGATCGACGGCGGGCCCCGGCGGCCACGCCGCCCGGCGGCGCCCCGCCACTTCCGGACGTCCCCGGCGCCGACGCGCTGCCCGCGCCGCTGCGCTCGGCCGGACTGATCCTGCTCGCGCTCTACTTCTGCCTGCTCGGCTGGCTGGCCCTGCGCCAGGTCCCGACCGCCTGGGCGTACGACACCAACCTGACCCCGTTCGCCTCGGTGCACCGGATCCTCGCCACCGGCGGACTGCGCCAACTGCTGGCCGCGCCGGCGCTGACGGCGCCGCTGGGCGTGCTGCTCCCGGTGGCCGGCGGACGGCTGCGGACCGCCTGGTTCCCGTCCTTCCTGCACGCCGTCGGCAGCAGCGCGATGATCGCGACCGCCTTCGAGGTGCTGCGCACCGGCCTGGCCGGCCAGGTACTGAACGTGGACGACATCCTGCTCGGGGTGATCGGCGCGGGCCTGGCCCACCTGCTGCTGGTCCCCGCCGGGCGGGCCGCGCTGCGGGCCCGGCAGGTCCTCAGGGCCACCCCTGAGCCGAACCCCGAGATCCGGATCGCCCGGCCCGGTGAGACGCCGGGGTCGCGGATCGGCATCCGGGCTGACGCCTGAGCGGACGGCCGGGCGGAGGATGGAGTCATCCGCTCAGGACATCGGGACACACCGGGAAGCATCGGAAAGCACCGGGAAGCCCCCCCACCACCGCTCGGAGGACCCCATGCGTACGCTCGCCCGCCCCCGTCACAACCGCGTCATCGCCGGTGTCTGCGCCGGGATCGCCGAGCGCTTCGGCCTCACTCCGTGGACGGTCCGGCTGATCTTCCTGGCCTCCTGCCTGCTGCCCGGCCCGCAGTTCCTGATCTACCTGGCGCTCTGGCTGCTGCTCCCGCAGGAACCGTGAAGCCGCCGCTGCGAGCACGACAGAGCGCGGGCCCCGGTCTCCCGGGGACCCGCGCTCTCGTCGGTTCAGTGCTGGTGAACCCCAGCGCTGCGAACCGTCAGCCCGGCAGGCCCGGCAGGCCACCCAGCGGGCTCACGCCGCCCAGCGCGCCACCCAGCGGGCCACCGGCCTGCTTGGTCACGTTGGACACCGCGCCGACCGGCAGGCCGCGGGTGGCGCCACCCGGCTGAGCCACCGGGGCGGCGTCGGCCGGGGCGGCGGGCGCCTCGGCGGCCGGGGCCTGCGAACCGGCGCCCGGGTTGAGCAGACCGGTGGTCTGCGAGACCGGACCGCCGACCGCCGGGGTCTTGCTCAGGCTCCCGGTCAGGCCACCGGTGTCGGGCAGTGCGCCGGTGGGGAGAGCGCTGAGACCGCCGGTGGCGGCCGAGGCGGTACCCGCGGCGACCGCCGCGATGGCAACGCCGAGCACGGCGGTACCTGCAGCCTTGAGAGTGGCCTGCTTCATGAGTGCGTCCTCGTCCTCGTCGGGCCGGCGCACTGGCTCACCCCCGAGCTGTCCGGGGGGTACGCCGCTGCACCGTGTAAGCAGTGACTGGCACACCGTAGACACTGCGTCGCACGCGGATCAAAGACAGCTAACCCATACGGATTAACAGTAATACCGTATGTGCGCAGTCTTCTGATGAAGCGTCAGACCGTCGAACCGAACAGCCAGTCGGACTTGAGCTCGGCGTAGCCCGGCTTGATCACGTCGTTGATCATGGCCAGCCGCTCGTCGAACGGCAGGAACGCCGACTTCATCGCGTTGATGGTGAACCACTGCATGTCGTCCAGGCCGTAGCCGAAGGCCTCGATCAGGTGCGCGAACTCCTGGCTCATGCTGGTGCCGCTCATCAGTCGGTTGTCGGTGTTCACGGTGACCCGGAACTTCAGCCGGCTGAGCAGCCCGATCGGGTGCTCGGCGTAGGAGCTGGCGGCCGCCGTCTGCAGGTTGGAGGTCGGGCACATCTCCAGCGGGACCCGCTTGTCGCGCACGTACGCGGCCAGCCGGCCGAGCTCGACCGTGCCGTCCTCGTTCACCGTGATGTCGTCGATGATCCGCACGCCGTGGCCGAGCCGGTCGGCGCCGCAGCACTGCAGCGCCTCCCAGATGGACGGCAGGCCGAAGGCCTCGCCCGCGTGGATGGTGAAGTGGTTGTTCTCGCCCTTGAGGTAGTCGAACGCGCCCTGGTGCCGGGTCGGCGGGTGGCCGGCCTCGGCGCCGGCGATGTCGAAGCCGACCACACCGGCGTCGCGGAAACGGTTCGCCAGCTCGGCGATCTCCTGCGAGCGGGCGGCGTGGCGCATCGCGGTGAGCAGCGTGCCGACCTTGATCCGGTCGCCGTTGGCGCGGGCGTTGGCCTCGCCGATCCGGAAGCCCTCGTTGACCGCCTCGACCACCTCGTCCAGGGTCAGCCCGGCCTCCAGGTGCTGCTCGGGGGCGTAGCGCACCTCGGCGTAGACCACGCCGTCGGCGGCCAGGTCCTCGGCGCAGTCGGCGGCGACCTTGATCAGCGCCTCGCGGGTCTGCATCACGGCGCAGGTGTGCGCGAAGGTCTCCAGGTAGCGGACCAGCGAGCCGGAGTCGGCCGCCTCGCGGAACCAGACGCCCAGCTTGGCCGGGTCGGTGGTGGGGAGCCCCTGGTAGCCGCAGGCGGCGGCCAGCTCGACGATGGTCTCGGGGCGCAGGCCGCCGTCCAGGTGGTCGTGCAGCAGCACCTTGGGCGCGCGGCGGACCTGGTCGGCGGTGGGGATACGCGGGGCCGTGGTGCCCGCGGGGACAGGGATCTGCTTCTCCATTGCGGGAGTGTAAGGCCTACGCGCGTAGATTCCTAACACCATCGCCGTGCGCTGCCGATCCGAGCCGCTGGCCCGAGCCGCTGATCCGAGCTGCCTACCCGTGGTCGAGCAGCCGCCCCCGACGGGACAGCACGAAGTCCCGGAACGCCTCGGCCGGCGGCGTCAGCGGCCGCCCGGTCACCCAGGCGAGCCCGATCGCCCGCCGGGTGCGCGGCGCCGTCACCGCCAGGTCCACCACGCCCGGACGCGGCACCAGCCCCGGCGGCAGCAGCGCCACCCCCAGCCCGGCGGCCACCAGCCCGCGCAGCGTCTCGGCCTCCTCGCCCTCGAACGCGATCCGCGGCGTGAACCCGGCCTGCGCGCAGAAGTCGTCGGTGATCGCCCGCAGCCCGTACCCCGGCTCGACCGCGACGAACGGCTCCCGGGCCACCTCGGCCAGCCGGATCCGGCGCCGCCCGGCCAGCCGGTGGTCGGCGGGGACCGCGAGGTGCAGCACCTGCTCGTCCAGCGGACGGGCGGTCAGCTCCGGGTCGTCCGGGATCGGCGAGACCAGGCAGAGGTCCAGCTCACCCGCCCGCAGCCGGTCCAGCATCGCCGCCACGTAGTCCTGCACCAGCTGGAACCGCACCCCCGGATGGTCGGTGCGAAACCCCCGCAGCAGCGCGGGCACCGCGTCCGTCCCCATGGTGTGGAGAAACCCGAACGCCACCCGCCCGGTCGCCGGGTCCGCCTCCTCGCGCGCCGCCTGCGCCCCACGGGCCAGCTCGGCGAGGGCGCGCTCCACCGGGCCGAGCAGCAGCCGACCGGCCCGGGTCAGCCGCACCGTGCGGCCCTGGCGGGCCAGCAGCGCCACTCCCAGCTCGGCCTCCAGTCGGGCGATCGCCCGGGACAGCGTGGGCTGCGGCATACCGAGCAACTGCGCTGCCTGGGTGATGTGTTCGAGCCGGGCGACGGCCGCGAACTGGGCCAGCCGCGGGGCGAGCAGGACCGCCGGCGCCGCGGCGTCGAGGTCGGCGGGCGTCTTCGGCTCCTCATTCTGCACGGTATGGATTATCGCTGATTGATGCATTGGACGCATGGAACGGGCCAGGTCTACCGTCGGTGACATGCCTCCCGCCGATACCGAGGCATCCGCCGCCGTCGCGGCGGATGCCGTTCCCGAAGACCTCCGACTGCGACCGGGGCAGCGCGACTTCCGGCGTTCGAACCTCGCGCTGTTCGCCGCCGGCATCGCCACCTTCGTGCTGCTGTACTCCACCCAGGGTCTGCTGCCGCTGCTCTCCAGCGACCTCGATCTGACGCCCGGCCAGGCGAGTTGGACCGCCTCGGCGGCCACCCTCGGCCTCGCCCTGGCGCTGCTGCCGGCCAGTGCGCTCTCCGACCGGTACGGGCGCACCGCGGTGATGACCTGGTCGGTGCTGGCCGCCTCGGTGATCGCCCTGGCCCTTCCGTTCGCCCCCGGCCTCGGCACCCTGGTCCTGCTGCGCGCCCTGCAGGGCGCGGCGCTGGCCGGCCTGCCCGCCACCGCGATGGCCTACCTCGCCGAGGAGGTGCACCCCAGCGCACTGGCCTCCGCGATGGGGCTCTACGTCGCGGGCAACAGCATCGGCGGGATGGGCGGCCGACTGGTCGCCGGCTGGGCCGGCGCCGCCTGGGGCTGGCACTGGGGCCTGGCCACCTCCGCCCTGCTCGCGCTGCTCTCGGTCGCCGCCTTCCGCCTGCTGATCCCGACGGCGCGCCACTTCCGCCGCACGCCGGTGGACGCCCGGGCGCTCGCCACCACGGTCGGCGCCCACCTGCGCAACCCACTGCTGCTGCGCCTCTACGCGCTGGGCCTGCTCTTCATGGCCGTCTTCGGCGCGGTCTACAACACGGTCGGCTTCCGGCTGATCGCCGCCCCGTTCCACCTGCCGCAGTCGGTGGCCGCCTCGATCTTCGTGGTCTACCTGGTCGGCACCGCCTCCTCCGCGAGCGCCGGCCGCCTCACCGCCCGCCTCGGCCGCCGCGGCGCCCTCTACCTGGCGATCACCCTCACCAGCGCCGGCCTGCTGATCTCCCTCGCCGACTCGCTGCCCTGCGCCCTGCTCGGCCTGGTCCTGATCACCGCCGGCTTCTTCGCCGGCCACGCCACCGCCTCCTCCGCCGTCGGCCGCACCGCCCAGCACGGCCGCGCCCAGGCCTCCGCCCTCTACCTGATCGCCTACTACCTCGGCAACAGCCTCGGTGGCACCGTCGGCGCCGACGCCTACCACGCCGTGGGCTGGCCGGGCTCGGCCGCGGTCGGCCTCGCGGCCATGACGCTGGCGGCGGGCGTGACGCTGTACGCAACCCGCCAGGCGCTCGCGGCCCGGCGCGGCCGGCGCATGAGTACGCTGCCCGCATGAGCACCGACGCAGCGGCCTTCGCCACGCTCCGTCAGATCGCCGATCTGGTCTCGGCGTACGGGGAAGTCGAAATCACCGACCGCCAGGTCTCGTTGGCCCTGCCGCCGACTGCCGAGCAGCACGAGGTGGCCCGCCGCCTCGGCTCCCGGTTGAGCGCCCAGCTGCCCCGTCTCCACCCGGAGCTCGCCGTCCGTCCCAGCCCTGTGGTCGAGGACCCGGGGCCGGGACGGCGGTACCGCCCGGACCTCGTGGTGGGCGAGGCCCCGGGCCCGATGCTGCTTGTGGTCGAGGTGGTCTCGGCCGCCGGGCCGGCCCGTGACTGCGATGCCAAAGTTCGTGACTACGCTGCCATGGGCTTCCTGAACTACCTCCTGGTGGACCCCCGCGAGGGCACCGGCATCGTGTACTCCCAACCGGGCTACTCCTCGCGCGAGAAGTTCGCCTTCGGCGACACCATCACCGTCGGCCCGTGGACACTCGACACCAGCGGTCTGCCGAGCTACGGCCCCGACCCCGCCTGACGGCTCACTCGATCTCGCTCAGGATCTTCAACACCGGCGGCTCGGCGAGCAGTTCGACCGTGAGCGCCAGGGACTCGGCGAGGTGCGGGCTGTTCAGGTGGGTGTCCAGCGCCGCCCGGTCCGCCCACTCCTCGACCACCACCCAGGAGGCGGGGTCGTTCGGGTCCACGAAGTTGGTGTACGACAGGCAGCCTGCCTCGGCTCGGCTGACCTTCTCGGTGGCGGCCGCCTGGGCCCGGAACTGGTCCTCCGCACCGGGCTTGACCTTCAGTGTGACGACGACACTCACGCGCTCGGACATGGTCCCCCACTCTCCTCGGGCCCCGGCCCCTCCGCGGCCCCACCGAATGAGGAACCCGGTGGGCGCGCCCGCGATTCCCTCAGACCGGAATGACCTGGACGCCCTGCTCCAACCCGCGGAAGTCGGCGACGTTGCGCGTGTACAGCGGAAGTCCCTGGGCGGCGGCCGTGGCGGCGATCATCAGGTCGATCCGGCGCGGGCGCGGATTGCGGTTCGCCTTCACCGTGAGGGCCACCAGGGTGCCGTAGCGGCGGGCGGCCTCGCGGTCGAACGGGATGGCCGCGAACTCCGCCTCGACGTCGGCCAGGAGCTGAGCCCGCGTCATCATCTCGACCGGGTCCCTGGTCATCGCGACGCCCTGGGCCAGTTCCGCCAGCACGATCGCGGGCACGGCCGCCTCCACCGGCAGCCGGCCGGGGTCGATCCTCGGCAGGTCGATGACGACGCAGGTGTCCAGCAGGCCGCGCTGCCGGCGGTTGGTCACTTCCGCTCCCACGGATTGTCCTCGCCACCGACGCGGTCCTCGCCACCGAAGAACTCGTCGCCCTCGGCGCGCAGCCGAGCAGCATCGACGACCGGCGCATGGCGCCACTTCCGCTGGAGCTCCTCCACCGGCACGAACCGCCGCCGGGCGCTGAGCGGACGCACCTCGGCGATCTCGGTGCCGTTGCGCGTGATCAGGTACGTCTCGCCCGCCTCGACATCATCGAGCACGGCCTTGGAGCGTGCGGCGAGTTCGCGCTGGGTGATGGTCTTCATGCCATCCAGCGTAGCGCGCTGCAATACACCGCGCTACGCCTGCGCCACAAGCCGTCTCGGGCGGGGTCACTGCTCAGGCCCGGCTGATCACGATGTCGCCGAGGCCGGTACGGGCCCGCAGCTCGACGGTCCGCTCGGCGGTGTCGGGGCCCTCGGTCGGGCCGAGCGAGTTGCGCACGGTGCCCAGCCGGGTGTTGACGTCCAGCCAGGCGGCGGTGGACTCGCGGATGCCGACCTCGACGTCCCCCATCGCGGTGTTCAGCTGCACCACGCCGCGCACCACCTCGCCGATCCGGATCGCGCCGTTGGCGGTCTTCACCTCGACGCCGGCCTGCGCGCTGCCGATCGAGATCCGGCCGTTGGAGGCCTTCGCCACCAGGTCGCCGGTGACCTCACGGATCGAGGTCTCGCCGTTGCTGTTCTTGACCGTGGCCGTGCCCAGCAGCCGACCGAGCTCGACCCGGCCGCCGCCGGACACCTCGACGTCGCCGGTGGCGAGGCCGAGGGAGACGTCGCCGTGCGCGGTCCGCAGATTGGCCGCGGCCGCCTCGGCGACCTGCAGGTCGCCCGCCGAGGTCTTCAGCCGGCAGTCGCCGAGCGGGCCCTCGCAGCTGAAGTCGCCCAGCGCCACGGTGCCCTGGACCTCGGAGCCGGCCGGCAGCTCGATGCTGACGTCGACCGAGCCGACCTTGCCGAAGAGCGACCGCTTCTTGGGGCCCTTGACCAGCAGCTTGCCGGCGGAGTAGCTGACCTTGGTCTGCTGCGCGCACCAGACGTCCCGCTCGTCGGCGCCGTCGGCCGGCAGCACCTCGACCACGGCGTCGGTGCGCTTGCTCGCGGTGATCCGGACCGAGGCGATGTCGATCTCCACGGTCGCGGAGATCGGTCCGGTGGTGTCGAAAGAAGGCATGGCTGTCCCGTCCTCTTGGCTCGTCGTGTGTTCCCGCAGGTCGGCGGGGTGAGGTGAAAGGTGGTGCCAGGTACTCGGCCGGACAGGTCCTAACGGACCCAGCCGGTGAAGGTCTGGCCGCCGCGGTGCCGGGTGGTCCCGACGGGGCCGCGGTCGGCCGGCTCGAGTGCGGTGGCGGCGGCGCGCACCAGCCAGGCGTTGACCGACAGGCCCTCCCGACTCGCGGCGTCCTCGACCCGGGACTTGAGGTGGGCGGGGAGGCGGAAGTTGATCCGGGCGGTCCCGGCCTCGTCGGCCTCGGGGACCACCACCGGCGATGGTGCCACTGTGGCGCCGGCTGGCACAGTCTCGTACCCGTCCTGCGCCACCGACGGCGTCACCACGAACTCCGGGTCGAGCCCGCGCAGCCGCACATCCACCGACCCCGGCGCCAACTCCCGGGTGACCTCTCCCATCGCCGCCGACAGCGCACTCAGCAAGGTCAGCCGAGTCGCCGACTCCAACGGCGCGGTCAGCCGCTCAGCCAGTTCACGGGCTTCATCCCCACCCGCCGCCGCGGCGACCGCGAGCTCGTGGCGGAGGTTGTCGACATAGGGAGTGAGGTCCATGGCTCAAGCATGGCACCACAATGGCGCCATGTCTAGTGAATGTGGCGCCTACGGGAAGGAAGATGGCGCCACCAGTCGCCGCCGTGGCAGCGCCGGCCTCAGGCAGCCGGCGAGTGGAACCGCACCTCGGCCTCGGCACCCGCGGCGACGTGGATGTCCAGCTCGGCCTCCAGGGCCGCCGCCAGACGCTGGAGCAGCGGCAAGGTCGGCACGGTGTCACCGCCTTCGATCTGCTCAATCTGAGCCAGCGTCAGACCGGCTCGCCGAGCGACCTCCCCCTTGGACAGTCCCAGCTCGGTGCGCCGGTCGTAGTGCGCCTGCCCGAACACCAGGGCATAGCGGATCTCCAGGCGCAGGGCAGCGACGGCAGAATCCTCCGAAACCTGCTCACCGAGCAGCGCACGAGTCCGCGCGGTCTTCCACCGAGAGTGGTTCATCACATCTCTCCTCAGCAAGAAGATCGACGCGGGCCTCGACCCTGAGATACAGATGCGCCGGCAGCTTCTCAAGCCACCGGCGCACCTCAGGCTCCACCTCGATCGTGAAGCGCTCGCCACTCACATGGCTCAGTGTAGCCATATGAATCCACTGTGTTAGCTGATCCGGTCCAGGATCAGCGGGGTCCGGGTGTACTCCGTCCCCGCCGGGGAGACCTCGATGCCGCCTTCCAGGGCCGCGATCGCGTAGTCGTACTTCTCCGGGGTGTCGGTGTGCAGGGTGAGCAGGGGCTGGCCGGCGGTCACGGTGTCGCCGGGCTTGGCGTGCATCTCGACGCCGGCCCCGGCCTGCACCGGGTCCTCCTTGCGGGCGCGGCCGGCGCCGAGGCGCCAGGCGCAGACGCCCACCGCGTAGGCGTCCAGGGCGGTGAGCACGCCGCTGGCGGGGGCGGGGATGACGTGCTGCTCGCGGGCGACCGGGAGCGGGGCGTCGACGTCGCCGCCCTGGGCGCTGATCAGGCGGCGCCAGTGGTCCATCGCGGAGCCGTCGCGCAGCGCGTCCGCCGGGTCCTTGCCGGAGACGCCGGCCGCCGCGAGCATCTCGCGGGCCAGGGCGATGGTCAGCTCGACCACGTCCGCGGGGCCGCCGCCGGCCAGCACCTCGACCGACTCGCGCACCTCGAGCGCGTTGCCCGCGGTGAGGCCGAGCGGGGTCGACATGTCGGTCAGCAGCGCGACCGTGTTGACGCCGGCGCCGCGGCCCAACCCGACCATGGTGCGGGCGAGTTCCTGCGCGTCGGCGAGGTTCTTCATGAAGGCGCCGGAGCCGACCTTGACGTCCAGCACCAGGGCGCCGGTGCCCTCGGCGATCTTCTTGGACATGATCGAGGAGGCGATCAGCGGAATCGCCTCGACCGTGCCGGTGACGTCGCGCAGTGCGTAGAGCTTCTTGTCGGCGGGAGCCAGGCCGTCGCCGGCCGCGCAGATCACCGCACCGGAGGAGCGCAGCACGCTCATCATCTCGTCGTTGGAGAGCAGCGCCCGCCAGCCGGGGATCGACTCCAGCTTGTCCAGCGTCCCGCCGGTGTGGCCGAGGCCGCGGCCGGAGAGCTGCGGGACGGCGGCGCCGCAGGCGGCGACCAGGGGGGCCAGCGGGAGGGTGATCTTGTCGCCGACGCCACCGGTGGAATGCTTGTCGGAGGTGGGCATGCCCAGCGCCGAGAAGTCCATCCGGACGCCCGAGCGGATCATCGCCTCGGTCCAGCGGCCGATCTCCCGCAGGTTCATCCCGTTCAGCAGGATGGCCATGGCCAGTGCCGACATCTGCTCGTCGGCCACCTCGCCCCGGGTGTAGGCGTCGATCACCCAGTCGATCTGATCATCGGTGAGCTCGCGGCGGTCACGCTTGGCGGTGATGACGGAGATGACGTCCATACGGTTCTCCAACGGGGACGAAAGTGGCGCGGGGGCGGCCACTGCTCGGCCGCCCCCGCGCCACTCTACGCGCGTCAACACGCACGCCGCTACTACCGACTGTCCCGATTACAACCGTTCCGGACCGAATGCGTCCGGCAGCACCTCGGTCATCGGCTTGATCCCCGAGGGCAGCTCCACCAGCAGCTCGGGACCGCCGTGCTCGTAGAGCAGCTGCCGACACCGACCGCACGGCATCAGCGGCTGCCCGGCCCCGTCCACGCAGGTGAACGCGACCAGCCGACCGCCGCCGCCGGCGTGCAGCGCCGAGACCAGGCCGCACTCGGCACACAGCGCGAGCCCGTACGAGGCGTTCTCCACGTTGCAGCCGGTGACCACCCGCCCGTCGTCCACCAGCGCCGCCGCGCCGACCGGGAACTTGCTGTACGGGGCGTAGGCCCGCGCCATCGCGTCCCGAGCCGCCGCCCGCAGCGCCTCCCAGTCGAATGCCTGCTGAGGATCGGTCACTTGCCCTGGCCCTTGCGGTAGATCTGGCCGTCGGCCTTCGGCGGCCGCAGCCGCTGGGTGGCCAGCGCCAGCACCACCAGCGTGATGATGTACGGGGTGGCCTGGATCAGCGGCACCTGCACGTGGTCGGTCATCGCGAACCAGGCCGCCAGGCCACCGGCCACCACCAGGCTGATCGCGGCCGGCACCAGCTTGCGCCGGTAGAGCTGCCAGAGCGCGAGCAGCGCCAGCGCGATCGCCACGATCAGCAGCAGGTCGTGCACGGCCGCCTGGTCGCGCAGCTGCAGGCTGTCGGTGAAGCCGAAGAGCCCGGCACCCATCGCCAGACCGCCCGGCAGCCAGTTGCCGAAGATCATCGCGGCCAGACCGATGAAGCCGCGGCCGCCGGTCTGCCCGTCCTTGTAGAAGTGCGACAGCACCAGCGAGAGGTAGGCACCCGCCAGGCCGGCGAAGGCACCGGAGGCGATCACCGCGATGTACTTGTACTTGTAGACGTTCACGCCCAGCGACTCGGCGGCGGTCGGGTTCTCACCGCAGGAGCGCAGTCGCAGGCCGAAGCTGGTGCGCCAGAGCACGAAGTAGCTGATGATCAACAGCGCCACCGCGAAGATGGTGACCACCGAGAGGTTGGTGATCAGACCGGCCAGGATGCCGGCGACCTCGGAGACCAGGAACCAGTGGTGGCTCTCGATGTGCTCCAGCCACGGGGACAGCCCTGGAACGGTCAGCTGCGGCAGCGAGGCGGCCGGCGGGGACTGGTTGGCGCCCGCGCCGAAGGCCACGTAGTCCTTGTAGTAGATCTTGTTGACGTACGCGCAGATGCCCGGGATCAGGATGTTGATGCCCACACCGGAGACGATGTGGTCGACCCCGAAGGTCACCGTGATCACCGCGTGCAGCAGGCCGCCGATCGCGCCGCCGGCCATCCCGGCCAGCACCCCGACCCACGGGTTGACCAGGTAACCGGCCCAGGCGCCGGCGAAGGTGCCGGCCACCATCATGCCTTCGAGGCCGATGTTGACCACGCCCGCGCGCTCCGACCACAGACCGCCGAGACCGGCCATGCCGATCGGCACGGCGGCGCTGAGCGCGGCCTCCACCTGACCGGAGGAGGTCAGGCCGTGGTGGCCGGTGACGGCGGCGACGGCCGAGAAGAGCACCAGCGCGCCGGCGATCAGCAGCAGCACGACGGGCCAGGAGAGCTTGCGGCTCGCCTTTCCGGGAATCTTGCCGGCCGGCTTGGGACGAGATGTTGCAGTCGCGGTACTCACGCGGCGACCTCCTTCTTGGCGGCCGCGGCGGCCTGAGCGGCGAGCTGGGCGCCGACCTTCTGCTGCTGGCGCTTGAGGCCGTAACGGCGCACCAGCTCGTAGGCGACGACCACGCAGATGACGATGGTGCCCTGCATGACGGCGACGATCTCCTGCGGGAAGTCGCCCTTCAGCGGCAGCTGCTGGCCGGTCACGTCCAGGAAGGACCAGAGCAGCGCGGCGAGGGCGATCCCGATCGGGGTGTTGCGGCCCAGCAGCGCGATGGCGATGCCGGTGAAGCCCAGGCCCGGCTGGAAGTTCTGGCCGTAGTAGTGCGCGGACTGCAGCAGGTCGGGCATGCCGATCAGACCGGCCAGCCCACCGGAGACCACCATGGTGGTGAGCACCATCCGCTTGACGTTGACCCCGCTGGCCGCGGCCGCTTCCTCGCTGCGGCCGGTGGCGCGCAGGTTGAAGCCGAACCGGGTGCGGTTCAGGGTCAGCTGGAAGAGCACCCCGAGCAGCACGGCGATGATCACGAAGCCGTAGATCTGGCCGCCCTGCGAGTTGAAGAAGAAGAAGTCGCTCGACGCGGCCATCGGCTTGGTCTGGATGCTGTTGGAGGTGGTGCCCTTCTCGGGCGCGAAGACTCCGGGCACCAGCAGCAGCGCGATCACCGCGCTGGCGATGTAGTTCAGCATGATCGTCGAGACGACCTCGCTGACCCCGCGGGCGGTCTTCAGCACGCCGGCGACGGCCGCCCACAGACCGCCGACCAGCATGGCGACGATCAGCAGCAGCGGGATCTCCAGGAAGGACGGCAGGTCGACCTGCGCCCCGATGAACGCCACGAAGAGCGCGGCGAGTCGGTACTGCCCGTCGGCGCCGATGTTGAACTGGTTCATCCGGAAGCCGAAGGCCACCGCGATACCGGCGATGTAGTACGTGGTCGCCTTGTTGATCACCATCACCTGGGCGTCCGAGGCGGAGCCGTAGGTGCCCAGGATGTTGAACGCCTGGAACGGGTCACGTCCGGAGACGGCCAGCACGATCGAGCTGATCGCCACCGAGATGATCACGGCCAGCACGGGTGCCGCCAGGCCGAGGATCACCTTCTCCCGGTCGATCCGCTGCAGCCAGCCGCGCTTGGCGGGTTCGGTCGAAGTGGTCATGTCGGTCACTCCCCCGCCTGCGCGTCGTCGGCAGCGGTGTCGTCGGTGGTGGCGTCCTGCGGGGAGGTGTCGACCCCGCCCGGCTCGTCGCTGCGCCCGAGCTCCTCGGCGGCGACAGCCGCCGCCTCGGCCAGCGCGGTCTCGTCGGACTCGATGTGGCCCGAGGCGGCGCCGGTCATCGCGGTGCCCAGGTCCTCGGCGGTGACGGTGGCCGGGTCGGCCTCGGCGACCAGGCGGCCGCGGTAGATCACCTTGATGAAGTCGGACAGGCCGATCAGCTCGTCCAGGTCGGCGGAGATCAGCAGCACCGCCAGGCCCTCGCGCTGGGCGGCCCGGATCTGCTCCCAGATCTGGGCCTGCGCGCCGACGTCCACACCGCGGGTCGGGTGGGCGGCGATCAGCAGCTTGGGGTTGTGGCTCATCTCGCGGCCGATGATCAGCTTCTGCTGGTTGCCGCCGGAGAGCGAGGCGGCGGTGACCTCGATGCCGGGGGTACGGACGTCGTACTCCTGGACGATCCGCAGGGTGTCCTTGCGGGCACCGGCCGGGTCGAGCCGGAAGCCCTTGGAGTTGGGCTCCTCGGTGACGTGGCCGAGGATCCGGTTCTCCCAGAGCGGGGCCTCCAGCAGCAGGCCGTGCCGGTGCCGGTCCTCGGGGATGTAGCCGATGCCGGCCTCGCGGCGGGCCCGGGTCAGCGCGCTGGTCAGGTCGGCGCCGTCCAGAATGACGGTTCCGGCGTCCAGCGGGAGCATGCCCATGATGGCCTCGACCAGTTCGGCCTGGCCGTTGCCCTCGACGCCGGCGATGCCGAGGATCTCGCCCTTGTGGATGGTCAGCGAGATGTCGTCCAGGACCACCCGCTCGATGCCCTCGGCGTCGGGCTTGGCGATCCGCAGGCCCTCGACCTTGAGCATCTCCTCGGTGGTGACCGTGGATTCGCGGCTCTGCGGCGAGGGCAGCTCGCTGCCGACCATCAGCTCGGCCAGCTGGCGGGCCGTCACCTGCTGCGGGTCGGCGTCGCCGACCGTGGTGCCGCGGCGGATCACGGTGATCGCGTCGGCCACCGAGAGCACCTCGTGCAGCTTGTGCGAGATGAAGATGACGGTGACGCCCTCGGCCTTGAGCTCGCGCAGGTTTCCGAAGAGCTGGTCGACCTCCTGCGGGACCAGTACGGCGGTGGGCTCGTCCAGGATCAGGATCCGGGCGCCGCGGTAGAGCACCTTGAGGATCTCGACGCGCTGGCGCTCGGCCACACCGAGGTCCTCGACCAGGGCGTCGGGGCGGACGTTCAGGCTGTACTGGTCGGAGATCTCCTGGATCTTCGCCCTGGCCCGGGAGCCGATGCCGTAGAGCTTCTCGCCGCCGAGGACGACGTTCTCCAGCACGGTGAGGTTGTCGGCCAGCATGAAGTGCTGGTGCACCATGCCGATGCCGCGCGCGATCGCGTCCCCGGGGGTGCTGAACTCCACCTGCTCGCCGTTGACCGCGATGGTGCCCTCGTCCGGGCGCTGCATCCCGTAGAGGATCTTCATCAGCGTCGACTTGCCGGCGCCGTTCTCGCCCATCAGGGCGTGCACGGTACCGGTGCGGACGGTGAGGTTGATGTCGTGGTTGGCCACGACACCGGGGAAGCGCTTGGTGATGCCGCGCAGCTCGACGGCCGTCGTCGCCGTCCCCGCGCCGGGGTTGCCTCCCTTGCTCAGGGAGGGGTTGGAAGCGGTGATGGCGATCTCCTGATGGTCGGCAGGCGCTTCGTCGCGCTGGGGGGTAGCCGGAGAACGGTGCGGCGGTACGAGCCGCGGGGAGTACAGGAGAGGCCCGGCGGAGTGCGCTGGCGCGCGACCCACCGGGCCCCTCCCCTTACCTGGTACTACTTACTGCTTGCTGCGTGCTGACGAGTGATCAGCCGGCCGGCGGCGCGGTCGGGATCGTGGTGGCACCCGAGGTGATCTTCGCGGTGGCGTCGTCGAGCTGCTTCTTGATGTCGTCGATGTGGCCACCGGTGGTGGCGAGCGAGACACCGCCCTGCTTGAGGTCGAAGTTCTTCACGCCGGTCAGCGGGTTACCGGTCTTGATGCTGTTGATGTACGAGAACACCGCGGTGTCGACGTTCTTGACCATCGAGGTGAGGATCTTGGCCTTGTAGGCCGACAGGGCCGGCTGGTTGGCCTGGTCGGAGTCGACACCGATGGCCCAGGCCGGCGGGTTGGTGCTGTTGAACACGGCCTCGATCGCGCCGGAGCCGGAGGAGCCGGCCGCCGAGTAGATCACGTCGTCCTTGTTGTCCAGCAGACCCTGGGCGGCGGACTTGCCCTTGGCCGGGTCGCCGAAGCCGCTGAAGTCCGGCGGGGTGGTCAGGTACTTGACGTCGACCTTGACGCTCGGGTCGGTCGCCTGGACGCCCGCACGGTAGCCGGCCTCGAACTTCTTGATCAGCTCGGTCTGCACGCCACCGATGAAGCCGACCTGCTTGGTCTTGGTCTTCAGCGCGGCCGCGACACCGGCCAGGTACGAGCCCTCCTGCTCCGAGAAGGTCAGCGAGGTGACGTTGCTCGGCTGGGTGGTGGAGGCGGAGTCGATGATCGCGAACTTGACCTCGGGGTGGGCCTTGGCGACCTTCTCGACGGCGGCCTGGTAGACGAAGCCGACCGCGACGACCGGGTTGAAGCCGGCGGTCACCAGGCTGTTGAGGCGGGCCTCCTTGTCGGAGTCGGCCTCACCCTGCTTGGCCTCGGCCTCGGTCTTCTGGACGCCCAGGTCGGACACGGCCTTGTCCAGGCCGCGGGCGGCGGAGTCGTTGAACGACTGGTCGCCACGGCCGCCGATGTCGTAGGCCATACCGACCTTGAGACCGGAGCCGGAGGCGCCTGCGGAAGCGGTGTTGTCGGTGCTCTTTGCGCCGCAAGCGGCGAGCGAGGCGATGCCCAGGGAACCCGAGAGCACAACCGCGGCGAGCTTTACTGAACGGCGCAAGGGAGTATCTCCTTCTCACACACCCGTTTGGCGTGGTCTGGCGCCACCGTAACGCGCGTAGAACACGGTTTTATTACGGGGTGCCGGGCCATTCGGGTTGTTATCAAACCGTGGCACGGAGGCCCGCCGAACCGGGACAAATGTCGACGAGCACCCCCCAGTGTCCCACGGTTCGACCGTTACACCCGGCCATGCTCCAGCGCCAGCGAGCTGAACAGCTCCACCCCGATCCCGATCGCCCGCTCGTCCACGTCGAACCGGCCCTGGTGCAGGTCGCGCACGGCCGTCTCGTGCGGCGCCCGGACACCGAGTCGGGCCAGTGCGCCCGGCGCGTGCTCCAGGTACCAGGAGAAGTCCTCGCCACCAAGGGACTGCTCCGTCTCCTCCACGACCGCGTCACCTCCCGCACCGAACTGCCGCGTCATCGCGGTGTCCAGCTGGGCGATCGAGACGGCCTCGTTCACCACCGGCGGGACCCCGCGCTTGTAGTCCAGGCTCCACTTCGCCCGATGGGTCTCGGCCATCTTGCTGATCAGCTCGTGCAGCACGTCCGGCGCCTCGCGCCAGCCGTCCAGCTCCAGGCAGCGGACCGTGCCCTCCAGCTCGGCGTGTTGCGGGATCACATTGGGGGCGGAACCGGCCATGATCCGACCCCAGACCAGGCTGACCCCCCAGCGCGGGTCCATCCGGCGGGACAGCGCGCCCGGCAGGTCGGCGGCCAGTCGGCCGATCGCCGCCACCAGATCGGTGGTCAGGTGCGGGCGGGCGGTGTGTCCGCCGGGGCCGTCCAGGCTGAGCACCAGCGCGTCGCAGGCCGAGGTGATCGCCCCGGTGCGCAGGCCGACCCGGCCGACCCGCACCTTCGGGTCGCAGTGCACCGCGAAGATCCGACCCACCCCGTCCATCCCGCCGGCCGCGATGACGTCCAGCGCGCCGCCGGGCATCACCTCCTCGGCGGGCTGGAAGATCAGCCGCACCGGCTGGCCGAGCCGCCCCTCGCGCAGCGCCTCGGCCAGCACCAACGCGGTGCCGAGCACCACCGAGGTGTGCACGTCGTGGCCGCAGGCGTGGGCCTGGCCCGGCACCTTGGAGCGGTACGGGACCTCGCTCTTGGCGTCATCGATGGGCAGCGCGTCGATGTCCGCGCGGAAGGCCAGCAGCGGGGCGCCGGCCGGGGTGCCGGGCGGGACCAGGTCGACGATCAGGCCGGTGCCGTGCGGCAGCACCCGGGGGGCCAGTCCGGCCTCGGTGAGGCGGTCCACCAGCCGGCCGGTGGTGCGGAACTCCTGGCGGCCCAGCTCGGGGTGCTGGTGCAGGTCACGGCGGAACGCGATCAGCTCGGCCTCGTAGGCGCGCACCCGCGAACGGAGCGTCAGTTTCGCCGGGGGGAGCGGATGGTGACTGATCATCGCCTTGCCCTTCGGAGTACCCGACGCGGACGCCACCGACGACACGGACGCGATGACCTGCGGACTGGCCTGCGCGGCCGACTGAGGACGGTTCACCTCAACAAGGGTATGGGCCCGGCCGGAGTTTGGCCTGACTTCGGCCAAATCCGTCCCTGAATTGGCGCATACGCGGCGTGCGGGTGGGTATGACATCTCGTTTCAGCCGCCTTCCCCGGTGACCACCGCCCTGGGCGATGAACCTGTGCAACGACCGGGCGACCCAGGAGTAACGTCCCGTCACCCACCAGGCCAAAGGTCTGGTGGACGACCAGGATGTGGCCCGCTCGTCACGGCCGCGTGGCCGCCACGTATCAAGATCCGGTCGTTCAGGTCATGTGCTGGCAAAGAAATCAGACGAAGTCTTGAGCTTCGACCATCAGAGCGAATAGACAACGTCCGCACAGTCAAACTCGCGCTCCGCGCGACCCTGCGTCAGGTGCACGGTCGCATTGGGGCGATTCGTCCTGCCAGCGCCCGGTCTGCGCCCACGAAGTGCGTCCGCGGCGCAGTCATCATGAGAGTGGGGAACCCACGTGCCCGCAGCCAAGCGCAGCCGGCTGTCCCGGATAGCAGTGGCGGCTCCGGCCGCCGCCCTGGTCCTGGGATCGCTCGCGATCGCCCACCCGGCGTTCGCCGACGCCCCGTCCGGCATCGCGAAGGACCTTCAGGGGACCCACCCCGCCTGGGCGACCCCCCAGGCCGACGCCGGTGCGGTGCCGAGCAGCACCCCGAGCACCGCGCGCATCTACCTGGCCGGCAAGGACCCGGCCGCACTGGCCGCCTACGCGCAGGCCGTCTCCTCGCAGAGCTCGGCGCAGTACGGCAACTTCCTGTCGGCCGCCGAGGCCAAGGCCCGGTTCGGCGCCACCCCCGAGCAGGTCAAGGCGGTCACCGACTGGGTGACCGGCGCCGGCCTGACCGTCGAGGCCGTGACCACGCACTTCGTGCAGGTCTCCGGCTCCAGCGGTGCGCTGGCCAAGGCCTTCGGCACCGAGTTCCGCAACTACCGCACCGCGGACGGCACCCGTAAGGCCCCGGCCTCCGACGCCGTGGTCCCGGCCTCCGTGGCCAACGCCGTGCTCGCCGTCCAGGGTCTGAGCGACGCGGCCGGCAAGGCCTCCTCGCAGGCCGTCTCGGCCGCCACCGCCGAGGCCAAGGCCGTCGCCGCGCAGCAGGCCGCCCGGGCCGCCGCGCCCGGCGTCATCGCCGACAAGGGCACCGACACCCTGCCGACCGTGCCGACCTGCTCCGAGGACGGCTACGACTCGCTGATCGCCAAGGGCGCGCCGGCCGGCTACGAGAAGAACGAGCCCTTCGCTCCCTGCTCGTACACCACCTCGCAGCTGCGCCAGGCCTACGGCGTCACCAAGTCCGGTCTGACCGGCAAGGGCGCCACCGTCGCCATCGTCGACGCCTACGGCTTCGGCACCATGGAGGCCGACGCCAACCACTTCTCCACCGCGCACGGTGACAAGCCGTTCGCCCCGGGGCAGTACAAGGAGATCGTCACCCCCGACAAGTGGCAGCACCAGGCCGACTGCGGTGACTGGTCGGGCGAGGAGGCGCTGGACGTCGAGATGGTGCACGGTCTCGCGCCGGACGCCAACGTCGTCTACGTCGGTGCCAACTCCTGCTACGACCAGGACCTGGGCGACGCGCTGGCCAACATCGTCGACAACCACCTGGCCGATGTCGTCTCCAACTCCTGGGGCGAGATCATGCACGGCAAGAGCGGTGACCTGGACCCGGCCGTGATCGCCGCGGACAACCAGATCTTCCAGCTCGGCGCCGTCCAGGGCATCGGCTTCACGGTCTCCTCCGGCGACTGCGGCGACAACTCGCCGGCGGCCGCGGCCACCGGCATCAACTGCCAGGCCGACACCAACCAGGCCCAGGTGCAGTGGCCGTCCGCCTCCCCGTGGGTCACCGCCGTCGGCGGCACCGCGCTGGAGCTGTGGAACAAGAAGGGCGACTACGCCGACGAGGTCAGCATGGGCGACCAGCGCTCGGTGCTCTCGGCCGACCAGAAGTCCTGGAACCCGCTGCCCGGCTTCTTCTACTTCGGTGGTGGCGGCGGTGTCGCCAAGGACATCGCGCAGCCGTGGTACCAGCAGGGCGTCGTGCCGGACTCGGTCTCGCACACCGCCGCGGACGGCACCAAGTCGGCCACCCCGCTGCGCGCCACCCCGGACATCGCGATGAGCGGTGACCTGGTGGCGGCCACCCTGGTCGGCTACACCCCGACCGGCGGCGCCTACAGCGAGGGCGGCTACGGCGGCACCTCGGTCTCCTCCCCGGAGCTGGCCGGCATGCTGGCCGACGCCATCGAGGCGCGCGGCGGCAAGGCGATCGGCTTCGCCAACCCGGCGCTGTACAACCGGGCCGACAACGACCGCATCTACAACGACGTGGACGACACCGAGAACCACGGCAAGCTCGGCAACGTGGTCGACCTCGGCGTCATCAACGGCGCGCTGAAGGTGCGTCTGTACAAGATCGGCTCGGACTTCGGTCTCAAGGCCACCCCGGGCTACGACACCGCGACCGGCGTCGGCACCCCGGGCAAGGACTTCCTGAAGTCCTTCGCCAAGCGCGGCTGACCGTCCTGACACACCAGTGGGGCCCGGGAGAGACTCTCCCGGGCCCCACTCGGTTTCTGTGGCGTCAGGCGTCAGAACCGGTCGACCGGGGTGTACGTGCCCCAGATCTCCCGCAGCGCGTTGCTGACCTCGCCGACGGTGGCCCGGGCGGCCAGCGCCTCCTTCATCGGGTAGAGCACGTTGTCGCTGCCCTCGGCCGCCTTGCGCAGCGCGGTCAGCGTGCGGTCCACCGCCGAGGAGTCGCGGTCGGCGCGCAGCCGGGCGAGTCGCTCGGCCTGCTGGGCCTCGATCGCCGGGTCCACCCGCAGCGGCTCGTACGGGTCCTCGGTGTCCAGCTGGAAGCGGTTGACCCCGACCACGGTGCGCTCGCCGGAGTCCTGCTCCTGCTGGATCCGGTAGGCGGTGCGCTCGATCTCGGACTTCTGGTAGCCGTTCTCGATCGCGGCCACCGCGCCGCCCATCTCCTCGACCTTGGCCATCAGCTCCAGCGCCGTGGCCTCCACCTCGTCGGTCATCGCCTCGACCACGTAGGAACCGGCGAACGGGTCGACGGTGGCGGTGATGTCGGTCTCGTAGGCGAGCACCTGCTGGGTGCGCAGCGCCAGCCGGGCGGACTTCTCGGTCGGCAGCGCGATCGCCTCGTCGAAGCTGTTGGTGTGCAGCGACTGGGTGCCGCCGAGCACCGCCGCGAGCGCCTGCACCGAGACCCGGACCAGGTTGACCTCGGGCTGCTGGGCGGTCAGCTGCACGCCCGCGGTCTGGGTGTGGAAGCGCAGCATCTGCGACTTGGGGTTCTTGGCGCCGAACTCCTCACGCATCACCCGGGCCCAGATCCGGCGCGCGGCACGGAACTTGGCGACCTCCTCGAGCAGCGTGGTGCGCGAGACGAAGAAGAAGGACAGCCGCGGCGCGAAGTCGTCCACGTCCATCCCGGCGGCGACCGCGGTGCGCACGTACTCGATGCCGTTGGCCAGCGTGAAGGCGATCTCCTGCGCGGGGTTCGCCCCGGCCTCGGCCATGTGGTAGCCGGAGATCGAGATGGTGTTCCACTTCGGGATCTCGGCCCGGCAGTACTGGAACACGTCCGCGATCAGCCGCAGGCTCGGCTTCGGCGGGAAGATGTAGGTGCCGCGGGCGATGTACTCCTTGAGCACGTCGTTCTGGATGGTCCCGGTGAGCTTGTTGGACGCCACCCCCTGGGACTCGCCGACCAGCTGGTAGAGCAGCAGCAGCAGCGAACCGGGCGCGTTGATGGTCATCGAGGTGGAGACCTCGCCCAGCGGGATGCCGCCGAACAGCACGCTCATGTCCTCGACGCTGTCGATCGCCACGCCGACCTTGCCGACCTCGCCGGCCGAGATCGGGGCGTCCGAGTCGTAGCCCATCTGGGTGGGCAGGTCGAAGGCGACCGACAGGCCCATGGTGCCGTTGGCGATCAGCTGCTTGTAGCGGGCGTTGGACTCGGCCGCGGTGCCGAACCCGGCGTACTGGCGCATGGTCCAGGGGCGTCCGGTGTACATCGACGGGTAGACGCCGCGGGTGAACGGGTACTCGCCCGGAACGCCGAGCCGCTCGATCGGCTGCTCAGGGCCGTACAGCGGCTCGATGGGCCAGCCTGACTCGGAAAGACGGGCTGACTCGGTACGGCGTGGCTCGGGCGCCATGGGGAACCTCCGGATAACGCTGACTAACGTTCAGCTGGCGCTACGCACTGTAGGGGGCTGTGTAGAAGACAGGACAGATTCCACCCCTGGGACCTTGCTCACAGCCTGCTGCGATGATGGTCTTCACACAAGGCACAAAGGAGGACGGGCACGATGGGTACCGGTCAGCAACCAGTCGCGGTGGTCACCGGCGCGAGCAGCGGGATCGGCGCGGCCACCGCGCGGCGCCTGGCAGCCGAGGGCTTCTCGGTGGTGCTGACCGCGCGCCGCACCGAGCGGATCGAGGAGCTCGCCAAGGAGATCGAGGCCGCCGGCGGCACCGCCCGGGCGGTCACCCTGGACGTCACCGACCGGGCCGCGGTGGACGCCTTCGCCGAGCAGCTCGGCCCGATCGACGTACTGGTCAACAACGCCGGCGGGGCCTTCGGCGCCGAGTCGGTGGAGCAGGGCGACCCGGCCGACTGGCTGGCGATGTACCAGGTGAACGTGCTGGGCGTGCTGCACATGACCCAGGCGCTGCTGCCGGCCCTGCGGGCCAGCGGCGACGGCACCGTGCTGATCCTCTCCTCCACCGCCGCGCTGGCCGCCTACGAGGGCGGCGGCGGGTACGTGGCCGCCAAGCACGCCGCGCACACCATCGCCGCCACGCTGCGCCTGGAGCTGGTCGGCGAGCCGATCCGGGTGATCGAGATCGCCCCCGGCATGGTCAAGTCGGAGGGCTTCGCGGTCACCCGCTTCCGTGGCGACGAGGCCCGGGCCGCCGCCGTCTACCAGGGCGTCACGCACCCGCTCACCTCCGAGGACATCGCCGACACGGTGGCCTGGGCGGTCACCCGCCCCTCGCACGTGAACATCGACCTGCTGGTGGTGCGCCCGCGCGCCCAGGCGTCCAACTACAAGGTGCACCGGGACTGATCCGTTGACCCCCCTGCTGCGGTCGGCCCTGCTGCGTCTGCCGATACCGGTCGCGCTCGGCGCGCTGCTGCTCGCCGGCTGCACCAGTGCCACCCCGCCCACCCCCGCGCCCACCAGCACCGACGGCTACTACAGCCAGCGGATCAGCTGGACCTCCTGCGGCTCCGGCCTGCAGTGCGGCAAGCTGCGGGTCCCGCTCGACTACGGCAAGCCGGCCGGCGACTCGCTCGAACTCGCGCTGGTCCGCGAGCGGGCCAGGAACACCGGGCAGCGGGTCGGCTCGCTGATCGTCAACCCGGGCGGCCCCGGCGAGTCCGGCGTGGCCATGGTCAAGGACGGCACCGAGCAGTTCGACGGCCCGCTGCACGACCGCTTCGACATCGTCGGCTTCGACCCGCGCGGCACCGGGGACAGCTCCCCGGTCCGCTGCCTGACCGACCAGCAGCGCGACGCCCAGGACCAGCAGGACGACCCGGCCGACCCGCAGGCCCGCAAGGCGGTGCGCGCGCAGCGGGACAAGAGCTACGCGGCGGCCTGCGAGGCCGGCTCGGGCAAGCTGCTGCCCTACGTCGGCACCCGCAACACCGCCCGCGACATGGACCTGCTGCGCCAGGCGCTGGGCGATGCCAGGCTCAACTACCTCGGCGTCTCCTACGGCACCTACCTGGGCGCGCTCTACGCCGAGGAGTTCCCGACCAGGACCGGCCGGCTGGTGCTGGACGGCGCGGTGGACCCGGCCGCCGACAAGCTGGACAGCAGCGTGCAGCAGCAGATCGGCTTCGAGAAGTCGTTGGAGCGGTTCGCCACCGACTGCGTCACCAAGCACCCGGACGACTGCCCGCTGGGCAGCGACCCGGCCAAGGCCGGCGAGAACGCCGCCGCCTTCCTGGACGGCCTGCGCGACAAGCCGCTGCCGACCGGCGACCACGACGGGCGCAAGCTCACCTCGGGCCTGGGCTGGACCGGCGCGCTGCTGTTCCTCTACGGCGACCAGGACACCGCCTGGCGCGAGCTGCGCTCGGCGCTGAGCAGCGCGATCCGCCAGGGCAGCGGCGACCGGCTGCTGGCCGCCGCCGATGCCTACAACGGCCGCGACAAGAACGGCCACTACACCGCCTCGGACGACGCCCAGACCGCGATCGGCTGCGCCGACGCGGCCAGCCCGACGCCGTCGGCCGCACGCGTGCAGCAGGTGCTCGGCGAGCTCAAGCAGCAGGCCCCGCTGCTCAACCGGGACACCACTGCGGAGGACGTGCAGGGCGCGGGCTGCGCGGACTGGCCGTTCCAGACCACCGAGCAACCGCACACCGTGCGCGCCGAGGGCAGCGCCCCGATCCTGGTGATCGGCACCACCGGCGACCCGGCCACCCCGTACCAGTCGGCGGTCAACCTGGCCAAGGGCTTCGCCAACGCCACCCTGTTGACCCGGCAGGGCGAGGGCCACGCGGCCTTCGGCAGCGGCAACAGCTGTGTGGACTCCGCACTTGACGGATACCTGGTCAGCGGCACCGTGCCGGCCGCGAACACCTCCTGCGCGCAGGAGTAACGGCTGCTCCCGACGGGTAAGGTCGATGGCCCGGTAGCGCACGGGTCACAACTTGATAGCTCGTCAGGGTGAATTCCGCGAGCACTCTCCCCAACTGGTGAGCGCTCAACTACCGTGGTGCCGCTGCCCGGGACGACCACGGTCCCGCGTGGGCGAGTTCGCCCACGCCCTGCCGTGATCCATGCTGGTTACGACCTCTTGTGCTCACCCGACGCCCTTCCCGCCCTCCTGAGGAGGACCCGCTGGCCAGCGACACTCCGACCGACAGCTCCGCTGATCAGGTCGGTATCCCCGCACCCCGGCCGACTGCCGCCGACTGCCCCGTGCTTCCGGCGGTCGGCCTGCACCGATTCAACGAGGCCGATCCCGGCGCCGCCGAGGAGGCGCTGCTCGCCTGTTGCGGCAGCCACCGCTGGGCGCTGCGGCTGACCGCCCACCGTCCCTACCCCGACCTGGAGTCCCTGCTGGCCGCCGCCAGCGAGGCCTCCTACGACCTGCGCCCCAGCGACCTGGCCGAGGCGCTGGCCGACGAGAGCTGGATGCCCCAGCCACTGCTGGGGATGCGGGCGCCGGGCAGCCAGGCGGCGCACACCGCGCTGCGGGCCGCGCACGCCGCCTATGAGTCCCGGTTCGGGCACGTCTTCGTGGTCTGCCTGGACGGCGTCGAGCCGGAGGAGATGTTGGACACGGTGCTCAGCTCGATCCGGACCCGGCTGGCCAATGAGCCGGACGAGGAGCGCCTGGTCGCCGCCGAGGAGCTGCGCCGGATCGCACTGCACCGGCTGGAGCACCTGGTCGCCAGCGGCGCGAGCTGAGTTCGTCAACGCTCGGCGGCCCGCAGCTTGCGGGTCTGCGCCTGCACCACCGCCGGGTCGGGCACGGCGGCCGGCTCCTTCGCCGTGCCCACGGTGGAGAAGACGGCCAGCGCCGTGCCGACCCGGACCACGGCCGCCCGCTGGGTGAGTGCGGGCCCGCCCTGGTCACCACTCGTCAGGGTGAACGCGCTGACCGCGTCCGCTCCCTCGGGAGTGGGCGTGTCGGCCTTGGCCAGCTGGTGCCTGCTGCGGCCCGGCCGGCCCTTGACCGTGGAGCCGAAGGCGGCGCACTGGGCCAGCACCTGGTCCAGCGTCGACTGCAGTGCCGTCGACCGGCCCGCCGGGTAGCCGAGCAGCGCGACGTAGGAGGAGCCGCCGGCGCCCTTGTTCACCATCAGGTCGGCCTCCGCCTGCGGGGTCGCGGCCGGATCGCCGGGACCGATCGCGTCCAGCACCGGCTGACAGGCCGGCACGTCCGACAGCTGCCGCTCCACCGCGCCCGGCGGCGGCGCGGCCTGCCCCTCCTTGACCAGGCTGACGGTGTATCCGGGCCCCAGCTCGGCCTGGCCGACCGCGGCCGTGCGCAGCTCGGCGGCCGTCAGCACCCGGGCCGCGGGCGCCGGGGAGGCGTCGGAACTGGTGGGCCGCACCGTGGTGCAGCCGCCGGCGAGCACCAGCACGGTCGGCAGCAGGACGGGAAGCAGGCGGGTGCGCGGCGAGTGGGTGCGCGGCAGGCGGGTGCGCAGCGGACCGGCGGACGGCAGGCGGACGGGCTGAGACGGACGGCGGGCCGGCATGGCGTCCTCGCAGAGCGGTCGGCGGCGGGTTCGTCACCGTACCGCAGCCGCCCGGTGGCCCAACGTCACCCGGAAGGCCCCGATTAGCCCGCACGTGCCTGATTGATCACACTCAAACCCCCCGGAGGCGGTTCCCGACGCGGCGTCGATAGGATGCTCGCGGCCGGTGGACCGTACCCGGCCGGGCTGACCGACACCGAAGCCGGCCGAGCCCTTCAACCGCTTCCGGAGGGTTTCCCGTGCCGGCTGGAACGCTGTACCGCGGCCGCGAAGGCATGTGGTCCTGGGTGGCTCATCGAGTCACTGGCGTCCTCATTTTCTTCTTCCTTCTCGTCCACGTTCTCGACACCGCGCTGGTGCGGGTCTCGCCGCAGGCGTACGACTCGGTCATCCAGACCTACAAGACGCCCCTGGTGAACCTGATGGAGTACGGCCTGACCGCCGCCATCCTGTTCCACGCGCTGAACGGGCTGCGGGTCATCGCGGTCGACTTCTGGTCCAAGGGCCCGAAGTACCAGAAGCAGATGCTCTGGAGCGTCGTCGGCGTCTGGGTCGTCCTGATGGCCGGCGCCTTCTACCCGATTCTCCAGCACACGCTGACCGACTGGTTCGGGAAGGGCTGATCCGGCATGTCGACCGACACCACTGACATCGAGCTGGTCTCGTCCTCCCAGACCCACACCGGCAAGGGCCTGGGCACCGGCAATCCCGCCGACGGCTTCGTGATCGAGCCGCCGCGGACCCGGACCAAGACGACCCCGCGTCGCACCCGCACCAACTTCGAGATGCTCGCCTGGCTCTTCATGCGCCTGTCGGGCGTCGTGCTGGTCGTGCTGATCCTGGGTCACCTGATCATCATGCTGACCCTGGACGGCGGCGTGGCGAAGGTCAACTTCGCCTTCGTGGCGGGCCGTTGGGCCTCGCCGTTCTGGCAGGGCTGGGACCTGCTGATGCTCTGGCTGGCGATGCTGCACGGCGCCAACGGCATGCGCACCGTCATCAACGACTACGCCGAGAAGGATTCGACTCGGCTCTGGCTGAAGACCCTGATGGGAGTCGCGACCGTCTTCACGGTTCTGCTCGGCACCCTGGTGATCTTCACCTTCGACCCGAACATCTAATCGGCCATCGCAGAGCCAGAGGCGAGTAGAACCCCATGCAGATTCACCAGTACGACACCGTCATCGTCGGCGCCGGCGGCGCCGGCATGCGCGCGGCCATCGAGTCGACCCAGCGCAGCCGCACCGCGGTGCTGACCAAGCTCTACCCCACCCGGTCCCACACCGGCGCGGCCCAGGGCGGCATGTGCGCCGCCCTCGCCAACGTCGAGGAGGACAACTGGGAGTGGCACACCTTCGACACGGTCAAGGGTGGTGACTACCTGGTCGACCAGGACGCCGCCGAGATCATGTGCAAGGAGGCCATCGACGCCGTCCTCGACCTGGAGAAGATGGGTCTGCCCTTCTCCCGCACCGAGCAGGGCCGGATCGACCAGCGCCGCTTCGGCGGCCACACCCGCAACCACGGCGAGGCGGCCGTGCGCCGCTCCTGCTACGCGGCCGACCGCACCGGTCACATGATCCTGCAGACGCTGTTCCAGAACTGCGTCAAGCACGGCGTCGAGTTCTTCAACGAGTTCTACGTCCTGGACCTGCTGATCAACGACGGCAAGACCTCCGGCGTGGTCGCCTACGAGCTGGCCACCGGCGAGATCCACGTCTTCCAGGCCAAGGCCGTGGTCTTCGCCTCCGGCGGCACCGGCAAGTTCTTCAAGGTGACCTCCAACGCCCACACCCTCACCGGTGACGGCCAGGCCCTGGTCTACCGCCGCGGCCTGCCGCTGGAGGACATGGAGTTCTTCCAGTTCCACCCGACGGGCATCTGGCGGATGGGCATCCTGCTCACCGAGGGCGCCCGCGGCGAGGGCGGCATCCTGCGCAACAAGGACGGCGAGCGCTTCATGGAGCGCTACGCCCCGGTCATGAAGGACCTCGCGTCCCGTGACGTCTGCTCCCGCGCGATCTACACCGAGATCCGCGAGGGTCGCGGCTGCGGCCCCGAGGGCGACCACGTCTACCTGGACCTGACGCACCTTCCGCCGGAGCAGCTGGACGCCAAGCTGCCGGACATCACCGAGTTCGCCCGCACCTACCTCGGCATCGAGCCCTACACGGACCCGATCCCGATCCAGCCCACCGCGCACTACGCGATGGGCGGCATCCCGACCAACGTCGAGGGTGAGGTGCTGCGCAACAACACCGACGTCGTCCCGGGCCTGTACGCGGCCGGCGAGGTCGCCTGCGTGTCCGTGCACGGCGCCAACCGCCTGGGCACCAACTCGCTGCTGGACATCAACGTGTTCGGCAAGCGGGCCGGCATCGCCGCCGCCGACTACTCGTCGACGGTCGACTTCACCCCGCTGCCGGCCAACCCGGCCGAGAAGGTGCAGGCGCTGGTCGACGGCCTGCGCGAGTCCACCGGCACCGAGTCGGTCGCGCAGATCCGCAAGGAGCTGCAGGAGACCATGGACGTCAACGCCATGGTCTACCGCACCGGCGCCACCCTGAAGCAGGCCAGCGAGGACATCGCCGCGCTGCGCGAGCGGTACAAGAACGTGTCCATCCAGGACAAGGGCTACCGCTACAACACCGACCTGCTGGAGGCCGTGGAGCTGGGCAACCTGCTCGACCTGGCCGAGGTGCTGGTCGTCTCCGCGCTGGCCCGCGAGGAGTCGCGCGGCGGCCACTTCCGCGAGGACTTCCCGACCCGTGACGACGTGAAGTTCATGCAGCACACCATGGCGTACCAGGAGGTGGCCGAGGACGGCACCACCTCTATCCGCCTTGACTACAAGCCGGTCGTCACGACCCGCTACCAGCCGATGGAGCGTAAGTACTGATGAGCGCCCCCACGATCGACGCACCGCACTCGGCGGCGCTGGACGCGGCCGAGGCCGGCGGCGTGCAGCTGATCACCTTCACCCTGCGGATCCGCCGGTTCAACCCGGAGGAGCACCCGGAGCCGGTGTGGGTGGACTACCAGCTCACCATGGACCCCAAGGAGCGCGTCCTGGACGCCCTCAACAAGGTCAAGTGGGAGCAGGACGGCACCCTGACCTACCGTCGCTCCTGCGCGCACGGCATCTGCGGCTCGGACGCCATGCGGATCAACGGGCGCAACCGGCTGGCCTGCAAGACCCTGCTCAAGGACGTCAACCCGGAGAAGCCGATCACCATCGAGGCCATCAAGGGCCTCACGGTCCTCAAGGACCTGGTGGTCGACATGGACCCGTTCTTCCAGGCGTACAAGGACGTGATGCCGTTCCTGATCACCAAGGGGAACGAGCCCACCCGCGAGCGCCTGCAGTCCGCCGAGGACCGCGAGCGCTTCGACGACACCACCAAGTGCATCCTGTGCGCCGCGTGCACCTCGTCCTGCCCGGTCTTCTGGAACGACGGCCAGTACTTCGGCCCCGCCGCCATCGTCAACGCGCACCGCTTCATCTTCGACTCGCGCGACGAGGGCGCCGAGCAGCGCCTGGAGATCCTCAACGACCGTGAGGGTGTCTGGCGCTGCCGCACCACCTTCAACTGCTCCGAGGCCTGCCCGCGTGGCATCGAGGTCACCAAGGCCATCCAGGAAGTCAAGCGCGCCCTGGTGACGCGCCGCTTCTAGTCGCCTGCGCCGAGGGCCCGTCCGGTACCCACCGGACGGGCCCTCGGTCGTTGTGCCGTCAGGACTTCGCGGCGCGCAGTCCGCGCACGCCGACCGCACCCACCAGGGCGCCGAGGACGAAGGACGTGACGGCCAGGGTCAGGTGCACCCAGAAGAAGGCTGTGGGGTGGGAGTGGTCGCCGCCGGTGAAGGCCTGGTGGCCGGAGTCCTTCCAGAGGTTCTTCACGAAGGTGGTCCAGATGATCAGGGACCAGGCGCCGAAGGCGGTGAGGAACCAGGAGGTGCGGCGGCTGAGCTTCATGGCGGACGTTCCTTCGTGGACGGGGGTGGAGCAGGCATCCAGTATGGGCAGCGGGCCGATCGGCGTAGTCGGCGGCACCCGATCGGGGGAGCTGGGCGGCGCGCCTGGGCGGGTGGGGCGGGGACTGGGTACACCCAACACGTGCTTTTGGATGATCACCTGATGAGTCGTACTGCTCGCCGAGCGGCGGGGCCGGCGGCACTCGCCGTCGCCCTGGTCCTCGCCCTCGCACCGGCCGCCGCCGCCGAGCCGCCGCCGCTGCCCGAGGCGGTGGGCGGCGGGCTGCTGGGACAGTCGGGCGTGCAGGTCGCGCTCGGCCCGGCCGCGCCCCAGCTGCCGAGCGGGCTGACCGGGCAGTCCTGGCTGGTGGCCGACGCCGACAGCGGCGAGGTGCTCGCCGCGTACCACCCGCACCTGCGGCTGCCGCCCGCCAGCACCCTGAAGATGCTCTTCGCCGACACCGTGCTGCCCAGGTTCGACCGGAACGCGGTGCACAAGGTGGCGCCCGCCGAACTGGCCGGGATGGGGACCGGCAGCAGCCTGGTGGGCATCAAGGAGGACCTGGAGTACAAGGTCGAGGACCTGTGGCGCGGGGTCTTCCTGAGCTCGGGCAACGACGCGGTGCACGTGCTCGCCCACATGAACGGCGGGATCGAGCAGACGGTCCGTCAGATGCAGGCCGAGGCCGACGCCTTGGGCGCCGCCGACACCCAGGTGATCTCGCCCGACGGCTACGACGAGGACGGGCAGCTCACCTCCGCCTACGACCTGACCCTGTTCGCCCGCGAGGGGCTGCGCAATCCGGACTTCCGCTCCTACTGCGCCACCCGGGACGCCCAGTTCCCCGGCACCGTGGACCCGAAGACCGGGCAGCGCGGCACCTTCGGGATCCAGAACACCGACCGGCTGCTGGGCAAGTACCCGGGGCTGATCGGCGTCAAGAACGGCTACACCACCAACGCCGGTTCCACCTTCGTCGGGGCGGCCCAGCGGGACGGGCGGACCCTGCTGGTGGCCGTGATGCACCCGGACACCTATATGAAGGTCTACGACGAGACCGCGGCGCTGCTGGACTGGGGCTTCGCGGCAGCCGACAAGGTGACGCCGGTCGGCGCCCTGGTCGCGCCGAAGGCGGTGCCCACGCCCAGCCCGGCACCGAGCGCCACGGCGGGCGCCCAGCCCCCGCAGGCGGCGGCCAAGGCGGGCCAGGCGGCCAACGGGCAGGCCACCCGGGCGCAGGCCGTGGAGGTACCCCGGGTCGGCCGGCACAGTGCCAAGCTGCTCAGCCCCGAGAGCTGGACGATGGTCGCCGCCGTCACCCTCGCCGCCGCGGCGGCGGGCTGGCTGCTGAACCGGCGCCGGCGGCTCGCGACCGCGGCCGTGCCGACCGCCTTCACCCCCGCCGAGCCCGCCGTCGCCCAGACCGGTGGCTCCACCGCCGTCTCCGCCCCGCACTCCCCGCCGGCCCCGCCGACCGGCCCCGGCGGCTCCACCGCGCTGCGCCGCAGGTAACGCTCCCCCCGCTCGCCCGCTTCCCTTCACCCGCTCACCCGCGCGTCGGCACGCCGCCCGCCCCCAGCTCGCCGGCCGCGCGGTAGGCGGCCTCCGCGCTGGCCCGGGCGCGGGCCCGGGCACCCTCGGGGTCGGCCAGCGCCGTCCAGGAGACGCAGTACATCAGCAGCCGGCAGACGAAGTTGATCCAGAGCAGCAGCGCCACCGGCACCCCGAACGCCCCGTACAGGCTCTTGCCGGCCACCGAGCCGAGGTAGGAGGAGAGCAGCAGCTTGAGCAGTTCGAAGCCGACCGCGCCGATCAGTGCCGCCGTCAGCAGGTCGCGCCGGTGCTGGCCGTAGATCCCCGGGAACGGGCCCAGCAGGTAGAGGAAGAGCAGCAGGTCGGCGCCGACCGCGATCACGAAGCCGGAAGCGACCAGCAGCCAGTGCCCCGGCCCCCGGTCGGCCAGGCCCAGCCCGGTGGCCAGTTGCCCGGCCAGCCGGGTGGCCACCGTCGAAGCACCCAGCGAGACGATCGAGACCAGGCCCAGACCCAGCAGCACCACGCAGTCCTTGATCTTGAGCAGCACCACGTTGTCCTGCTCGGCGGGCAGTTGCCAGATGTCGCGGATCGAGCCGCGTATGGTCGCCACCCAGCCGAGCCCGGAGACCAGCAGCAGCAGCCCGCTGATCACCCCGACGGTCGCGGCGTTGGCGATCAGCGAGTCCAGGCCGAGCGAGTCGGACAGCCCGGGCACCTGGTCGGCGATCTTGTGCTTGAGGCTGTCCACCCGGGTCGGGGTCAGCGTGCTGACCGCGATCGCCAGCGCCACGGTGAGCAGCGGGAAGAGCGCCAGGAAGCCGAAGAAGGTCACCGCCCCGGCCAGCCGGTTGCCCTTGGCGGCGCTGAGGAGCTGGTAGACCCGGTAAGGGCGGCTGCGCAACACGGCGGCCAGCAACGGGCCGAGGACCGGCAGCCTGGTGAGGAATCCCATGGCGCCCAGACTGACATTCCCGGCACCTGAGGAGTACTCAGCCCCGCCGGGTCCCGGGGCGCTGCGCCGGGCTCCCGTGGCCCAGCGGGAGCCGGTTGCGGCGGACGGTAGGATCGCGGCTGTACCGCCTCGGTGCGCCAGGCCCCCGACGCAGCGGGTCCGCTCCGAGGCCGTGTTCTGTCCCTCATGAAAGGCCCGCGCAGCTGATGGCCCCCCGTCTCTCCGTCGTCGTTCCGATCTACAACGTCGAGCGGTACCTGGAGGAGTGCCTGGAATCCATCGCCGCCCAGACCATGAGCGACCTCGAGTGCATCATGGTCGACGACGGCTCGAAGGACGGCAGCGCGGCCATCGCCGAGGCGTTCGCCGCGAAGGATTCCCGGTTCCGCCTGGTCCGCAAGCAGAACGCGGGCCTCGGCGCCGCCCGCAACACCGGTCTGCTGCACCTCACCGAAGGCACCGAGTTCATCGCCTTCGTGGACAGCGACGACACCCTGCCGCCCAGCGCCTACGAGCTGATGATCGGCACGCTGGACGAGACCGGCTCCGACTTCTGCTCCGGCAACGTGCTGCGCTTCCGCGCGGTCGGCCACTACCAGTCGGGCGGGCACGCCAAGCCGTTCCGGCAGACCAAGCTGAAGACCCACATCACCGAGATCCCGGCGCTGGTCACCGACCGCACCGCGTGGAACAAGGTCTACCGCCGCAGCTTCTGGGACGCGGCCGGGCTGCTCTACCCCGAGGGCATCCTGTACGAGGACGCCCCGGTGAGCGTCCCGCACCACTACCTCGCCAAGAGCGTGGACGTGCTCTCCGACCCGATCTACCACTGGCGCGAGCGCGAGCTCGGCGAGATGTCGATCACCCAGATGCGCACCAACCCCAAGGGCCTGATCGACCGGGTCACCTCGATGGAGCTGGTCCGGGCCTGGCTGCTCAAGCAGACCGAGCCGAAGTACAAGGAGTACCTGCGCTCCTACGACGAGAACAACCTCGTCGAGGAGATCCCGATGTTCTTCTGGTCGGTGGTCGACGGCGAGCAGGACTACCGGGACGCCTACCAGCAGTGCGTGGGCCGGCTGCTGCGCGCGATCGGCCCCGAGCAGGTCCGCAAGCTGCGCGCCCCGCTGCGCCTGAAGTACCACCTGACCCTGCAGGGCCGGCTCGACGAGTTCGTCGAGCAGATGCGCTTCGAGGCCGAGAGCAACGGCGCCGCCCCCGCCCGCGGCCTGCTGCGCCCGTACGCCGACTACCCGTTCCTGCGCGGCGGCCGCAAGAGCGTGCCCGCCGACGTGCTGCGGCTGGACAACGCGCTGGTGATGCGCAGCCGCGTCTACACCTCGGCCTGGGTGGACGGGAAGCTGCAGCTCACCGGGCACGCCTTCCCCGAGCACCTGGGCGCGGAGAACAAGCACGACCTGGTCAAGATGATCGTGCTGCGCGAGGCCAAGGGGAAGCGCTTCGTCACCTTCGGCACCAAGACCATGTACGCCCCCGAGGCGACCGCCAGCTCCCCGCACGACCTCTACAGCTGCGACTGGGCCGGTTTCACCACCCAGATCGACCCGACCAAGCTGAAGAAGCGCGGCCAGTGGCAGGAGGGCACCTGGCGGGTGCTGATCGCCGGCGCCGGCAAGGCCGGTGTCTACAAGGGCCGGATCTCCGGCGGCTGGGCCGACACCGCGCAGAGCTACCCGACCTACTGGGCGGACGCCACCACCCGGATCGTCCCGCTGCTCAAGGACGGCTTCCTGCACCTGCGGATCGAGAAGCTGCGCGCCTCGGTCACCGCGGTCAAGGCGGCGGACGGCGCGGTCGAGCTGAGCGGCACCGTGCGCAGCGCCTCCGACCTGCAGGGCCTGCAGCTGCGGATAAAGCACTCGCAGTCCGGGATCAAGCTGGACTTCCCGGTCGAGTTCGGCGTCCCGGCCGGGCGGCCGGTGCCGTTCACCGCGAGGATCCCGCTGGCCGACGTCGCCGAGGTCCGCGAGCGCTGGAACGCGCTGGACCCGGCGGCCGACACCCGCTCCGCCGACCAGTGGTACGCCAAGCTGCTGCTCGCCGACGGGACCACGCTGCCGATCATGGTGGACGACCGGGCCCCGCTGGAGCACCTGGACCTGCCGCTGGACCCCGAGGCGCCGCTGGGCACCGCCCGCACCCTGGTCTCGAAGGCCACCGACACCGGCCGCCTGCAGTTCGTCGACCAGCTGGCGCAGCCGGTGGTGGACCGGATCACCGCCGCCGAGGAGGAGGGCTTCGCCCTCGCCGGCCACTTCCCGCTGCCCGGCGAGCACCACTACGAGCTGGTGGTCCGGCACGTCTGGCGCGAGGAGGACCACCTGCACCCGCTGGTGATCCGCGACGGCCGCTTCGAGGTGCTGCTGCCGGCCGTGCCGACCAACCCGGTGGTCGGCCGGGTGCCGCTGCACAAGGGCACCTGGGAGCTCTTCTTCCGTCCCACCGACGGCGACCCGGAGCTGCCCTGGCCGACCGTGCACGTGGCGCTGGAGGCGCACGCCTCGCTGCCCGCCGAGATCCACGCGCGCGGCAAGGAGATAGTGCTCGAGCGGCGCTACTACGACACCCTCTCGCTGGAGGCGCACTCCGACCTCGGCCCGCACGAGCGCAGCGGCTACCGCCAGCGGATACTGCGCAAGGAGGAGTTCCCGGCCGCGCAGCACCGTCCGCTGCGTGACGCGGTGCTCTACAACGTGGCCAACGGCGGCCAGTACGCCGGCTCGCCGCGCGCCATACACGAGGAGCTGGTCCGCCGCGGGCTGCCGCTGGAGCACCTGTGGACGGTGGACGACCAGCAGACCGACCTGCCGCAGACCGCCCGCGGGCTGCGCCAGTGGAGCCCCGAGTGGTTCGAGGCGATGGCCACCGCCAAGTACATCGTCACCAGCGCGCACCTGCCCGACTTCGTGACCCCGCGCCCGGGCCAGGTGATCCTGCAGACCTGGATCGGCACTCCGCTCAAGCGGATCGGCCACGACTTCGAGAAGATCTGGTTCATCGACAGCAACTACCTCAAGCACCTGGACCGCGAGGTCCCGATCTGGGGCAAGTTGGTCTCCGGCAGCAGCTACGCCTCCTCGGTGCTGCGCCGGGCCTTCAAGTACCAGGGCGAGCTGCTGGAGACCGGCTACCCGCACAACGACATCTTCTTCTCCCCCGACCGGGAGAAGCGGGCCGCCGAGGTGCGCGGTCGGCTGGGTCTGCCGGAGGGCAAGAAGGTGGTGCTGTACGCGCCGACCTTCCGCGAGGACCGCAAGCGCCCGCAGGGCGGCTACCAGATCGACCTGCGGGTCGACGTGGCGGCGGCCCGCGAGGCGCTCGGCGAGGACCAGGTGCTGCTGGTCCGGCCGCACTCCAACTGCTACGGACCGGTCCAGGACGCCGGCAACGGCTACGTCTGGGACGTCTCGCACTACCCGGACATGTCCGACCTGCTGCTGGTCGCGGACGCCCTGGTGACCGACTACTCGGCCTCGATGTTCGACTTCGCCGCCACCGGCCGGCCGATGCTCTTCTTCACCTACGACCTGGAGCACTACCGCGACAACCTGTGCGGCTTCACCTTCGACTTCGAGAAGGACGCCCCGGGCCCGCTGCTGCGCACCTCGGCGGAGCTGATCAAGGCGCTGGGCGAGCTGGACAAGGTGGCCGCCGAGCACAAGGAGGCCTACGCGGTCTTCCGCAGCACCTACTGCGACCTGGACGACGGCCACGCCGCCGCCCGGGTGGTGGACGGCCTGCTCGGCTGAGCCCACCGCACCGCTTCACCCCGTGGGGGCCATCGCCGGCGGCGAGGGCCCCCACGGGCTTCAGCGCAGCTGCTCGGCAGGCTCCTGCACGGCCGCCGGGTCCTGCTCGGCGAGGCCGGCCTGCTGCGGGATCCGGGAGGCCGGCTGCGGGGCGGAGCACTCGAACGGCCCGGCGATCGGGAAGTAGTCCTGCAGGAAGGCCGTGATGATCCGGTCCTGCTCGGCCCGCGGCACCTGGTCCAGATCGCCGTCGTTGAGGCAGAAGGTGTCGATGCCGCGCTCGCGCAGCAGTCCGGGCAGCTGCTCCAGCGCCGCGAACCGGTCGACGTCCACGTAGCGGTGGCCGATCCGCCCCCAGGCGACCCGGCCGGTGAGGTAGCCGCGGCTGACCGCCAGGGTGATCGGCGCGACGTCGGTGCGGGCCCGGAACCGCGAGCGGGCGATGGCCGCCAGCTCCGCGGCGAAGACCTCGGCACTGTCCGCCAGCAGCGCCCTGGTCAGCGGGTAGGGGGCGTGGCTGAGCGCGTTGGTGGTGTGCCGGCCGAACTCACGGCGGACCAGCGCCCGGGTGTTCTTCTGCGCGGCGACGTATTCGTCGTCCTGCGCCACCACCGGCCCGGGCGGAATGACCCGGGAGTCCAGGTTGACCAGTGGAACGCCGTTGCCCTGGAAGAACTGTTCGGGTCTGACGGGTCGTCCAAGAAACATGTCGTCGTTGAAATACAGGAAATGCTCCGCGAGTTCCGGAATGCGGTGCAACTGGGATTCGATGGCGTGCGAGTTGAAGACCGGGAGGACCGCCGGGTCGGCGAACAGCTCCTGATGGGTGATCAGGGTCAGGGCCGGGTGCTCGGCCGCCAGCCAGTCGGGGCGCTGGCCGTCGGTGACCAGGAAGACCCGCCGGATCCACGGGGCGTACATGGCGATCGAGCGCAGGCAGTAGCGCAGCTCGTCGCGGCTGCGGAAGCGCTCCGCGCCGCCACCGGTGGCCGGCGGCTCGGCCAGCGCGTCCAGGGCCTGCTCACGCCGCTGCCGCCAGGCCGGGTCGCTGTCGTCCACCCAGGTGAGCACGGCGTCGACCGGGAAGGTGACGTCGTCCAGCAGCGGCTGGGCGAAGGCGGCCGGCACGGGGTACTCGCGGCCGTCGATCCGGACCGTGGTGTCCGGCTCCAGCGAGGGGACCCACCAGCCGATCGGCGGCTCGTGGATGGCCGCGATGGCGCCCGCGGCGGGCTCGGCCGAGTCCCAGAAGTCCAGGTCGCAGCCGTGCTCGGGGCCGTAGTGCAGGGTGCCGCCGCTGGTCACCACCGGGCGGTAGATCCGCACGCCCTTGACCAGCACCGGTTCGGCCCCGTCGTCATCCTCGGTGGCCTGCTCCAACTCGGCTACAGCGACCGGCAGTTCCTCGGCCAGGACGGTCGCCAGGGTGACGTCGTGCCCGAGCAGCTCGGCGTAGACCGGGCTGCCCTCGAAGGCGCTCGCGCAGGCGGCCAGCACCGCCGCCCGCTGCCCGGGGGCGATCACCACCCAGTGCCGCAGCTCCTGGGCGCGCATCGGCGCGAAGACCACCTTGGCGGCGACCAGCACCTCGGCGGTCTCGGTGAAGTTGCGCAGGAAGGCGGCGCCGGAGAGCAGGTCGTCGCGCACCTCGGCCACCCGGCCGTCCGCCCGGACCAGTCCCGGCCACCGTTCGAGCAGCCACTCCTCGCGCGCCCGTCGCAGCTGCTCGGCGGTCGGCGCCGGCGGCTCGGGTTCAGGCTGGGGAGCAGGCTCGGGATCGCCGTGGCCCCCGGGCTGGGCCGCCCGGGCGCTGGTCGGATCGGGCGGCGCGACCGGCTGCCCCTCGCTGGCCCGGGTCCGGCGGGCCCGGCGGGCCACGGCGCGAAGCAGCCGCCGGGCCGTGCGGGGACAGCGCATCAATCACTCCAAGACGGTGTGCACTCTGACCGCTCCCAGGCCCCCGCGGCCATTAACGGGAAAGTGTAGCGTTCAGTACACGATGGAGTAAATGAGAAGTTAATAAGAAATGACTATTTGGAATTCTGAGAGCCCCCGCGCTATCCGCACTGAGCGCCTAAAGTTGCGTATTCGCGAAAGCGTAACTGCGCCACGGCCGCCAGACCGCGTCCTCGCCGAACCAGGAGAGTGTGAACCCGGGCACCGCGAAAGCCGCGTGGAAGGCCCGCGCCTCGGCGAAGGCGGCGTCCAGCGCCGCCTCCGGCAGCGCGTGCGCCACGGTCACATGCGGGTGGTACGGAAAGGCCAACTCCCGTGCCAGCGGCCCGGAGCGGATCGACGCCTCCAGCTCGCGGCACTCCTGGGCGCCCGCCTCGACCCGGACGAAGACCACCGGGGAGACCGGGCGGAAGGTCCCGCTGCCGTGCAGCAGCATGCGGAACGGCCGGTGCGCCGCCGCCACCGCCGCCAGGTGCCCGCGCACCTCGGGCAGCCGCGCGACCGGAATCTCGGTCGGCGGCAGCAGCGTCACATGCGTGGGTATCGCCCGGGCCAGCGGATCACCGAGTCCGGCCCGGGCGTCCTGGATCGCCGAGCCGAACGGTTCCGGCACCGTCACCGCGACCCCGATGGTCAGCGAGGTGCCGGTGGTGGCGCCCTGCGGGAGGGCGTCACCACCGAGGGCAGCGGACGGGTCCATCAGCGCTTGGCGGCCGGCAGGAAGCCGATCCGGTCGAAGACCGTCTCCAGGGTCACCGACGCCACCTCGCGGGCCTTCTCGGCGCCCACCGCGAGCACCCGGTCCAGCTCGGCCGGGTCGTCCAGGTAGGTCCGGGTCCGCTCCTGGAAGGGCAGCACCCACTCGCTGAACAGCTCGGCCAGCTCGGTCTTGAGCGCGCCGTACATCTTGCCGTCGAAGTGCGCCACCAGCTGGTCCACGCTCTGCCCGCTGAGTGCGGCGTGGATCCGCAGCAGGTTGGAGACGCCGGCCTTCTTCTCCTCGTCGTAGGAGACCACCGTGTCGGTGTCGGTCACCGCGCTCTTGAACTTCTTGGCGCTGACCTTCGGCTCGTCCAGCAGGTTGACCAGGCCCTTGGGCGAGGAGGCCGACTTGCTCATCTTGGCCGTCGGGTCCTGGAGGTCCAGGATCTTCGCCGTCTCCTTGAGGATGTAGGCCTTGGGCAGCGTGAAGGTGGGCTGGAAGCGGCTGTTGAAGCGCTCGGCCAGGTCCCGGGTCAGCTCCAGGTGCTGGCGCTGGTCCTCGCCGACCGGCACCGCGTCCGCCTGGTACAGCAGGATGTCGGCGACCTGAAGGATCGGGTAGGTGAACAGGCCGACCGTGGTGCTGTCGCTGCCCTGCTTGGCCGACTTGTCCTTGAACTGGGTCATCCGGGCGGCCTCGCCGAAACCGGTCAGGCAGTTCATCACCCAGCCGAGCTGCGCGTGCTCGGGCACCTGGGACTGGACGAACAGGGTGCACCGCTCCGGGTCCAGACCGGCGCCGAGCAGCTGCGCCACCGACACCCGGGTGTTCTCCCGCAGCACCGCCGGGTCCTGCGGCACGGTGATCGCATGCAGGTCGACCACCATGTAGAAGGCGTCGTTGGCCTCCTGCAGATCCACCCACTGGCGCACCGCGCCGAGGTAGTTGCCCAGGTGGAACGAGCCAGAGGTGGGCTGGATGCCGGAGAGCACCCGGGGGCGAACCTTCGCCGGACCGTTGACCGCTTCGTTGACCATGACCGTCATTCTTCCAGCTTCGCAGTGCGGTCAGGACCCGGCTTCGTTTGGAGGTTCCGACGAGCGATCGGCGCCCGACGGGCCGGTGCGTTCCGCGCTCACCCGAACCCGGTCGATCCGCCGGCCGTCCAGCGCCGCCACGGTCAGCAGCAGGCCCTCCTCGGTGCACACCGCGTCGCCCACCGAGGGCAGTTCACCCAGTTCGGCGACCACGTAGCCGGCCACCGTCTCGTACGGCCCCTCGGGCAGCGTGACCCCGGTCTCCTCGGCGAAGTCGGGCAGGTTCAGCAGGCCGTTCACCTCGACCCCGCCGCCGGCCAGCCGCCGGGTCGCGGTGGTCTCCTGCGCGTCGTACTCGTCCCGGATCTCGCCGATCACCTCCTCGACCAGGTCCTCCAGGGTGACGATGCCGGCGGTGCCGCCGTACTCGTCCACCACCATGGCCAGGTGGTGGCCCTCCCGGCGCATCTCGCTCATCGCCTCCAGCACCTTCTTGGTGGCCGGCAGCAGCTTCACCGGACGGGCGATCTCGCGCACCCGCAGCGCCCGCTCGCCACGGGCCCGGTACAGGTCGCGGACGTGGACGAAACCGACCACCGCGTCGTAGGAGCCCTCCACCACCGGGTAGCGCGAGTGCGGCGAGGTGCTGGTCTCCTCGCGGACCTCGGTGAGCGGCTGGTCGGCGTCCAGGAAGGTGACCTCGGTGCGCGGCACCATCACCTCGCGCAGCTGGCGCTCACCGGCCGCGAAGACGTCCGCGATCAGCGCCCGCTCGTCGCTGCCCAGCTCGGTGTTGGCCGCCACCAGACCCCGCAGCTCCTCCGAACTCATGCTGCCGCGCCCGGCCTTGGGGTCGCCGCCGAACAGCCGGACCATCAGGTTGGTGGACCGGCCGAGCAGCCAGATCACCGGCCGCAGCGCCACCGACATCACGTCCACCACCGGCGCGGCCAGCAGCGCGATCGACTCGGCCCGCTGCAGGCCGATCCGCTTGGGCGTCAACTCCCCCAGCACCAGCGAGATGTAGGAGATCACCAGGGTCAGCCCGACCAGCGCCACGGCGTCCGCGACCCCCTCCGACAGGCCCATCCGGACGAAGACCGGGGAGAGCTTGCCGGCCAGCGTGTCGGCGCCGAAGGCGGCCGACAGGAAGCCCATGCAGGTCACCCCGACCTGCACGGCGGCCAGGAACCGGTTCGGATCGGCGGCGAGGTGGGCGGCCCGCGCGGCGCGTTTGGTGCCGCGCTCGGCGAGGGCCCGGATCTGGCCCTCGCGCAGCGAGATCAGCGAGATCTCGGCGATGTTGAAGAGGCCGCCCAGGACGATGAAGACCAGGACGAGAGCCGCGTCCTGGAGGGTTTCGTTCACGGTCGGCAGTGTAAACGGGTGTGGCCCACCACCCCTGAGGGGACTGGTGGGCCACCGGGTACCGCAGTCGGCTCAGATCAGGCCGAGCTTGGTGACCTCGTCGCGCTCGTCGGCGAGCTCCTTGACCGAGGCGTCGATCAGCGGACGGGAGAACTCGGAGATCTCCAGGCCCTGGACGATCTCGTACTTGCCGTCCTTGCAGGTGACCGGGAAGGAGGAGATCAGGCCGGCCGGCACGCCGTAGGAGCCGTCGGAGACGATGCCCATCGAGGTCCAGTCGCCGGCCGGGGTGCCGTTGACCCAGGTGTGGACGTGGTCGATGGCGGCGTTGGCGGCCGAGGCCGCCGAGGAGGCGCCGCGCACCTCGATGATCGCCGCACCGCGCTTGGCGACGGTCGGGATGAAGTCCGTCTTCACCCACTCCAGGTCCGAGCCGGTGGCCTCGAAGCCGCCCTTGCCGGCGACCTCGGCGTGGAACAGGTCCGGGTACTGGGTGGCGGAGTGGTTGCCCCAGATGGTGACCTTCTTGACGTCCTCGACGGTGACGCCGGCCTTCTTGGCGAGCTGGGCGACCGCGCGGTTGTGGTCCAGGCGGGTCATCGCGGTGAACCGGTCGGCCGGCACGTCGGGGGCGTTGCGCTGGGCGATCAGGGCGTTGGTGTTGGCCGGGTTGCCGACCACCAGGACCTTGATGTCGTCCGCGGCGTTGTCGTTGATGGCCTTGCCCTGCGGGCCGAAGATGCCGCCGTTGGCCGCGAGCAGGTCGCCGCGCTCCATGCCGGCGGTGCGCGGCCGGGCGCCGACCAGCAGCGCCACGTTGGCGCCGTCGAAGGCGGTGGCGGCCTGGTCGGTGATGGTGATGTCGCGCAGCAGCGGGAAGGCGCAGTCGTCGAGCTCCATCGCGACGCCCTCGGCGGCCTTGAGGCCCTGCGGGATCTCCAGCAGGCGCAGGTTCACCGGCACGTCCGCACCGAGCAGGTGGCCCGAGGCGATGCGGAAGAGCAGCGCGTAGCCGATCTGACCGGCCGCTCCGGTGACGGTGACGTTGACGGGGGTGCGAGTCATTTTTCCTTCTCCAGCGATCGCCAGCATGCCCCAGGCACGTCGGCGCGCTGGAGCCGAGGATGTCTTTCTCTCGACATCGAGAGAACCGGCGTCAGGTTATCGCAAGGCCGGGCGCGGGACGCGCTCGGCGGTGTGGCTGGTGCGTCACAGCGGGCCGGGTGCGGCCGAATTCAGCCGAACCGGCTCGGGGCCCGTCCGTGCGGACGGGCCCCGAGCCGGGTTCAGTGCTTGCGGCCGATGTACTTGCCGACGTCCTCCAACTTCGACAGGTGCAGCCACGGGTCCTGCTGGGCCACCAGTGCCAGCAGCACGATCGCGCCGCCGAACAGCAGCAGCACCAGCACGTCGGTGAACCGGCTGCGCACGGCCAGCATCCCGACCTCGGGCACCACCAGCCGCAGGACCGCGCCCAGCCCCAGGCCGCCGCCGATCACCAGCAGCCCGTACCTGAAGTCGTCGGCCCAGGTGACGACCAGTCCGATCGCCACCACCGCCAGCACCAGCGTTATCGGCCACTGCCGGATCGGCAGCGAGTGGCCGCGGTCCATGGCCGCACCCGAGCCCTCCGGCGGCAGCGTCCCGGTGGTCCTGACCGGTCGGCGGCGCGAGGACCGGCCCGTTCGTTCCGCGCTCATTGTGGTTCCTCGGGGAGTGAGAGCTACTCGGCGGCCTGGCGCTCGGCCGCTTCGACGATGTTGTTGAGCAGCATGGCGCGGGTCATCGGCCCGACACCACCCGGGTTGGGCGACAGCCAGCCGGCCACCTCGGCCACCGCCGGGTGCACGTCGCCGACCAGGCCCGCCTCGGTGCGCGAGACGCCGACGTCCAGCACGGCCGCGCCCGGTCGCACGTCCTCGGCCTTGACCAGGTAGGGCACGCCCGCGGCGGCCACGATGATGTCGGCCCGGCGCAGGTGCTCGGAGAGGTCGCGGGTGCCGGTGTGGCAGAGCGTCACGGTCGCGTTCTCGCTCTTGCGGGTCAGCAGCAGGCCGATCGAGCGGCCGACCGTGACGCCGCGGCCGACCACCACCACGTCGGCGCCGTTGAGCTCCACCTCGTGCCGGCGCAGCAGCTCCACGATGCCGTACGGGGTGCAGGGCAGCGGGCCCTCGATGCCGAGCGCGAGGCGGCCCAGCGAGGTGGGGTGCAGGCCGTCGGCGTCCTTGTTCGGGTCCATCAGCTCGAGCACCGGGTTGGCGTCCAGGCCCTTGGGCAGCGGGAGCTGGACGATGTAGCCGGTGCAGGCCGGGTCCTCGTTGAGCTCGCGGACCTTGGCCTCGACGTCGGCCTGGGTGGCGGTGGCGGGCAGCTCGACCTGGATCGAGGCGATGCCGACCTGGGCGCAGTCGCGGTGCTTGCCGCGCACGTAGGAGTGGCTGCCGGGGTCGTCGCCGACCAGCACGGTGCCGAGGCCGGGCGTGATGCCCCGCTCCTTGAGGGCCGCCACGCGGACGGCGAGTTCGGACTTGATCGCGGCCGCGGTGGCCTTGCCATCGAGAATCTGGGCAGTCATGCCCCCATCCTCCCGGATCGGTGGCCCTGCTCCGGATCCACGCGCGTAGCGTGCCGGTAGCCCGGTCCCGGTTTAACGGAACGTGTGGATCCGATTGCGGTTGCGCCACAGTTGTGTCCGCACCGCGTTAAGCCGCTGGACAGCGGCGCGACGGACCTCGACGATAGTGCGCGAGCAACAGTCAGGGGGAACGAACGACGTGAGCCATCCGAACCATCCGCAGCCGGGCCCGTGAGCACGCCGGTCCGGGCCGCCAGGGCCGCCAGGACCGAACCGGGTGGGCTCGGCTCCCGTCTGCTGCAGACCGCACTGCGCGGCGCGGGGGCGGCCGTCGCCGCGCTCACGGTCGCCGTCCTGCACGACGTGCACGACCCGGGAGTGCTCTGTCCACTGCGCCGGTTCACCGGCATCCCGTGCCCGGCCTGCGGCAGCACGACCGTCTTCATCGAGGCCGGACACGGCCACTGGCTCGGCGCCCTGACGGCCAATCCGGTCACCCTGGTCGCGGTGCTCGGCCTGCTCACCGCCCCGCTGGGCGGCGGCAGCTGGTGGTGGTCCCTGACGTCGCGTCGGCGCGGTCTGCTGATCGCGGCCGGGCTGGCCACGGCCTGGATCTGGCAGCTCAACCGCCTGGGTGTCGCGCTGTCATGACGCTCCACTAGTCTCACCCGCTGATCCGTACGTCCGTCGTTCGCCTGTCCCCCACTCAGCTGAGCACGTCTTGCCCGGAGGCCTTCCGTGTCCTACCCGCCCGACCCCAACAACCCCTACGGCCAGCCGCAGCAGGCGCCGTACGGCGTCCCGCCGCAGGGTCCGTACGGCCAGCAGCAGCCGGTCTACGGCTACCCGCAGCAGCCCGCCCCCGGGTACGGGTTCCCGCAGCAGGCCGCGCCGTACGGGTACGCCCCGGTGGCGCCGCCGGTGCTGGCGAGCTGGGGATCGCGGGTGGGTGCGTACTTCATCGACTTCCTGATCGTCGGCATCCCCGTGATCATCTGCTACGTCATCGGCATCGCCATGGTGGTCACCAAGGTGCAGAACGCCTGCACCACCGACGCGTACGGCTACACGAGCTGCGACACGTCCTCCGGCAACATCAGCGGCGGCGGCCTGGCCGTGATCGCGGTCGGCGCCCTGGTCAGCCTGGTGCTGGGCATCTGGCAGCTGGTCCGCGAGGGCAGCACCGGCCAGAGCGTCGGCAAGAAGGCCGTCGGCATCAAGCTGGTCCGCGAACTCGACGGGCAGGTGCTGGGCTTCGGCATGGCCTTCGTCCGCAAGCTGGCGCACTTCCTGGACAACATGCTCTGCGGCCTCGGCTACCTGTGGCCGCTGTGGGACGACAAGAGCCAGACCTTCGCCGACAAGGTCACCAGCAGCCTGGTGATCCGCGCCTGACGGTGCGGCATCACCTTTCGCAGGACCTCGCACCACCAACCACCACTCACCGTCCCTGGGGGATCCCATGAGCAACCCGTACGAGCAGCAGCCGGGCTACCAGCCCAACCTCGACCCGAACTACGCCTACACCCCGCAGCCGCAGGCTCCGGTGCTGGCCAACTGGGGCCAGCGGCTGGGCTCGGGCCTGATCGACTGGCTGATCGTCGTCATACCGACCGTCGCCATCGCCGCCGTCACCAACCAGCTGCTCGGCAACCTGGTCAGCCTGGCGGCTCTGATCGCCTTCGGCTACATGGAGGGCACCACCGGCCAGACCCCCGGCAAGAAGGTCGTGGGCCTGCGCACCGCCAAGTACGCGGACGGCGCGCTGCTCGGCGTCGGCATCGGCATCCTGCGCCGGGTCCTGCACATCCTGGACGCACTCGCCTGCTTCCTCGGCTACTTCTGGCCGATCTGGGACGAGAAGCGCCAGACCTTCGCCGACAAGATCGTCGGCTCGGTGGTCGTCGTCTCCAAGTGACGTCCTGAGCAAAGCCCGACGGGCCGTGGGATCTCTCGATCCCACGGCCCGTCGGTCGTTCGGCGCCCGGACTCAGTGGAAGAAGTGCCGGGTCCCGGTGAAGTACATGGTCACCCCGGCCGCCGCGGCGGCCGCCACGACCTCCTCGTCACGGACCGAACCGCCGGGCTGCACAACCGCCTTGACGCCCGCGTCCAGCAGGATCTGCAGGCCGTCGGCGAACGGGAAGAAGGCGTCGGAGGCGGCGAAGGAGCCCTGGGCGCGCTCGCCGGCCCGCTCGACGGCCAGCTTCGCGGAGTCGACCCGGTTCACCTGGCCCATGCCGACGCCAACCGAGGCGCCGTCCTTGGCCAGCAGGATCGCGTTGGACTTGACGGCCCGGCAGGCCGTCCAGGCGAAGGAGAGGTCGGCCAGCTCGGCCGCGGAGAGCGCCTCGCCGGTGGCCAGGGTCCAGGTCGACGGGTCGTCGCCGGGGGCGTCCACCTTGTCCACCTGCTGGAAGAGCAGGCCGCCGCTGATCCGGCGGGCCTCACGGCGCTCGCAGGGGGCCTCGGGGGCCCGCAGCACCCGGATGTTCTTCTTCCGGGCGAGCACCTCGACGGCGCCCTCCTCGTAGTCCGGCGCGACGACGACCTCGGTGAAGATCGGCGCGATCTGCTCGGCCAGCTCCACGGTGACCGGGCGGTTGACCGCGATCACCCCGCCGAAGGCCGACAGCGGGTCGCAGGCGTGTGCCTTGCGGTGCGCCTCGGCGACATCGGCGCCGACCGCGATGCCGCACGGGTTGGCGTGCTTGATGATCGCCACGGCCGGGCGCTCGTGGTCGTAGGCGGCGCGGCGGGCGGCATCGGTGTCGACGTAGTTGTTGTACGACATCTCCTTGCCGTGCAGCTGCTCGGCGGAGGCCAGGCCACCAGTGCCGTCGGTGTAGAGGGCCGCCTGCTGGTGCGGGTTCTCGCCGTAGCGCAGGACGTTCGAGCGCTCCCAGGTGGCGCCGAGGAAGGACGGGAAGGGCTCCTCGGACTCGGTGTAGCCGGAGGTCTCGAACCACTGGGCCACCGCGACGTCGTAGGCGGCGGTGTGCGCGAAGGCCGCGCCGGCCAGCCGCTTGCGGGTCAGCAGGTCGAAGCCGCCCTCGTTGACGGCCTTCAGCACGTCGGCGTAGCGGGCCGGGTCGACCACCACGGCCACCGAGGGGTGGTTCTTGGCGGCGGCGCGGACCATCGAGGGGCCACCGATGTCGATCTGCTCCACGCACTCGTCCGGGGTGGCGCCGGAGGCGACGGTGGCGGTGAACGGGTAGAGGTTCACCACGACCAGGTCGAAGGGCTCGATGTCGAGCTCGGCCAGCTGCGCGCGGTGCGACTCCAGGCGCAGGTCGGCGAGCACACCGGCGTGCACCCGGGGGTGCAGCGTCTTCACGCGCCCGTCCAGGCACTCCGGGAAGCCGGTCAGCTCGGAGACCTCGGTCACCGGCACCCCGGCGGCGGCGATCCGGCCGGCCGTCGAACCGGTGGAGACGATGGCGACCCCGGCGGCGTGCAGGCCCTGGGCCAGCTCCTCCAGGCCGGTCTTGTCGTACACGCTGATCAGCGCGCGACGGATCGGGCGGACGTTCTCGGAGACGGGGGCCGTGTTGGAGGCGGCGCTCATGCCGGAATCCATACCTTTCGGTCTTCGATGCGGTGACCTTCACGGGCCAGGCGGCCCACGACGTCGACGAGCAACTGGCGCTCGACAGTCTTGATGCGCTCGTGCAGCGCTTCGCCGCCATCGGCATGGTCGGCGTCGGTGACCTCCACGACGCCCTGCGCGATGATCGGCCCGGTGTCCACCCCGGCGTCGACCAGGTGGACGGTGCAGCCGGTGACCTTCACCCCGTACGCCAGCGCGTCGGTGACACCGTGGGCGCCGGGGAAGGCGGGCAGCAGGGCGGGGTGGGTGTTGACGATCCGTCCGGCGTAGGCGGCGATGAAGCCGGCCCCGAGGATCTTCATGAAGCCCGCGGTGACCACCAGGTCGGGCTGCCAGGACTGCACGGAGGCGGTCAGCGCGGCATCCCAGTCGGCACGGCCCGCGTGGTCCTTGACCCGGTGGACGAAGGTGGGGATGCCGGCCTTCTCGGCGCGCTCCAGACCGGCGATACCGTCCCGGTCGGCGCCGACGGCGACGATCTCGGCCCCGAAGGCGGGGTCGGCGACGGCGTCGATCAGGGCCTGGAGGTTGGTGCCGGAGCCGGACACCAGGACCACCAGCCGGGCCGGGCGGTCGGACGGGGGCGGGAAGGCGAGCGTGGATGCGGCGGCCACTGCGCGGGTCTCCGTACGTCGGGTGCCTGCCCGCTGGTACGTCCACCGGGCGGTGGGGCCACTACGGACAGGCGGCAGGTCGGCGGGCGGGAGGTACGCCGGGGGCTCCCGCTGCGCTGCGGGCCCGGGAACCTGGGAGAGCTGCTGACCGTCACCACGATAACGGCTGGTTGAACGCGGGTTGTACCTGGGATTCTGCTCGACGCGCGTAGATGAGAGCGGGATCTCGCGCACCCGCCCACCGGGCCGCGAAGCGCCCCGGACTGTTTCACCTGCGCATCGAACGGCAGGCCGACCACAACCGACGGACGGCCTGCGGGATCATGGGTCCCGGACGCCCGAGGACGCCACCCGAAGCCCCACGAGGATGAGGACTCCGACCGACATGAGCAGCGGCAAGAACAGCGACGAGCGCAACCCCTTCGCGCCGCCGCCGGCGGATGCCCCGGACCAGCCGTGGCAGCCGCGCCTCCCGCAGGGCGGCCCCGTTGACGGGCCGCCGCCGGGCGCCGACGGGTCCTCGGAGGAGGGGCGGCCGAACCGCCCTCCGGTGCCGCCGCCGCACCCGTGGAGCCCCAACTGGCAGGGCGGCGGCGGGCCCGGCTGGCCGGACCGTCAGCAGCCGCCGCAGCAGCCCAAATTCGACCCCAACGACCCGGTGCACCGGCGCTCCCGGTACGCGCTGGGCAGCGGTATGGCCGCGCTCTTCGCCGGGCTCTCCAGCCTGCTGGAGCTCGCGCTGCTGTTCGGCGCGCTCGCGCTGTACTGGGGGGTGAGCGCGCTGCGGGCGGGAGCCAAGGAGTCCGCGCCCAGCGCCACGGAACGGCCCGCCGGCACCGACGCGGCCCCCTCGGGCGGCTGGCCGCCGGCGCTGCGCAGCCGTCCGCAGGTGCCGGCCGCCCTCGGCGGCCTGCTCACCGGCGGCGTGGCGCTGGTGCTGGTGCTCGGCAGCTATGCGATCAACCTGGCCTACCAGCCGTACTTCGACTGCCGCAACGACGCCCTGACCTCGGTGGCCGACAAGAGCTGCGCGAACCTCGCGCCGCACTGGCTGGTCTCGATCACCGACCAGCAGAACTGACCGGGCGGCCGGGGTCCGGCCGCCGGGGCGGGGGCCGCCTCAGCCGCCGCGCACCCGTCCGGTGAGCCGACGCAGCCGGTCGCCGAGCGCGGCCGACCGGGCGGACTGCCCGGTGGAGTGCCCAGTGGAGCGCTCAGTGGAGTGCCCAGTGCACTGCTCGGTGGACTGCTCCTTGGACCGTTCGACCGGGGCGGCCCAGTCCGGCTCGGGCCCGGCCTCGGCGCGGCGCAGCAGCCACCAGCGCAACACCGGCCAGCCGCGCCCCCGAGCCGGCCTTCCCTCGGGCGCGGCCCAGTCCAGTTCGGCCTGCGCCCAGTCCTGCTCGGCCTCGGCGCGGCGCAGCAGCCACCAGCGCAGGGCGGTGGCACCGGGAACGGTGACCAGCGCGAACCAGCCGGCCGCGGCCAGTCCGCAGGCCCAGGACGGGCCCAGCTCGGCCATCCGCCCGGTGCCGACCGCGCCCTGGGCGAGCCAGCCGGCCGCTGCCACGGCGGTGCCCGCGGTCAGCGAGGTGGCCAGGCCGGCCAGCGCGGTGGTGGCCGGCCGCCACGGCGCGGCGTCGCTCCCGTCCTCGGGGTGCGGGCCGACGGCGGCGGCCACCCGCCCGAGCAGTCCGGCGGCCACCGCGCCCGCCAGCAGCGGGACCAGCAGGACCAGGCGCTGCCAGCCGGAGGCGCTGGTCGGCGCCAGTGCGAAGAGCGGGAAGTCGGGCAGCACGCCGAGCCGCACCTGACCGGGGGCCACCACCGTGTCGGCGCCGAGTCGAAAGCCCGGGCCGAGCGCGTAGCCGGTGGCCCAGAGCACGGCGTTGGGTGCCAGCAGCAGGCAGGTGAGCAGCAGGCCGAGCACCCCGGGCAGGCTGCCGGCGGACAGCTCGCGCACGGCCGGGTCGGTGGCGTCGGCGCGCAGCAGCAGGGCCGTGCCGAAGAGCAGCGCGCCGCCGGCGAGCAGGGTGAGCAGTCCGGCGGCCGCGGCCTGGCCGACGGCGGTCGGCGGCGGCAGCAGCTCGGGCCGACGCACCGCCCGGCTCCAGCGCTCGGGCAGGCGCCCGAGCAGACCGGTGAGCAGGCGCTCGCTCAGCCGCCGGACGCGGCGCCGCAGGGCGGGCCACCAGCGCGGTCCGGTGCGGGCGCCCAGCGCGGCCGATCCGTAGCCGAGCAGGGCGACCGCCAGCAGGTCCGGCAGCGGCTCGGCGCGCAGCGCCCCCGCGCCCCGGCAGGCCAGCGCCACCGGCAGCGCCACCGCCAGGTACCCGGCGCAGAGCGCGGCCGGCACGGTGGCGGACCGCACGCCGGCCGTCGCGGCCGCCCGGGCGCCGGCCCGGCGCAGCAGCAGGACGGCGGCCAGGGTGAGCAGCAGCGGGGTGAGGGAGAGCGGCGCACCGGCGCCGCCCCTGGTCAGCGGCCCGCCGTGGGCGAGCAGCCAGAGCGCGCCGGCCAGTCGGGCGGCGTCGGCGGCGCTGTCCTGCGGGGTGGCCGTGAGCACCCACAGGACCAGCACCGGCACACCGGTGAGGGCCAGTCCGAGCAGCGCGGCCGTGGCGCCGGCGAGAGCCGGTCCGGACGCCGGTGTGCCGACGTGGCCCGGGATCGGACGGCCCGTCAGGTGGTGCGTCATGCCGCCCATGGTGCCGCTGTCACTCGTCCTGCTCTGTGCAGGAGCGAGCCCTCGCCGTGTCTCGGATGATCTGCTTATGTGTCAGGACGGTGCCGCCGAACCCGTCGAAGCCACCCTCGACGGCTTCGAGCAGGTGTACGCCCGCACGTACCCGGACCTGCTCCAGCAGACCTTCCTGCTCACCGCCGGCCGCCGCCGCGCCGCCCGAGCCGTCCGCCGCGCCTTCGGCGCAGCCTGGCTGCGCTGGCCCGAGCTGGCCGCCGGGCCCGACCCGGTGGCCTGGCTGCGCGCCCACGCCTTCGAGAGCGCCCTGGCCCCCTGGCGGCGCGTCGGACCACGCCGCACCCATGCCGTCCGGCTGCCTCGGCGCCGGATCAGCGTCCCCCCGATGGCCGACACCGCGGGCCGGGACCGCGCCCTGCTCAAGGCGGTGCGCCGGCTCTCCCGCCCCCGCCGGCGCGCCGTCCTGCTGCACGACGCGCTGGGCCTGCCGCCCGCCGCGATCGCCGCCGAGGTGGAGGCCAGCACCGCGGCCGTCGCGGCGCGGGTCGCGGCCGCGCGCCGGGAGCTGGCCCATACGGTGCCCGCACTGGTCGGCGCCGACCCCGAGGCGCCCGAGTTCGGCGAGCGGCTCGGCGGGCTGCTCTACCGCGCGGCGCAGCGCGGCTGTCCCCGGCCGGCCGAGCCGCGTCCGACGGTGGCGCTGCGAGCCCGCGGCCGGGTGCGCGCAGCCACGCGGCCGGTGGCCTGCGGAGTGCTGGTGCTGGCCACCGTCGGGGCCTTCGGCAGCACCCTGGCCGGCCACCCGCTGGTCACCGGCCCAGCCCCGGCGCCCCGGCAGCACTGCGCGAGCACCGGCGGCGCCGGCCCGGCCGCGATCGGTGCCGGAACCGGGCCGCGCAGCCCCTGGTGCACGTACAGCGCCCCGGACCGGTGACCCGGTCCGGGGCGCTGTGAGGCTGCGTCAGAGGACTCAACCGCTGTGCTCGATCAGCCGATGAGCTCGCGCGCCAGGCGCGCGGTCTCGGACGGAGTCTTGCCGACCTTGACGCCGGCGGCCTCCAGGGCCTCCTTCTTGGCGGCCGCGGTGCCCGAGGAGCCGGAGACGATGGCACCGGCGTGGCCCATGGTCTTGCCCTCGGGGGCGGTGAAGCCCGCGACGTAGCCGACGACCGGCTTGGTCACGTTCTCCTTGATGAAGGCCGCGGCGCGCTCCTCGGCGTCGCCACCGATCTCACCGATCATCACGATGATCTCGGTCTCCGGGTCGGCCTCGAACGCGCGCAGCGCGTCGATGTGGGTGGTGCCGATGACCGGGTCGCCACCGATGCCGACGGCCGAGGAGAAGCCGATGTCCCGCAGCTCGTACATGAGCTGGTAGGTCAGCGTGCCGGACTTGGAGACCAGGCCGATCTTGCCGGCCTTGGTGATGTCCGCCGGGATGATGCCCGCGTTGGACTTTCCGGGGGAGATCAGGCCGGGGCAGTTCGGGCCGATGATCTGGGTCTTGTTGCCCTTCTCGCCGGCGTAGGCCCAGAACGAGGCCGAGTCGTGCACCGGGACGCCCTCGGTGATGACGACCGCGAGCGGGATCTCGGCGTCGATCGCCTCGACGACGGCGCTCTTGGTGAAGGCCGGCGGCACGAAGATGACGGAGACGTCGGCGCCGGTCTTCTCGATCGCCTCGGCGACGGAGCCGAAGACGGGCACCTCGGTGCCGTCCACGTCGACCGTGGTGCCGGCCTTGCGCGGGTTCACGCCGCCGACGATCTTGGTGCCCGAGGCCAGCATGCGGCGGGTGTGCTTCATGCCCTCGGAGCCGGTCATGCCCTGAACGATGACCTTGCTGTCCTCAGTAAGGAAGATAGCCATGGTGAGAGTCCCCTTCCTTACTTCGCGTTGGCCAGCTCGGCGGCGCGGTCAGCGGCGCCGTCCATGGTGTCCACCTGCTCGATCAGCGGGTGGTTGGCGTCGGTCAGGATCTTGCGACCCAGCTCGGCGTTGTTGCCGTCGAGGCGGACGACGAGCGGCTTGGTGACGGCCTCGCCCTTGCTCTCGAGCAGCGCCAGCGCCTGCACGATGCCGTTGGCGACCGCGTCGCACGCGGTGATGCCGCCGAAGACGTTGACGAAGACCGCCTTGACGTCGGTGTCGCCCAGGATGATCTCCAGGCCGTTCGCCATCACCTCGGCGGAGGCGCCGCCACCGATGTCGAGGAAGTTGGCGGGCTTGACGCCACCGTGCTTCTCGCCGGCGTAGGCGACGACGTCCAGGGTGCTCATGACGAGACCCGCGCCGTTGCCGATGATGCCGACCTCGCCCTCGAGCTTGACGTAGTTGAGGCCCTTGGCCTTGGCCGCCGCCTCCAGCGGGTTGGCCGCGGCCTTGTCCTCCAGCGCCTCGTGCTCGGGCTGACGGAACTCCGCGTTCTCGTCGAGCGAGACCTTGCCGTCGAGCGCGATGATCTTGCCCTCACCGGACTTGATCAGCGGGTTGACCTCGACGAGGGTGGCGTCCTCCTTGATGAAGACGGTCCACAGCTTCTGCAGCACCTCGGCGACCTGGTCGGCGACCTCGGCCGGGAACTTCGCGGCCGCGACGATCTCGGCGGCCTTCTCCGGGGTGCAGCCCTCGTTGGCGTCGACCGGGATCTTGGCCAGCGCGTCGGGGTTCTCCTCGGCGACGACCTCGATCTCCACGCCGCCCTCGACGCTGGCCATCGCCAGGAAGGTGCGGTTGGTGCGGTCCAGCAGGAACGAGACGTAGTACTCGTCCTTGATGTCCGCGGTCTGGGCCAGCATCACCTTGTGAACGGTGTGGCCCTTGATGTCCATACCGAGGATCGCCTCGGCCTTGGCGACGGCGTCGGCCGGGTCGGCGGCGAGCTTCACGCCACCGGCCTTGCCACGGCCACCGACCTTCACCTGAGCCTTGACGACGGCGCGCCCGCCGAAGCGCTCGGCAATGGCACGAGCGGCTTCGGGGGTCTCGATGACATCACCGTCAAGCACGGGTACGCCGTGCTTGGCGAAGAGGTCCCTCGCCTGGTACTCGAACAGGTCCACGTGTGTTCGTCCTTGTTCGTGGTCGCGGATTGTGTCTCTACGAGCGTGCCACGGCAGGATCTTCGCTGCGGGTCGTCGGGGCGGTGCGGATACGCAGAGTTTCTGGCCTTGCGGCCCACACAGCCACGGGCGCACACGTCAATCAACACGCGCGTCACGTCCGTCTGGCAGGTTATCCCCGCAGGGCGGGCGCGGTTCGCCCGGGACCGCTGCGGATTGGGTGAGAACCGTCACAGCGGGTGCGTGTCGGCGGGTCGCGCGCCGGGCGCCCGCGCCGGGTCAGCGGGCCTGCGGAACCGGCAGCGGACGCCGCTCGACGGCCGCCGCCATGATCTCCGGGAAGGCGTCCGGCGTGCACGCGAAGGCCGGGGCACCAAGGGCGGCCAGCGCGGCGGCGTGCGCGTGGTCGTAGGCCGGGGCGCCCTCGTCGGAGAGCGCGAGCAGGGCGATGAACTGGACCCCGGCGGCCTTCATCGCGGCCACCCGCTTGAGCATCTCGTCCCGGATCCCGCCCTCGTAGAGATCACTGATCAGGACGACCACGGTGTCAGCCGGACGGGTGATCTTCGACTGGCAGTAGGCGAGCGCCCGGTTGATGTCGGTGCCACCGCCGAGCTGAGTGGCGAACAGCACGTCGACCGGATCGGTGAGTTGCTCGGTCAGGTCGACCACCGAGGTGTCGAAGACCACCAACCGGGTGGCCAGCGAGTGCATCGAGGCCAGCACCGCACCGAAGACCGCCGAGTGGACCACCGAGGCGGCCATCGAACCGGACTGGTCGATGCAGAGGATCACCTCCTTCTTCACCGCGCGCTGGGCCCTGGCGTGGCCGACCAGGCGCTCCGGGACCACCGTGCCCCGCTCGGGCAGGTAGTTCTTCAGGTTGGCCCGGATGGTGCGGTCCCAGTCGATGTCGCGGTGGCGCGGGCGGTTGACCTTGGCGCTGCGGTCCAGCGCTCCACCGAGCACCGCCCGGGTGCGGTCGGCCAGCCGGCGCTCCAGATCGGCCACCACCTTGGCCACCACCAGCCGGGCGCTCTCCCGGGTGGTCTCGGGCAGCGCGTGCTTGAGCGAGAGCAGGGTGGCGACCAGGTGCACGTCCGGCTCGACGGCGGCCAGCATCTCGGGTTCGAGCAGCAGCCGCTCCAGGCCGAGCCGGGTGATCGCGTCCTGCTGCATCAGCTGGACCACGGAGGTGGGGAAGTACGTGCGGATGTCGCCCAGCCAGCGGGCCACCTGCGGGGCGCTGCCGCCGAGTCCGGCCGAGCGGGAACGGCCGGCGGGCTGCTGCTCGCGCGCACCGCGGTAGAGGGCGGCGAGGGCTTGGTCCATCCCGGCGTCGCGGCCGGTCAGGGTGCAGCCGGTGCCGTCGGCCTCGCCGCCGAGCACCAGGCGCCAGCGGCGCAGCCGGTCCGAGTCGAGGGTGCTGGTCACGCGGCGCTCCTTCGGTCCAGCTGGCGGGGGATCCGGGGGCGGACGGGCGGCGGCGGTTCGGTGGTGCCGGGTGGCAGGCCGAGCAGCCGCAGCACGGTGGGCAGCGCGGCGTCCGCGCGGGCCTGGTCCAGCTGCTCGCCAGCGGCGGGGCGCGGGGCGGCGTCCAGCCGGCCGGCCGCGATCCGGGCGCCGACGCTGTGCCGCACGCCCGCCTCCAGGGTCGCGAAGGTGCGGCGCAGCAGCGGCAGCAGGTCGGTGAAGGCGTCCGCGGGGACGGCGGTCAGCCAGCCGTCCAGCAGGGCGAGCAGCCGGGGGTCGTGCAGCAGCAGGGCGCCGCCGCCGGAGAGGAAGCCCTCGATCCAGCCGGCCGCGTCGGCGGGCGCGCTGGCCCGGGAGAGCACCAGGCCCAGCCGGTCCCCGGCCTCGGCGGTGGCCAGCCGGCCGTCGTCCAGCAGCAGTCGCACGGCTCGCCCGCGCAGCAGTCCGGGCACCCCGGTGGCCGCGCCGCCGGTGGGCTCGCGCCGGCTGACCGAGCCGAGCGCGGCGGCCCAGCGGTCGGCCAGCGTGTCGGACGAGTCCTCGGTGCCGCCTCCGAGCAGGCCGATGGCGGTGTGCACGGCGTCCAGCCGGGCGCGCATCGCGCTCGCCCCCTCGGCGTCCAGGCCGGTGCAGGCGGGCGCCAGGCCGACGCAGATCCGCTCCGCCAGGCCGCGCGCCACACCGTCCAGCGCACCGCTGTCGGTGCCGCGCACGTCGCCGTAGCGCAGCGCCCGGACCAGGGCGGGCAGCGCCTCGGCCAGGTGGGCGGTGTCGGTGTCCAGTGCGGCCCGGTCGGCGAGCGCCCGCAGCACGGCGGGCAGTGCCTCGGGCAACTGGGCGACCAGGCAGTGCTCGGCCAGCCCGGTGAGATCGGCGAGCTCGGTGGCCCGCTCGGCCAGCGCCGCGACCTTGCCGGCGGCGGCCTGCGCCACGGTGGTCCCCCACTGCGCGGCCTCGACCACGCGGACGGCGAACTCGGGGTCCCAGCGCAGCCGCCAGCTCTCCCGGAAGGTGCCGGTGGAGTTGACGGCCGAGCGGGACTCGGTGCCCCAGCCGATGCCGAGCAGGCGCAGCCGGTGCAGCAGCAGGGAGCGGTTGGCGTCCAGCTCCTTGCGCAGGTCCAGGGTGAGCTCGCGTTCCTCGACGTCCGGCTTGAGCCGCAGGCTGCGCTGCAGCCGGGTCAGGTCGCGCTGCAGGGGGACGGTAGGGGTGCTCGCGGGCACCTCGCCGAGCGCCTCGCCGACCACCAGGCGGTCGCGGACCAGGGCGAGGGCGAGGTCCGAGCCGTCGCACATCACCGAGCGCACGGCGTCCAGGGTCTCGGCCAGTCCGGCGAACGGGCGGCGGCGAACGGCGGCCAGTGTCTCGGCGAGCCGGACCGCCTCGATGACATGGGCGGAGGAGACCGGGTGGTCCTCGGCGCGCAGCAGTTCGGCGGCGCGGGTGAGCCAGCGGGCCAGGCCGTGGCCGGCGGTGGCGCCGGAGGTCTCGTACAGGTGCTGGTACCAGCCCGGGGACTCGATCCCGGCGCCGTAGCCGGTGTGCTGGGAGAGTCGGCGGTGGGTCCAGGGCACCCAGGTGATCTCGGTCTTCGGCTTCTTGGGCAGGGTGGCCAGCAACGCGCGGTCGGCGCCCGCCGCAGGGAGCGCGGCGAGCGCCGGTACGTGCCAGGCGCCGCAGACCACGGCGATCCGCCGGTGCCCCGCCCGGCGGGCGGCGCGGATCTGCTGGCGCATGTGCGCCTCGCGCAGATCGTCACGCCGCACGCCGGGCGAGCCCGGGGTGCCGACCGGGTCCTCGCCGCGCAGCACCGCCATCGCCTCGGCCACGGCGGTGAACGGCGCGAGCGGGTCCTCGCCGGGAGTCCGGTGCTCGACCACGTCCTCCCACCAGGCCTCCGGGTCCGACTGCCCGGCCGCTGCGGCGAGCGCGGCGATCGGGTCAACCAGGCGTTCCAGGGCCTGATCTGACGATCCATCAGTCATCAGGGCGAAGGTGGCGGCGGCCGGCAGGTCGATGAAGCGGACCGGCACCTCGGCCGCCAGCGCGTGCTGGATCGCCACCCACTCGGGTGAGAACGCGGCGAAGGGCCAGAACGCCGCGCGGGCCGGGTCGTCCACCGCGTGCGCCAGCAGCGCGACCGGTGGCACCATCTCCTTCTCCGCTGCCAGGGCGACGATCGGGTCGGCCTCCGGCGGCCCCTCGATCAGCACCGCGTCCGGCCGCAGCGCGGCCAGCGCGGCCGCCACCGCCCGGGCCGATCCCGGCCCGTGGTGCCGGACCCCCAGCAGGGTCACCTCAGCGGTCATTTTCGTGTCCCTTCCCCCAATTCTGATGATGTGTACGTCAGTTGGACAGTTCGCGGGCCGCCCGGTAGAAGTCCTTCCAGCCGTCCCGCTCGCGCAGCACTCCCTCCACGTACTCGCGCCAGACCACCTGGTCGGCGACCGGATCGCGGACCACCGCCCCGAGCACGCCGGTCGCCACGTCCCCCGCGCGCAGCACGCCGTCGCCGAAGTGCGCGGCGAGCGCGAGACCGTTGGTGACCACCGAGATCGCCTCGGCGGTGGAGAGCGTGCCGGTGGGCGTCTTGACCTTCGTCCGGCCGTCGGTCGTGACGCCGTCGCGCAGCTCGCGGAAGACCGTGACGACCCGTCGGATCTCCTGCGCGCCGCCCGGCAGTTCGGGCAGGTCCAGGGCGCGGCCGAGCTGGCCGACCCGCCGGGCGACGATCTCGACCTCCTCGTCGAGGGTCGCCGGCAGGGGCAGCACCACCGTGTTGAACCGGCGGCGCAGCGCACTGGAGAGTTCGTTGACTCCGCGGTCGCGATCGTTGGCGGTGGCGATCAGGTTGAACCCGCGGACAGCCTGAGTCTCCCCGCCCAACTCCGGTATCGGCAACGTCTTTTCCGACAGAATGGTGATCAGGCTGTCCTGTACGTCGGCCGGGATCCGGGTCAGCTCCTCGACCCGGGCGATCTTCCCGTCGGCCATCGCCCGCAGCACCGGCGAGGGCACCAGGGCGTCCCGGCTCGGGCCGTTGGCGAGCAGCTGGGCGTAGTTCCAGCCGTACCGCACGGCCTCCTCGGGGGTGCCCGCGGTGCCCTGCACCAGCAGCGTGGAGTCGCCGCTGATCGCGGCCGCCAGATGCTCGGACACCCAGGTCTTGGCGGTGCCCGGCACCCCGAGCAGCAGCAGCGCCCGATCGGTGGCCAAGGTGGTCACCGCCACCTCGACCAACCGGCGCGGCCCGACGTACTTGGGCGTGATCACCGTCCCGTCCGGCAGCTCACCTCCCAGCAGATAGGTGGCCACCGCCCACGGCGACAGCCGCCAGCGCTCCGGCCGCGGCCGCTCGTCCTGCGCGGCCAACGCCGCCAGCTCACCGGCGAACGCGTCCTCGGCATGGGCGCGCAGCACCTCGGCGGTCTTCTCGGAATCGGTCACATCGGAATCAGTCACAACGGGCTCCTTCGAATCGCCCGCCCCAGCACACACGAGTGCCCGGGCGGTGGGGTGTCCAGGGAGCATCGGCGCAGATGGCAGGCCCGGGACGAACCTCCCGTCCGACCTGCAAGAACCACTCTGCACCCCGCCACTGACAATCAGCGGCCGGCCACCGCCGCCCTGATGGCCTGTCAGTCCCCCGCCCTAGCGTTCGAGGCATGGAGGAACGTTGGAGCACCGAACACGTCCTGTCGCTCGCACCTGACGCTGCCTCGCTGAAGGCTGCCGGGAAGCTGTCCGGGCCCGCGCCCTGGTCCGGGGCGGGGTGGGGACAGGGCGCGCTCTGGGGGGAGTGCAGGGGGAGCGGGAGCACGCCGTACCGGACGGTGGTGGAGCTGGGCGGGCCGGCGTACCAGTGCAGCTGCCCCAGCCGGAAGTTCCCGTGCAAGCACGCGCTGGGGCTGCTGCTGTTGTGGAGCGGGAGCCCGGAGGCGGTGCCGGGCGGGACGGTGCCGCCCGAGTGGGCGGCCGCCTGGCTGGCCGGGCGTCAGAAACGCGCGCAGAAGGTGTCGGCGCCGGCCGCGGCCGATCCGGTGGCGGCCGCGCGGCGGGCCGAGCGGCGGTCGGCCCGGGTGGCGGCGGGGGCCCAGGAGCTCTGCCTGCGGCTGGCCGACCGGATCCGGCAGGGGCTGGCCGACCCGGCTGCCGCCTCGGCCGGCTGGGACCAGGTCGCGGCCCGGATGGTCGACGCCCAGGCACCCGGACTCGCCGCCCGGGCCCGCGAGTTGGGGTCGGCCGGGCAGGAGTCGCTGCTTGCGGAGTACGCCCTGCTGCACCTGCTGGCGGCCGCCTACCAGCGGGTCGGCGAGCTGCCCGAGCCGCTGGCCGCGACGGTCCGGGCCCGGGTCGGCTTCACCACCGACACCGCCGAACTGCTCGCCGGTCCGACGGTGCGGGACCAGTGGCTGGTGCTCGGCAGGCGGGACAACGCGGACGCGAACCTGACCACCCGTCGGGTCTGGCTGCACGGCACCAAGACCGGCCGCAGCGCCCTGCTGCTCGCCTTCGGCCGCCCGGGCCAGGCCCCCGACCTCCCGCTGCCGACCGGGCAGCTCCTGGAGGCCGAACTGGCCTTCCATCCGTCCGCCCGACCGCTGCGTGCCGTCATCGGCGCCCGGTACGGCACCCCCGGCACGGCCCGCACGCTCCCGTCCGGACTCTCGCCCACCGCGGGGCTCGCCGCCTACGGGGAGGCGGTGGCCGACGACCCGTGGGTGGAGTCCTGGCCGGTGGTGCTGGCGGGGGTGGTACCGGTGCCGGGCCGGCCCGACTGGTACCTGACGGATGGTCAGCACGCGCTGCCCATCCGGGACACCGGCGAGGACGCGCGCTGGCGCCTGGCGGCGGTCTCCGGCGGCCGTCCGGTCACCGTCTTCGGCGAGTGCGGGCACCGGGGCTTCACGCCCGTCACGGTCTGGGACGAATCCGGCAAGGCGACAGGAGTGAGCGGATGAGCAGCGAGCACCTGAGCAGTGCGCATGTGAGCGGTGAGCATGTGAGCGGTGAGCATGTGAGCAGTGAGGACCCCTGGGCGCAGCTGCAGAGCACCGCGCTGCTCGGCACCGACCGGCGCCCGCTCCCCGCCCTGAGCGGCTCGCCCGCCTTCACCGCGGCGGCCGCCGCGGTGGCCGGCCAGGATCCGGCCACCGGCCTGCTGGAGCTGGCCGCGCTCGCCACCGTCCGCCGTCGGGCGGGGCTGCTGCCGGCCCGGGCCCCGCAGGCCGCCCGGCCTGCGGCCGTCGACCTCCGCCCCGTGCTGCCCGAGGCGGCCGCGAGTCGGCTCGGCGTGCTGCTGGCCGGGCGGGCCACCGGCGGCGGGCAGGCCAACCTGGCCGAGCTGCTGCCGCAGTGGCTGGCCGAGGCCCGGGCCCGCGGCTACCGCCCACCGGCCGCGCTGGTCCCGGCCCTGCTCGACACCGCCCGGGCCCGCAGTGAGCTGCGCGGGGACGTGGTGGCGCTGGCCGGGCCGCTCGGGCGCTGGCTGGCCGAGCACAACCCGCAGTGGCGCTACGTCCTGCGCACGGTCGGCGGCGACAGCCCGGCGGAGGGTGAACGCATCTGGCAGGAGGGCCTGTTCGCCGAACGGGTGACCCATCTGACCCGGCTGCGACGGACGGATCCGGCGGCCGCGCTGACCCTGCTCGCCGGCACCTGGTCGACCGAGCGGGCCGAGGACCGGCTGCTCTTCCTGGACGCCCTGCAGGAGGGTCTGGGTGCGGCCGACGAGCCGTTCCTGGAAACCGCGCTGGACGACCGCAGCAAGAACGTCCGGGCCACCGCCGCCGAGCTGCTCTCCAGCCTGCCGGGCTCGGCGCTGGGTCGGCGGATGGCTGATCGGGCATTGGCCGCCGTCCGGCTCGCCGACGACGGCCGACGGCTGCTGGTCGCCCCGCCCACCGCCTGCGACACCGCGATGCAGCGGGACGGGATCGCGCCCAGCTCGCCGACCGGACGGGGCCAACGGGCCTGGTGGCTGGGCGAATTGCTGGCCGCGACACCGCTGTCGACCTGGACCTCGGCCTTCGGTCTGACGCCGACTCAGCTGCTCGCGCTGCCCGTGGCGGACGAGACCGAGGACGCCACCGATGCCACCGATGCCACCACCGACGCCGCTGACGCCGTCGGGAGCAGCGACCAATGGCGTGAGGAACTGCGCGAGGCCTGGGCCAGGGCGGCGGTGCGCCAGCACGACGCCGACTGGGCGCGGGTCCTGCTCGGGCCCGCGCCACGCGGGGCGCGGGTGTCGCCCGGGGCGCCGGCCAAGCTGCTCGCGGTGCTGCCGCCACCGGAGCGGGCCGCCTGGACGGCCGCCTTCCTGCGCAGCCACGGGCTGGGCGACGCCTTCCAGTTGCTCGGCGCCTGCGCCACTCCGTGGACGCCGCCGCTCAGCACGGCGGTGGTGGCGGCCCTGGAGCGGGCCGCCGCATCCGGCTCCTATCCATGGAGCCACAGCGGCGTGCTGGGCCTGACGGAGCGTTCGCTGGCTCCCGCCACCGCGCCGGCCGTCGAGGCCCTGGCCACCGACGCCGCACCCGACACCGCCTGGTCCGAGACCTTCGCCCGGCTCGCCGGCACGCTGCGCTTCCGCGCCGCCATGCTGGCCGAACTCGAGTGAGCGCCGGCGGCTGCCACCCAGGTCGGCCCATGCCGGCCCCAGGGCCGGTCCGGCCCCGGGGATGGTCCGCGCCGGCTCAGCCGGCCGCGCGCAGGTTGGCCTCGACCCAGGCGACCACGTCGCGGGTCGGGGTGCCCGGGGTGAAGATGTCGGCGACGCCGAGCGCCTTCAGCTCGGCGATGTCGGCATCGGGGATGATGCCGCCGCAGAAGACCTTGATGTCCGCCGCGTCGCGCTCCTTGAGGAGCTCGATCACCCGGGCGCAGAGGGTCATGTGGGCGCCGGAGAGGATGGACAGGCCGATGCCGTCCGCGTCCTCCTGGATCGCGGTGTCCACCACCTGCTCGGGCGTCTGGTGCAGGCCGGTGTAGATCACCTCCATACCGGCGTCGCGCAGGGCCCGCGCGATCACCTTGGCGCCACGGTCATGGCCGTCGAGCCCCGGCTTGGCAACCACCACCCGGATCGGGCCTGACACACCCATCACTGCCTCCACGTTAACCAGCAATAACCGACCTGAGGGGAGGTTAGCGCTCCTGCCTGCGACGCCACTCGTCTCGGGCTAAAGGGAGGGGAAAATCACAGCTTCTCCACCGGCGCGTAGCGCAGCAGCAGCACCTTGCGGCCCGAGGAGCCGAAGTCGATGGTCGCCTTCGCCTTCTCCCCCACCCCCTCGACGCCGGCCACCGTGCCCAGTCCGAAGGTGTCGTGACTGACCCGGTCACCCACCGCCAGGCTCACCACCTCACGTTCCGTCACCTTCCGCGCGGACTTGCCCCAGCCGGCCTTCGGCCCCTGCGAGCTCAGCCCACCGCCGCCACCGCCGCCCCGCGAACCGCTCATCGACAGCCCGCGCGAGGCCGGCACCGCGGTCGCGCCGGTGCGCTTCCACTCGACCAGGTCGACCGGGATCTCGTCCAGGAAGCGCGAGGCCGGGTTGTAGGCGGGCTGGCCCCAGGCGCTGCGCAGCACCGAGCGGGTCAGGTAGAGCCGCTGCCGGGCCCGGGTCAGGCCGACGTAGGCGAGCCGGCGCTCCTCCTCCAGCTCCTTGACCTGGCTGAGCGCCCGCATGTGCGGGAAGATCCCGTCCTCCATCCCGGTCAGGAAGACCACCGGGAACTCCAGGCCCTTGGCAGTGTGCAGGGTCATCATCGTGATGACGCCCTGGCCGTCCTCGTCGTCCGGGATCTGGTCGGAGTCGGCGACCAGCGCGACCCGCTCCAGGAAGTCGGCCAGCGAGCCGACCGGCGGCGCGCCGTCCTCGCCCGCGTCCGGCCGCTCGCCCGGGTCCTGCTCGTACTCCAGGGCCACCGAGGCGAGTTCCTGCAGGTTCTCCACCCGGGTCTCGTCCTGCGGATCGGTGGAGGACTGCAGCTCGGCCAGGTACCCGGTCTCCTCGAGCACCGCCTCCAGGATCGCCGCCGGACCGGCGCCCGACTCGACCACCTCGCGCAGCCCGGCCAGCAGCGCGTTGAACTTCTTCACCGCATTGGCCGAGCGCGCGGCCATCCCGTACGCCTCGTCAACCCGCAGCAGCGCCTGCGCGAAGGAGATCCGCTCACGGGAGGCGAGCGCCTCGATCATCGCCTCGGCGCGGTCGCCGATGCCGCGCTTGGGGACGTTGAGGATCCGGCGCAGCGGCACGGTGTCCTCGGGGTTGGAGAGCACCCGCAGGTAGGCCAGGACGTCCCGGACCTCCTTGCGCTCGTAGAAGCGCACCCCGCCGACCACCTTGTACGGCAGGCCGACCCGGATGAACACCTCCTCGAACACCCGGGACTGCGCGTTGGTCCGGTAGAAGATCGCCACGTCCCCGGGCCGGGCGTCGCCCGCGTCGGTCAGCCGGTCGATCTCCTCGGCGATGAACTGCGCCTCGCCGTGCTCGTCGTCCGCGACGTAGCCGATCACCTTCTCGCCGTGCTCGCCGGCCGTCCAGAGCTTCTTCTCCCGGCGGTTGGCGTTGCGCTCGATCACCGCGTTGGCCGCCGACAGGATGGTCTGGGTGGAGCGGTAGTTCTGCTCCAGCAGGATCGTGACGGCGTCCGGGTAGTCCTCCTCGAACTGCAGGATGTTGCGGATGGTCGCGCCGCGGAAGGCGTAGATCGACTGGTCGGCGTCACCCACCACGCAGAGTTCGGCCGGCGGCAGTTCGGCCAGGCCGGCCTGGGCCGGATTGACGAACTCCCCGTCCACCGTGCGCTTGGGCGCCGAGCCGGCCGCCCCGCCGGTCAGCTCGCGGACCAGCATGTACTGGGCGTGGTTGGTGTCCTGGTACTCGTCCACCAGGATGTGCCGGAACCGCCGCCGGTAGTGCTCGGCCGCGTCCGGGAAGGCCTGCAGCAGGTTGACGGTGGTCATGATGATGTCGTCGAAGTCCAGCGCGTTGGCCTCGCGCAGCCGGGCCTGGTAGAGCGCGTAGGCCTCGGCCAGCTTGCGCTCCATCGGGTTGGACGCCTGGGCCGCGTAGCTCTCCTCGTCGATCAGCTCGTTCTTGAGGTTGGAGACCTTGGCGGTGAAGGACTTCGGCGGGAACTGCTTCGGGTCCAGGTCGAGGTCCCGGCAGACCAGCGACATCAGCCGCTGCGAGTCCGCCGAGTCGTAGATCGAGAAGCTGGAGGTGAAGCCGAGCCGCTTGCTCTCCCGGCGCAGGATCCGCACGCAGGCGCTGTGGAAGGTCGACACCCACATCGCCCGCGCGCGCGGGCCGACCAGCTGCTCGACGCGCTCGCGCATCTCGCCGGCCGCCTTGTTGGTGAAGGTGATCGCCAGGATCTCCCCCGGCTGCACCCCGCGCGCGCCCAGCAGGTAGGCGATCCGGTGGGTCAGCACCCGGGTCTTGCCGGACCCGGCGCCGGCCACGATCAGCAGCGGCGACCCGGCGTGCAGCACGGCCTCGCGCTGCGGGTCGTTCATCCCCTCCAGCAGCTGCGCGGGGTCGACCACGGTGCGGTGCGCGCCGTTGCGGTAGTACGCGTCGCGGGCGGCCTGGGCGGCGTAGTCGGTGTGGAAGAGATCCGCGGGGATCTCTTCCTCGTAACCGCCCTCGTCATGGCCGTGGTACTCCTCCGGCGGAGGCTCCTCGGCAAGGTCGACGGGCATCGCGTCGGCGGCGGGCTTCGCCTCGAAGGGCTCGAAGCCGGGCAGCGGGAGGTCGTCAAAGAGGCTACTCATGGCCCTCCGAGTCTATGGCCCGCCACCGACAGATCCGGCGGCCACGGGGAACCCGCCCCCCTACCGCTCCATCAGCGTGAGCACCATGCCCGGCACCTCGGTCACCGACCGCACCCGGTACTGCGAGGTCAGCGCCGCCTTCTCGGCCTCGGACAGGCCGGCGAACGGGTCACTGGGTTCGGCGACGGTCACCACCCAGATCCGGGGCGCCGCCGCGGCCGCCAGGCAGGAGAGCGTCTGGTCGTCGGGGCACCCCGCCGAGTAGAGGCCCTGCTGCTGGGCCGGGGACTTGGCCCGGAAGACGTCGGTCGGCGCGACCTGGGACGGCAGGTAGAGGCCGAGCGCGGTGTCGACCTGGAAGAACCAGTGGAAGGAGCCCCTGGGCAGGGCCATGCCGTCGCCCGGCCGGTAGCCCGCGGCAAGCACGGCCGCCGCCTTGGCCGCGTCGAAATGCTCGCGCGCGTACGGCTGCCGCAGCTGCAGCTGCTGCGGCGCGGCCAGCAGCACCACGGCGGCCAGGCCGACCAGCCCGACCGCGCGCGGGCGCAGCCCGGCCAGCGCGCTCGCGGCGAGCAGCACCCAGAACGGCAGGGTGAAGAGCAGGTAGCGGTCGAGGAAGTAGTGCGAGCCGCTCTGCGACACCAGCCAGACCAGCCCGACCGGCAGCATGGCCAGCAGGTAGAGGTCCAGGGTGCGGCGCCGACCGCGCGGCCAGGCCAGTGGCAGTGCCGCCAGAGCCATCACGGTGACGCTGGTCCAGGAGGAGCCGAACAGGCCGGGCCAGAACGCGTCGCCGACGTACTGGATGGTCGGTGCCGCCAGCCAGCCGAGCTGGCGCCCCTGCTGGTGCATGCCGATCCAGGCCAGTGGCAGCAGCGGCAGCAGGCCGACCGGGACCGCCAGCACGAAGCCCACCACCTGCCCCCGGGCGCGCACCCGCCACCAGCGGTGGGCGACGATCCCGGCGTGACTGGCCAGGATGGTGAGCGAGACCAGGTGGAAGAGTCCGGCGCAGCCGACGCAGCAGGCGTAGAGCCCCCACCAGCCGAGTCCGCGCAGCCCGGCCCGCGGCTGTTCGAGGGCGCGCAGCAGCGCCCAGCTCGCGGCGGCCACCGCGAGCACCACGAAGGCGTACGAGCGCGCCTCCTGGCCGTACCGGCTGACCGACGGGATCACCGCGAAGAGCAGGCCGGCGGTCAATCCGACCCGCCGGTCGAAGACCTGACGGCCGATCAGCGCGACCAGGGCCGCGGAGCCGGCCATCGCCAGCGCGGACGGCATCCGCAGCGTCAGCAGCGAGTGCCCGAACAGGCCGACCCAGCCCTTGAGCAGGAAGTAGTAGGCCCCCGACACCGCATCGATGTGGTGCAGCAGCTGGAACAGTTGCCCCGGGCTGCGGTCGACCGCGCTCCAGGTGGCCAGCTCGTCCCGCCACAGGCCGGTGCGGGTGATGTGGTACATGCAGACGGCGAGCGTCAGCACGGCCGGCGGCAGCCAGTACCCGCGTCTCGCCACGTCCCGCAGCCGGCGTCCGACCTCGGCCGGGCGGTCGTCCACCCGTATGGTTTCCGGCACAACACAGATCGAACTGACGCTCATCACAGCCCCCCGGCCAGTTTTCCCCACCCCGCCGGTCCCCCACGATGCCGGCGTCCCCTGCAGGATACGCAGTCCGCTACCGGGCGCTCCTCGACGGGGTCACCGTCGAGGAGCCCGGCTGCAGCGGATGCTCCGTACCGTCACTTCCGCTCGACGAGCGTCACCATCAGCCCGGGCACATTGGTCGACGAGACCTGCTTGTAGTTCTGCAGTGCGGCCAGCTCGCCCGAGGACAGCCCGGTGAACGGGTCCAGCCAGTTCCCGATGGTCACCACCCACAGTCGCGGGGTGTCGCCGACACACGCCGTCGGGTCCGCGCAGGGCAGCGGCAGCAGGTCCCCGTACGCCGCCGCTGTCTTCGAGACCAGGACGGTCCTCGGCGTCCGGTCGGCCGGCAGGTCGTAGTCGACCGCGGTCTCGATCTGCAGGTACGCCTTGTCACCGCGAACGGCGATCAGGCCGTCACCCGGCTGGTAGTCCTTCGCGATCACGGCGGCGGCCGCCTTGGCGTTGAACTGCTCGCGCGAACCCACCTGCCGCAGGTGCCTCTGGTCGTCCAGCCCGACCAGCGCGACCGCCACCAACCCGACCGCCACCAGCGCCCGCGGCCGCAGCGCGCACAGCCCGGCACCGGCCAGCACCGCCCAGGCGGACAGCGTGAAGAGCAGGTAGCGGTCGAGGAAGTAGTGGCTCGAGCTCTGCGAGACCACCCAGATCAGCGCGATCGGCAGGATCGCGACGGCCGCGATGGTGACCGCCGGTCGGCGCCCGCGCGGCCAGGCCAGCGGCAGCACCGCCAGTGCCAGCACGCACAGGCTCACCCAGGTCGAGCCGTACAGCCCGCGCCAGAACGGGTCGGCCACGTACTTCAGGTCCGGAGCACTGGTCCAGCCGAGCTGGCGCCCGGCCTGCTTGTGCCCCTCGTAGGCGATCGGCAGCACCGCCAGCAGTGCCACCAGCGCCGCCGCCGGGAACCCCAGCAGCAGTCGACGGTCACGCTCGCGCCACCAGCGCGCCACCACGATCAGCGCGTGCGGCGCGAGTATGGCCAGCGCCACCATGTGGAAGACGCCCACGGTCGCGACGGCCAGCGAGTACAGCAACCAGCGCAGCGTTCCCGAGCGCTCCAGCGCCCGCAGCAGCAGCCAGGTCGCCGCAGCCACCGCGAGCACCACGATGGCGTAGGAGCGGGCCTCCTGCGCGTACCGGGAGACCGAGGGGATCACCGCGAAGAGCAGGCCCGCGGTCAGACCGGTCCGCTTGTTGAACAGCTTCCCGCCGGTCAGCGCGACGAAGGCGGCGGCCCCGGCCATGGCCAGCGCCGAGGGCAGCCGCAGCACGGTCAGGGAGTGGCCGAACAGCCGGACCCACTCCTGCAGGAACAGGTAGTAGGCACCGGAGACGGCGTCCACGTGGTGCAGCAGGTAGTACAGCTGGCCGGGGCTGCGGTTGATCGCGCTCCAGGTGGCCAGCTCGTCGCGCCACAGGCCGACCCGGGCACTGCCGTAGACGCCGAAGCCCAGGGTCAGCAGGGCGGGCCAGAGCCAGTATCCGCGCCGCGCCAGGTCGAAGATGTTCCGTCCGACGCCCCCGCCGCCTGCCTCCCCGTCCCCCGCCGATTGCTCGGGGAGTTCGGAGGCAGTACTCATCGTGCCGACACTCATGCCTGCAGACCTGCCAGATTCTCTCTCGTGACCCATGGTGAGTTGGTGCTCAGGGTGAGTTGGTGTAGACGAAGACCACGTAGCCGCCGTACAGCGCGGAGCACACCGCCGCCGAGGCCAGCACCGTCGGCACCACCGCACGGGTGCGCACCCGTGCCAGGTTCGCCGCCAGCGGGAACAGCAGGGCGAATGCCGGCACCAGGAAGCGGGCCCGGGAGTTGAAGTACGCGGCGTCGCCGACGGCCAGCAGCAGGGTGATCGCGCTGAACACCAGCAGCGGCAGCGGCTGGCGCTGGAGCACGGACAGGACCAGCAGCAGCGCCGAGGCCACCAGCACCACGGCCACCACCAGGTCGGTCAGCCAGATGCCGCCGGGCACGGTCAGCATGTGGTGGAAGGAGTCCCAGGTGGAGCGTCCGTAGTCGAAGTGCGACTGCCAGGCGTCCTGTATCCGGAAGTAGGCGTCCATCCGGCCCTTGACTACGCCGACCCAGGCGATGTACCCGACGAAGCCGACCGGCGCGATCGCGCCGCCCAGGACCAGTCGCCACCAGGCGATCCGATCCTCGGCCGGCAGCGTGCCGCGACGGCCCCGCCACCACTGGGAGACCAGCACCCAGGCCGCGCCGATGCCGATCGCCGCGGCCACCGCGACACCGGTCGGCCGGGTCAGGCCGGCCAGCGTGCTGAGCACCCCGGCCAGGATCCAGCGCCTGCTCACGGCGGCGTACATGGTCCAGGCGGCCAGCGCGCAGAACGGCAGCTCGGAGTAGGCCATGCTCTCGACCACGGCGTACGGCGTGACGCCCCACAGC